>NZ_JBFUIK010000004.1:0-182207 GCF_056401915.1 Cellulomonas sp. P4_D11 | reverse complement strand
GCCCGCCGAGAGCGACATGTGCAGCGTGCGGGCGCGCGATCGCCGGGCCGGCGCCGCCGCGCGAGGGCGCGCTCGTGGTGCCGGCGTCGCCGGGGACCGCGTCGACGTCATCGTCGTGACCTTGCACACGCGCACGATAGCCCGGCACCGCTCCCACGCGGCTCGACGGCCCCTCCGCACCGGTCGGGACGCACCCGGGCGCCGTCGCTACGGCCTCGCCGAGAGTGAACGCTGCTTGCACTCTCGGGGGTCGAGTGCTAACCATTGGACTTAGCACTCTCCGGTGGAGAGTGACAGAATCACCACGGCCGTCCGGTGAGGGCCGTCGCACGCGGGACAAGACCGCGGGCGGCGCGCTCGTCCGTCGCGGGCACCCTCGGCCGACCCGAACCCAGTGAAGGATCACAGCCCCATGGCCAAGATCATTGCCTTCAACGAGGAGGCCCGTCGCGGCATCGAGCGGGGACTCAACATCCTCGCCGACACCGTCAAGGTCACCCTCGGCCCGAAGGGCCGCAACGTCGTCCTGGACAAGAAGTGGGGCGCCCCCACGATCACCAACGACGGCGTCTCCATCGCCAAGGAGATCGACCTCGAGGACCCCTTCGAGAAGATCGGTGCGGAGCTCGTCAAGGAGGTCGCCAAGAAGACGGACGACGTCGCTGGCGACGGCACCACCACCGCCACCGTGCTCGCCCAGGCGCTCGTGCGCGAGGGCCTGCGCAACGTCGCGGCCGGCGCCAACCCGATCGCGCTGAAGAAGGGCATCGAGAAGGCCGTCGAGGCCGTCACCGCTGCCCTGCTCGCGCAGGCGAAGGACGTCGAGACCAAGGAGGAGATCGCCGCCACGGCCGCCATCTCCGCCGGCGACCAGGCGATCGGCGACCTCATCGCCGAGGCGCTCGACAAGGTCGGCAAGGAAGGCGTCATCACCGTCGAGGAGTCCAGCGCGCTGGGCCTCGAGCTCGAGCTCACCGAGGGCATGCGCTTCGACAAGGGCTTCCTGTCGGCGTACTTCGTGACCGACCCGGAGCGTCAGGAGGCCGTCCTCGAGGACGCGTACGTCCTGCTCGTCGAGTCGAAGATCTCGAACGTCAAGGACCTGCTGCCCCTCCTGGAGAAGGTCATCCAGGCCGGCAAGCCGCTGTTCATCGTCGCCGAGGACGTCGAGGGCGAGGCCCTGGCCACGCTCGTCGTCAACAAGATCCGTGGCCTGTTCAAGTCGGTCGCCGTCAAGGCCCCCGGCTTCGGCGACCGCCGCAAGGCGATGCTGCAGGACATGGCCATCCTCACCGGCGGCCAGGTCGTCTCCGAGACCGTCGGTCTCAAGCTCGACACGGTGGGCCTCGAGGTCCTCGGTACGGCGCGCAAGATCGTCGTCACCAAGGACGAGACCACCATCGTCGAGGGCTCCGGCGACGCCGCCCAGATCCAGGGCCGCGTCTCCCAGATCCGCGCCGAGATCGAGAACTCGGACTCGGACTACGACCGCGAGAAGCTCCAGGAGCGCCTCGCCAAGCTCGCCGGTGGCGTCGCCGTCATCAAGGCGGGCGCGGCCACCGAGGTCGAGCTCAAGGAGCGCAAGCACCGCATCGAGGACGCCGTTCGCAACGCGAAGGCGGCCGTCGAGGAGGGCATCGTCGCCGGTGGTGGCGTGGCGCTCATCCAGGCCGGCAAGACGGCGTTCGAGGGCCTCAAGCTCGAGGGCGACGAGGCGACCGGTGCCGCGATCGTGAAGCTCGCGATCGAGGCCCCGCTCAAGCAGATCGCGATCAACGCCGGTCTCGAGGGTGGCGTCGTGGCCGAGAAGGTGCGCAACCTCCCCGTCGGTCACGGCCTCAACGCCGCGACCAACGTCTACGAGGACCTGCTCGCCGCGGGCGTCAACGACCCGGTGAAGGTCACGCGCTCCGCGCTGCAGAACGCGGCCTCGATCGCCGCGCTCTTCCTCACCACCGAGGCCGTCGTGGCCGACAAGCCGGAGCGCAACCAGGCGCCGGCCGGCGGTGGCGGCGAGGACTTCGGCGGCGGGTTCTGATCCGCAGCTGAAGCGCTGAGCAGCTAGCACGGTCGAGCGGGCCGGTCACCTTCGGGTGGCCGGCCCGTTCGCTGTATCCGACCCCCCGGTCGCGCTCCGGTCTGTCCGCGGACCCGACCCCGCGCCTACGCGAGTCCGCGAGGACGTGACCCCCCAACGACTCCGGCCGGTCGTGCGCGCGAGCCCACGCGGGCGTGGCCCAGGCGACCCGGCCGGTTGTGCGCGCGAGGCCACGCGGGCGTGGCCCCAGACGACCCGGCCGGTCGTGCGCGCGAGCCCGCGCGGGCGTGGCGCCAGGCGACCCGGCTGGTCGTGCGCGAGCCCACGCGGGCGTGGCCCGACGACCCGGCGCTCCGCCCAGTCCGCGAGGTCGTGAGTTTGGGATGAGGTCGTGAGTTGCAACGCACGACCTCGTCCCGAACGCACGACCTCGTCGTCAGCGGCGTCCGACATCCGGTGCTGACGCCGCCTCGGTTCAGCCCGACCGTTACTGGCGGTAGCTCGACAGGAAGTTGCCCATGCGTTCGATCGCCTCCGAGAGGACGCGGGCCTCGGGCAGCGTGACGATGCGCAGGTGGTCCGGGGTCGGCCAGTTGAAGCCCGTGCCCTGCACCAGAAGGATGTGCTCGCTGACCAGCAGGTCGTAGACCAGGCGGGCGTCGTCGCGGATCTCGTGGACGTCCGGGTCGAGGCGCGGGAAGAGGTACAGGGCGCCGTCCGGGCGGACGCAGTCGACGCCGGGGATCGAGGTCAGCCCGCGGTAGGCCACGTCGCGCTGCTCGTGCAGCCGGCCGCCGGGGGCGATGAGGGCGTCGATGCTCTGGATGCCGCCGAGCGCCGCCTGGACCGCGTGCTGGGCGGGGACGTTGGGGCACAGCCGGGTCGAGGCCAACAGGGTGATGCCCTCGAGGAAGCCGGTGGCGTGCGCCCGCGGCCCGGTGACGACGAGCCAGCCGGAGCGGTAGCCCGCCACGCGATACGTCTTGGACAGGCCGTTGAACGTGAGGCACAGCAGGTCCGGGGCGACCGTCGCCATCGGGATGTGCTTCGCGCCGTCGAACAGGATCCGGTCGTAGATCTCGTCCGAGAGCACGAGCAGGCTGTGCTCGCGGGCGATCGCGGCGATGCCTTCGAGCACCTCGCGCGAGTACACGGCGCCCGTCGGGTTGTTCGGGTTGATGACGACGATCGCCTTGGTGCGCGGGCCGACCAGGGAGCGGATGTGCTCGAGGTCGGGCTCCCACCCGGCGGACTCGTCGCAGCGGTAGTGGACCGGGACGCCGTCGGAGAGCGAGGTCATCGCCGTCCACAGCGGGTAGTCCGGCGACGGGATGAGCACCTCGTCGCCCTCGTCGAGGAGCGCCTGCATGACCATGGTGATCAGCTCCGAGACCCCGTTGCCCAGGTAGACGTCGTCGACGTCGATCTCGGGGAAGCCGGGCTCGGTCTCGTACCGGGTGACCACCGCGCGGCGGGCGCTGAGGATGCCGCGCGAGTCGGTGTAACCGTGCGCGTGCGGGATCGCGGCGATGACGTCCCGCACGATCTGGTGCGGTGCCTCGAAGCCGAACGCGGCGGGGTTGCCCGTGTTCAGCCGCAGGATCGTGTGCCCCTCGGCCTCGAGGCGGACCACCTCGTCCAGGGCCGACCCGCGGATCTCGTACAGCACGTTCTTGAGCTTCGACGACTGGTCGAGCGGGCGCAGCGGCGGCATCTGTCGAGCGTATCGCCGGAGGCTCCGACGCCGACGCCGGTCCGGATCGGACCGCCCGCACTCAGTGTCGGCTCGGCTCCGCGTCGGCTCGGCCCGGCTCGGCCTCGGCCCGGCTTGGCCCCCGGGCCGGCACCGGCTCGGGCAGTCGGGTTCGTCCGGCCCAGCCCGGTGGGCCGTCGCGAGTCGGACGGGGTCTCGCGGCAGAGGTCACGCGTGGTGGTGTCGACCCCGATCTCTCGCCGGGACGCGCAGGCCGGAGGCCCGCAGCCGCGTGATCAGTTCTTTCGCGCTCACCAGCTCGGCACCGAGCGCGACGAGCTCGTCGATGCGCTGGTCCGGCACGTCGTAGTGGTCCAGGTCGAACCCGCGCTGCGGGATGCCGGCCCGGGCCGCGAACGCGTGCAGCTCGTCGAGCGACGAGTCGCTGACCAGGTGGCCCCACAGCATGCCGTGGTTCGGCCACATCGGCGGGTCCACGAGCACGGTCACGGCCCGAGCGTAGGCGCGGAGGCATCGGGGTCACACGCTGAACAGCCGCGAGGCCTGGGTCTCGGCCTCCGCGTACGTGCGAGCGGCCGCGTGCATGGCGGCCACGATCTGCTCGAGGGAGGCGTCGAGGCGCGCCTCGGTGGCCGACCAGTCGGCCAGCACCCCCGTGAACGCACTGGCCGCGGCGCCCCGCCACGACCCCTGCAGATCCGCCAGCTGTCGGTGCATCGCCGCCACCTCGCTGCGGATGGTGCCGGCCCGCGCCTGCACGCTCGCCGCCGCCTGGGCGACCTGCGCACTGTCGACCTCGTACCTGCTCATGGGACCTCCGTCGCTGCCTGCCGGGTGGTCCCGACGTGTGCGAGAAACGTAGGTCTGGGCGGTCGCGCCCGACGTCGGCAGCGCCTCATCGGTGGGGCCGGGCGCGCCGATCGGGGGCTGTGGGCGGCTCGGCGTGGTGAGGAGCGTGCGGTCCGTCCCGAGTCGAGGGCACCGCTGCACCTCGACCCGGGACCGACCAGCACCCCAGTCACCACAACAACCCGCAGCCCGACCAGAGACCTGCAAGGCGATGCACGCGAGAGCGCTCCCACAGGATACGCAGCCAGACCCGCGGAAACTAGCGATCGCGGGGCCACGTCAGCAGCGCGGCGTCGGCACGTCCGCGCTCGTGCGGGTTGGAGGCCGATCGAGTGCGGACGTCAGCGGCGGGGCGTGGGTACGTCCGCGCCTGTGCGGGTTGGAGGCCGATCGAGTGCGGACGGAGCAGCACGCGCCGCCGGCGACTGCGCGCGAGGCGTCAGGTGCGGGCGGCGCTCGAGCCCTCGGCGGGCGTGCCGTAGCCGGCGCGGGCGTCGGCGGCCGGGGCCTCGGCAGCGGCGGTCGCGGAGGCGGCGTCGATCGCGCGGAGCTCCTTCTCGAGCCGCTGCAGCTCGCCGGAGAGGTTCTGCCGCGCAGGCTCCTCCCAGGCAGAGCCGAGCGGGCTGACGAAGAGGGAGGGGCGGGCGAGGAGCTTGTGCAGGATGCGGACGCGAGCGCGCAGGTAGTCCTCGACCGGCAGGTGCGAGTACTCGCTGCGGATGTCCTGCACGTAGGACTTGTACTTCTGCGGCTCGGTGGCGAGCATCGCGAGGTCGGCGTCGCACAGCACGGCGCAGTCCGAGTCCGCCGGGTTCGGGGTGTGCCGGACCAGGGCGACGACCAGGTCGTGGACGCGCTGCGCGTGCTTCTCGGGGACGCCGAGGGCGGTCAGCTCGTCGAACGCCAGGCGCGCGCTGGCGATCTCGTCCTCGCCACCGCGGTTGGCGTAGGCCTTGCGGTCGGCGGCGTCGAAGATCGCGCCGTGGTACCAGGCGGCCAGCCGCACGATGTCGGGCCGGTGGGTCTCCTCGGCCAGCTCGTCGACGCGGCTCAGCACGTCGACCAGGTGCTTGAGGTTGTGGAAGGAGCGCCCGGGGGAGCCCCATCGATCGACCAGTGCCTGTCCGGCATCGCGGATCTGCTCGGTCGGGGCGGTGGCACCGGCCCCGACGGCACTGCGTACGTACGCGGACAACAACCACTGCGGTGCGTCATGGACGCCCATGAAGTCCAGCCTTACTCCGACGGTAGGAACCCGCCATGGTAGCCCTCAGACCTGAGCCTCACGTCCCGGAAGCGGCCGGGACGGGGAGCGTGACCCGCACGGTCGTCCCCCCTCCGGGTGTCTCCTGCAGGCTGACCGTGCCGTCGTGGGCGTCGACGATCGCGGCGACGATCGCCATGCCGAGCCCGGCCCCGCCGGAGTCGCGCCCGCGGCTGGCGTCGACGCGGTAGAACCGCTCGAACACGCGCGCGGCGTGCTCGGGGTCGATGCCCGGGCCGTGGTCGCGCACCTCGAGGGCGCCCTCGCCGGACGGGAGGATCCCGACCGCGATCTCGACGGGCGTGCCGGGCGGCGTGTGCTGCACGGTGTTGCCGACGAGGTTGGCGAGCACCTGGCGCAGCCGCGACTCCTCGCCGACGACGACGCACGGACCGCCGGGAGCGCCGTCGACCAGCGGGACCAGCCGGGTCGACCGGGACGGGTCCAGGGCGTGCAGGTCGCTCACGGCGTCGGCGGCCAGGACGGTGAGGTCGACCGGGCCGGTGGTCATCGGTCGGCCGTCGTCCAGCCGCGCGAGCGCCAGAAGGTCCTCGACGAGGGCGCCCATGCGCGTGGCGGACTGCTCGATCCGGCGCAGGGTGTCGTCCACCTGGTCCTTCGTCGTCAGCGCACCCATGCGGTACAGCTCGCCGTAGCCGCGGATGGTGGCCAGCGGGGTGCGCAGCTCGTGCGAGGCGTCGGCGACGAACCGGCGCATGCGCGCCTCGGACTCCGTCTGCGCCCCGAACGCCTGCTCGATCTGGGCGAGCATCCCGTTGAGCGCGGCGCTCAGGCGGCCGACCTCGGTGTGCTCGGACCCGGCCGGCACGCGCTGGGAGAGGTCGCCGTCGGCGATCGCGGCGGCGGTCGTCTCGATCTCGCGCAGCGGCTTGAGCGACCGGCGGACGGCCCACGTGCCGGCGGCGGCGCCGAGCAGGAGGATGCCGATCCCGCTGGCCACGAGCACCACGGTCATGGTGCGGACCGTCCGCTCGATGTCGCCGAGCGGGAGCGCGATCACCGCGGTGCCGGCCGTCCCGTCGCGCATCGTGAACGTGTAGGCGACGGCCCGCCACTGCGAACCCGCGCGCGTCGACGGCACCGTGAACGGCTCGCCGTGCCGGGCGGTGACGCCGGCGGTGCTGATCGACGGGACGATGGGGGTGCCGTACTGCGCGCGCGTCGTCGGCGACAGGATCGGCAGCGCGTCGTCGCCGACCGCGTAGCGCAGGTAGTAGTCGCTGGGCGTGTAGACGGTCGAGCCGCTCGTGTCGATCTGCCCGAGCTTCTGCGTGGCGATCTCGGTGCCCTCGGTCTGCAGCTTGTTGTCCACCTGCGCGACGAGGGTGCCCTCCAGCAGGGCCGCGCTCGTGGCGCCGGCGAGCACCAGGCCCACCGCGAGGAGCACCGTGACGATGCCGACGAGGCGCGAGACCAGCGTGGTCCCGGCCCACCAGTCGCGCACGGGGCGACGCCGTCGGCGCGGTTCAGGCGGGGTCGAGGTCTCGACCGGCTCCTCGACCATGACGTCAGCCGTCACGACGACTCGCGCAGCAGGTAGCCCACCCCGCGCTTCGTGTGGATCAGCGGGGGCAGGCGCTGCCCGTCCGCGCCGTCGATCTGGTCGACCTTGCGGCGCAGGTAGGAGATGTAGGACTCGACGATGTTCGCGTCGCCGCCCCAGTCGTACTGCCAGACGTGGTCGAGGATCTGCGACTTCGAGAGCACCCGGCCGGGGTTGAGCATGAGGTAGCGCAGCAGCTTGAACTCGGTGGGGGACAGGTCGACGGGGTGGCCGGCGCGGGCCACCTCGTGGGAGTCCTCGTCGAGCTCGAGGTCGGCGTACCGCAGCACGCTGCTGTCGTCGTCGAGACCCGGACGGGTGCGGCGCAGCACGGCGCGGATGCGGGCGACGACCTCCTCCAGGCTGAAGGGCTTGGTCACGTAGTCGTCGCCGCCGACGGTCAGGCCCTGCACCTTGTCGGCGGTGTCGTCCCGCGCGGTGAGGAAGAGCACGGGGACGTGCTGGCCCTTCTCCCGCAGGCGCCGCGTGACGGTGAACCCGTCCATGTCGGGGAGCATCACGTCGAGCACGACGAGGTCCGGCTCGACCTCGCGCGCGAGCCGCAGGGCGGAGCCCCCGTCGGCGGCGGCGTGCACCTCGAAGCCCGCGAACCGCAGCGACGTCGCCAGCAGCTCGCGGATGTTCGGCTCGTCGTCGACGACGAGCAGACGCGCCTCGGGGGTGCCCGACGACGCGGTCGTGTGGGGTGTCGACATACCCCGAGTCTGGCCCGACTGCCTGGGAGTTCGCTGGGTGAACGCCGAACACGTGTCCAGCCCCGCCGATGTGATGACGCGCACGCGTGACAGATTCATCCGGTCGGCAAAGGTGGACGACTGACCAAGAACCGGACAGAACGGGCGGTCGTTCCTTGCGGAACCGGGGTCGTGCGGGGGTACCGTCTCCGCGTGACCACCCCCCTGCACGGCGGCCCTCGCCCGGTCGTCACCGTCATCCAGAGCTCTCCCGACGTCCACCTCGACCGCTTCGCCGAGTGGCTCGGCGACGTCGAGCTGCGCATCGTCGCGGCGTTCGCCGGTGAGAGCGTTCCCGTCGCGGACGAGGTCGGCGACGGCCTCGTCGTCCTCGGCGGCCACATGTCGGCCTACGACGACGCCACGGCCCCGTGGCTCCCCGAGCTGCGCGCGCTGCTCGCCGACGCGAGCACGCAGGGCGTCCCCACGCTCGGCATCTGCCTCGGCGCGCAGCTGCTCGCCGCCGCCCGCGGCGGTCGCGTGCAGGTCGCGGCGCCCCCCGGGCGCGAGTCCGGCATCGTCGACGTGCGCTGGCGTCCCGAGGCGGCCGGCGACGCCGTCGTCGGCCCCGTCGCCGCCCTGGCGGACGACCGCTACCGGACGCCGCAGCCGAGCATGCACGCGGACGCGGTCGTCGACCTGCCGCGCGGCGCCGTGTGGCTCGCGTCGTCGGCCATGTACCCGTACCAGGCCTTCCGCATCGGCTCGGCGTGGGGCGTGCAGTTCCACCCCGAGGCGGGCGCGGACACGCTGCGCGCGTGGGCCGACGGGCACGACGACGTCGACACCGAGGCCGTGCTGACCGCCTACGCCGCCCGCGAGGACGAGGTCACCGCCGCCGGCCGCGTGCTGGCCGAGTCGTTCGCCGCGCACGTGCGCGACGCGGCCCAGGAGCCCGTCTCCGCCTGATCCGACGAGAAGAGCGCCCGACCCCGGCAGGGGGTCGGGCGCTCTCGTCGTCGGTCAGTCCTTCTCGACCGCCGCGTCGAGGTCCTCGGCGTCGACGATCGAGTACGCGTAGCCCTGCTCGGCCAGGAACCGCTGCCGGTGCGCGGCGAAGTCCTGGTCCACGGTGTCGCGCGCGACGACCGTGTAGAAGTGCGCGGTCCGTCCGTCGCCCTTGGGCCGCATGATCCGGCCGAGCCGCTGCGCCTCCTCCTGGCGGGAGCCGAACGACCCCGACACCTGGATGGCCACGGACGCCTCGGGCAGGTCGATCGAGAAGTTGGCCACCTTGCTCACGACGAGCTTGGTGATCTCGCCCGACCGGAAGGCGTCGAAGAGCCGCTGGCGCTCGCGGACGGTGGTCTCGCCGGTGATGAGGTCGGCGTCCAGGTGCTCCGCGAGCTCGTGGAGCTGGTCGAGGTACTGGCCGATGACCAGCGTCGGGTCGCCCTCGTGCTTGGCGACGAGCCGCTCGACCACCCGGTTCTTGCCGCGGGCGGTCGCCGCGAGCCGGTACTTCTCCTCGGGCTCGGCGGTCGCGTAGGCCATGCGGTCGGCGTCGGGGAGCGTGAGCCGGACCTCGACGCAGTCGGCGGGCGCGATGTAGCCCTGCGCCTCGATGTCCTTCCAGGGGGCGTCGAACCGCTTGGGGCCGATGAGGCTGAACACCTCGTCCTCGCGGCCGTCCTCGCGCACCAGCGTGGCGGTCAGCCCGAGGCGTCGGCGGGCCTGGAGGTCGGCCGTCATGCGGAAGATCGGCGCGGGCAGCAGGTGGACCTCGTCGTAGACCACGAGCCCCCAGTCGCGGGCGTCGAGGAGCTCGAGGTGCGTGTACACGCCCTTCCGCTTCGTCGTCAGCACCTGGTAGGTCGCGATGGTGACCGGGCGGATCTCCTTGCGGGCGCCCGAGTACTCGCCGATCTCGTCCTCGGTCAGCGACGTCCGCTTGACCAGCTCGTCGCGCCACTGGCGGGCGCTCACGGTGTTGGTCACCAGGATCAGGGTGGTCGTCGACGAGCGCGCCATGGCACCCGCGCCGACGAGGGTCTTGCCGGCGCCGCAGGGGAGCACGACGACGCCCGAGCCGCCGTGGAAGAAGCCGTCGACGGCCTGCTTCTGGTACGGGCGAAGGGCCCAGCCGTCCTCGTGCAGGTCGATCTGGTGGGCCTCGCCGTCGACGTAGCCGGCCAGGTCCTCGGCGGGCCAGCCGAGCTTGAGCAGCACCTGCTTGAGGTGGCCGCGCTCGGAGGGGTGGACGATGACGTCGGTCGCGTCGAGGCGGGCGCCCAGCAGGCCCGCGGTGCGCTTGGACCGGACGACCTCGGCCAGCACGGCCGGGTCGAGGGCGTGCAGGACGAGCCCGTGCACCGGGTCCTGGACCAGCTGCAGGCGCCCGTAGCGCGACATCGTGTCGGCGACGTCGACCAGCAGGGCGTGCGGGACCGGGTAGCGCGAGTACTCGAGCAGGACGTCGACCACCTGCTCGGCGTCGTGGCCCGCGGCGCGCGCGTTCCAGAGGCCGAGCGGCGTCAGGCGGTAGGTGTGCACGTGCTCGGGGGCGCGCTCGAGCTCCGCGAACGGGGCGATCGCGCGCCGGCAGGCCTCGGCCTGGTCGTGGTCGACCTCGAGCAGGAGCGTCTTGTCGCTCTGCACGATGAGGGGGCCGTTGGTCACGAAGTCTCCTGACGATCGTCTGCTGCTTGTTCCGTCGGCGCTGGCGTCGCGCGCGTGACGGTGGCGATGCGGTGCACGGCGACCGTCAGCTCGGACTCGCGGGCGGTGTCGATGGCCCGCAGCCGACCGCCCTCGACCCGGAGGGGACGCAGGAGCCGCCGCTGCGGGACGCCGTGCGAGCCGACCAGCTCGACCCACACCTCGGCCTTCTCGGCCGCCGCCTCGCGCAGCAGCACCAACGCGTCGACGGGGTCGGCTGTTCCCGTCGCGGCCGGTACCGGGGTGGGCTGGAGGGCCCGCCGGGCGGGGGGCGGCGGCAGCGCGCTGGGCAGCCGCTCGACCTCGTCGGTCGTGCGCTCCTGCTCGGCCCGGCGCAGCTGCGGCACCAGGGCGAGCAACCGGTCGTCGCTCGGGGTCTCGCGCGACGTCCCCGGTGCGCCGTCGGTCGTGCGGCGACGGGCACCCGCGGTGGCGCGACGCCCGACGCGGCGCACGGTCGAGACGACGTGCAGCACCTGGCCGTCCGGTCCTTCCGCGACCGGCGCGAGCCCGTGCGCGCGCAGGGCCTCGATCAGCTCCCGGACCGGGGCCTGCGCCGCCAGGACGGTCGGCGCGAGCCGGATCAGTCCCAGCGACGCGAGCCGCGGGTCCTCGGCCAGGCCGGCGAGGAGCGAGGGGTCGTCCGCGCGCACGTAGCCGGAGGCCGAGCCGACGCGCAGCCGGCCGTGCCGGCGCGCCGCGTCCCGCACCAGGTACTCGAGCGGCTGCGGGACCCCGGAGCGGGCGTGGCCGCCCAGCTCGGCCAGGAGCCCGTCGGCGGTCGAGCCGGCGTCGAGCGCCCGCCGGACCGACTCGGGCGTGAACCGCACCGTGAGGGCGCCGCCGCGGGACTCGACGTGCGCGGTCCGGTCCAGCAGGTCCTCGAGCTCAGGGCTCGGGCGGCCCGGGACGACGCCCGTGAGGTCGCCCTGCAGCAGGATCTCGTCGACGGCGGGCGGGAGGGCGGCCGCGAGCGCGTCGGCGGGGTCGGCGGGCTCGGCGCCGACCATGGGCGCGGTCTCCAGCAGCAGCGCGCGGCCGGCGTCGGACAACGCCCCCGCACCCAGGATGCCGAGCCGACCGGCCTCGACCAGGATCGCGTGCACGGCGGCGGCCGGCGGGACCGACCGTGGGGTCCGCCACCGCAGGATGGCGACCACGTGCGCGGCGTCCAGGGCGGTGCCGGGCGGCGTCTCGGCGAGCACGTCGAGCACCGACCGCCGCAACCGCGGCGCCCAGGTGCGCTGCAGCTCGGGGTCGAGAGCGGCTCGCACGCCGCCGCGGTCGTCGCGGCCGCCCACGAGCCAGGGCGTGCGCAGCATGGACCGCCACGTGCGCGCCAGCGCCGCCCACCGGTCGGGCACGTCGCGCACGGCCCACTCGTCGACCGCGACGGTCGGTGCGAACGACGGGCTGTCCTCGCCGTCGTCGGCCACGAACGCGGCCGCACCTGCCAGCTCGATGACGAACGCGGCCTCGGACTCGTCGGTCTCGAGCGCCATCGCGACGCGCCGCAGCTCGCGCACGCCGAGCCCGCCGCCACGCAGCACCCCGGGAGGTGTGTGCTCCCAGAGGCGCACGAGGCGGGCGACGAGGAGCACGATGCGTTCGCCGGCGGCCGCCGACTCCGCCGTGATCAGCGCGTGGGTGCGCTGAGGGACGTCGTCGGGGACCGCCGGTGGGAAGGCCGGCGACGGGTGTGTGCGCCCCCCGCGCAGTGCGAGAGCCACCGCTCGGGGCAGGACGACGTGCCGCGAGTCGCCGGGCAGGAGCAGGTGGCGTCGAAGCAGCCAGTCGACGGCGGCGGCCGCCGCGGTGCTGTTGGACGGCGCGAGCCCGACCGGTGGTCCCCAGAGCAGGGCGTCGAGCACGGGCCGCGCACCGGTGGGGGCCGTGTCCAGCAGCGTCGGCAGGTCGTCCAGGTCCACCGGCTCGATCGGCGTGCCCCGTCGCACGCCCGCGTCGAGCGGGGCGAGCCCCGCCGGGTACGGGCCGAGGACCTCCGCGAGACCGGGGGAGGGCAGCAGGGGGGCGTCGTCGTCGGGCCCGTCGGGGTAGACCAGGGTGCCGACGACGGCCAGGCGCAGGGCGCGCTCGATCAGCGCGACGCCGGCGTCGTCGGTCGCGCCGATCGCGGACGGCAGGTCGGCCGCCGTGACCGGGCCAGGCTCACAGAGTGCGACGACGGCCTCGAGGACCTGCAGCACGCTCGCGTCGACGCCCGCGAGGGCGCGCTCGAGGCTCGACCGGCTGGTGGCGCGGACCGCCAGCGACGACAGCGTCGCGGGCGACGGCGACGCCAGATCCGGTCGGCTCCGGAGCAGCGCGACGAGCTCGTCGTCGCTGCGTTCCCGCAGATAACCGGTGAATGTGGGCATCCGCACAACCTTACGTGGCGGGCGCGGCTCACGGGGGTTCGGCTACTGGTGGGTAACGGCTGCACGCGGGCAGCTCGGTCGTCTGGCAGTCTCGGATCGCCGAGGTCCCGCTCGTCCCTGGAGGTTCCCGCACGTGTCCCTGTCACCCGACGTCCTCGCCGGCCTGCGTGCCGACGCCTCCGCGCAGCTGCCGGACCTCGTCGCCCTCCGCCGGGCGTTGCACCGCACCCCGGAGATCGGCCTCGACCTGCCTGAGACGCAGCGGCTCGTCCTTGACGCGATCGCGCCGCTCGGCCTCGAGGTGAGCACCGGCTCGGGTCTCAGCTCGGTCGTCGCGGTCCTACGAGGCGGTCGACCGGGTCCCGCTGTGCTGCTGCGCGGGGACATGGACGCCCTCCCGGTCACGGAGGACTCCGGCGAGGACTTCGCGTCCGAGAACGCCGGGGTCATGCACGCGTGCGGGCACGACCTGCATGTCGCCGGGCTCGTCGGCGCCGCCCGGCTCCTGGCGTCCCGGCGCGACGAGATCGACGGCGACGTCGTCCTCATGTTCCAGCCGGGCGAGGAGGGCGACCACGGCGCCCGGCTCATGATCGAGGAGGGTGTGCTGGACGCCGCCGGCGACCGGGTCGTGGCGGCCTACGGCCTGCACGTCATGTCCTCGATGCTGCCTGCGGGGCTCGTGATCTCGCGTGCCGGCACCATGCTCGCCGCGGCCGACTCCGTCGTCGTCACCGTCCACGGTCGGGGCGGGCACGGCTCGATGCCGCACCTCGCCGCGGATCCGGTCCCGGTGGCCGCCGAGATCGTGCTGGCCCTGCAGGCGATGGTCACGCGGCAGTTCGACGCCTTCGACCCGGTCGTCGTCACCGTCGGCAAGATCGCGGCCGGCACGACGAACAACGTCATCCCGTCGACCGCCGTCCTCGAGGCCACGGTCCGCACCTTCTCGGAGACCACGCACGCCGTGATCCCGGAGAGGCTGACCCGGGTCGCCGAGGGGATCGCCGCCGCGCACGGCTTCACCGCGACCGTCGACTACCAGCGCGGCTACCCCGTCACGTCGAACACCCCGGCCGAGGTCGACCGGGCAGCCGGCCTGGTCCGGGGGCTGTTCGGCGAGGCCGCCTACGCGACGGCGCCGCAGCCGATCTCCGGCGCCGAGGACTTCTCCTACGTGCTGCAGGAGGTGCCCGGCACGTACCTCGGGCTCGGCGCGACGCCCGTCGGCGAGGACCCCGCGACCGCGGCGTACAACCACTCGGCGCAGGCGCGGTTCGCCGAGGAGTCGCTCGCGGTCGGCCCCGCCGTGCTCGCGGCGCTGGCGCTGGACCGGCTGGCCGAGGGCGCGTAGTCACCCGCCTGCAGCGCGAAAGACGGCGCCGGCGGCCGGCGTCGTCGTCCACACTTTCGGGATGGCCCTCAGGAGCGTGACCGCGAGCAACGTGGCGGACCTCTGCGAGGCGGTCGACGCCGCGGGGCCGAAGGATGCGGCGGCGGTCCTCGCGCTCGCGGGGCACGAGAGCGCGGACGTCCGCTGGGCGGTGGCGGTCCAGCTGCCGTGGCTGGCGGACGACGTCCCAGGCCCCGGGCTGCTGTCTGCGGCGATCGACCTCACGGCCGACCCCGATACAGACGTTCGGGACTGGGCCTGCTTCGCGCTCGGCCAGGCGTGGCGCGAGGTGGACACGGCTGAGGTGCGAGAGGCGCTCGTCGCCCGGCTCGACGACATCGACGTCGACACCCGGCACGAGGCGCTGGCGGGGCTGGCCTTCCGGCAGGATCTGCGCGCGTTGCCGTACGTTCGCGCCGGCCTGAGCCGCGCCGGCGGAGCCGTGCACCGGCTCACGATGGTCGCGGCCGGCGCGCTGGGCGATCCGGACCTGCACCCGCTCGTGCTCCAGCACCTCTCCGGATGGCCCGACGTCGTTGCGGACGTCGCCGACTGCGCGCGCCGCCTCACCGATCCATCCGGGCCTGGTGACGACGTCATCGAGGGTGTCGCGGCGCTCGTGCGGCTCCGGGCGCACGGGTTCAACGGCGACGCGCAGCTGCGCTGGTGGCGGCTCATGTCGGACCTGCTCGACATCGCCCCGCACCGTGCCCCGGAGTTCTACGACGCCGTCGCAGCCCGCCTCGACGGCGACGAGGACGCGATGACCGAGCTCCGGACCGGCTCCGGGCTCGCCGACGCGGCTGGGCACGTGGTGGTCGAGAGTCGCGACTGACGCCCATCGGGCGCCCCGCGCTCGAGAGCCGTCTTCGTAGGGACTCGGCGCCCTGAAGCCCTGTCGAGAGGCGTCGTCGTGGGGCGTCAGCGTGCCTGCTCGCGGGATCGGTCGTTCACCAGCGCCGACGTCAGGTGCGGAGCGGGTGTCCGTGGCGGTCGGTGAACTGCCAGCTGCCGTCGGCTCGGCGCGCGATCTCGATGGCCCGGTCGTGCACCACGGCGTGGTGGTGCCAGCACAGCAGGCACCCGGTGTGCACGTCCGTCGCGCCGTTGTCGCGGACCCAGTGCTTCGTGTGGTGGACCTCGGCCAGCGCGGGCGGTGCGTCGCAGTCGGGGTACTGGCAGTGCCGGTCGCGGGCGACGATCGCGCGACGCTTGACCCCGGTGTAGGTGCGCTCGGCACGTCCGACGTTCAGCACCTGGGACTGCGGTCCGAAGACGACGCGCGTGATCGAGGAGTCACACGCGAGGCGCGCCAGGACGGTGTCGGGGATCGGTCCGGTGCCGACCAGCTCCGCACCGGCGATCGCTCCCGTGTCGAGCAACGGGCCGCGCGACACGGGCTCAGCTGCGGTCTCCGCGGCACGCCGGCGTCGGCGGCGCTGATGCGCAGGCTGCCCGTCCAGGCTCGCCCCGGTAGCTGCTCCGTCCGGCTGCCGAGGTGCGCTCGGACCGTCCAGGCTCGCCCCGGCAGCAGCTCCGTCCGGCTGCCCGGGTGCTCCCTGGGCGCGATCCAGGGCGCGGCGCAGGGTGTCGAGGTCCACGACAGCGGTGATGTGGGGGCGGTGGTCGCCCGTGGCTCCCGTCAGGTCGCGGTCCAGGGCCAGCCGAGTCAGGTTGACCAGGGCTCGCGCGCGACGACGGCCGGCGGGCTGCCTGGCCTGGTCCGCGGACCGGCCTGCCAGCGCGGTCAGGGCAGCCTGTAGCGCGTGACCGTGCTCGGTGGTCAGGAACCCGGCCAGGTGGCATCCGTCGGTGGTCTGCGACACCGTCAGGAACTCCCGGTCGGACGCCTCGGTGTAGCCGTCGTCGTCGGCGGCCGGGTCGGCCTGAGCGGCCCAGCGGCGGGTGAGCAGCCGGAACTGGGACACCGGCAGCGACTGTGCGTGCTCGAGCAGGAATCCTTCCCCGCACTCCTCCGCCGGGGCGGCCAGGGCGGCGCGACGGGCGTCCGTGTTCGCGACGGCCGCGAGCGCGTGCGCGGCCTCGACCGGCACCGCCCCAGCCGTCGCGGCCGCGGCGGTGTCGGGCAGGTGGTCGCGGAACGCCCGGCCCAGCGCCACCAGCCGGGCCGCGTGGGCGTGCGGGAGGCGCCCCTGAGTGGCGACCCACGTGGTGATCGACCGGGCACCGTCCAGCGCCCACCAGCCGTCGGCCTCGACCACCGGAACCACCCGCGCGGCGATCGCGGACAACCGCCCCGCCAAAGTCAGCGCCTCCCGGACCACCTCGACGGCGGCCGGGCCGTCCAACCGACCGCCGGCGAACGAGGGATCGGACGCGACCGCCAACGCATCGACGGCCGCCTTCAGGACCGCCAGGGCGTCGGAAGCGCTCGACCCGACCGGCAAGGCAAGGGCCGGCGCAGGCGAGCGGGACGGCCCGGTCGACTCACCCGACGCCGCATCAGGCGACGTGTGACCGGCGGCGGCAGTGCTCGCGGCATCGGCGCCCGAAGCGACCTCCTCGATCGACACCCGCGCCCACCTCCTCCGCACCAGGACGGACCCGAAAGACCGGGCCCAACAATCCCGCCACGAAGAACTCTCCCAGTGACCACTGACATTCGCGGTGGCAATTGCTCACATCTTGAGACAAACAAACAAGCGCATATATCCGCAGGTCAGAGGCAGAAACAATCCACACCGCACAATGCATCGAGCCGCCCACAGGTGAATAACTGGCCACATCCACAGGCAGCGATTACCGACCGGCGCACCCCACGCACGTCGTCGCGGTCGGCCGGGCCTCGAGCCGACCGCCAGGGATCGCCTCGCCGCAGACCTCGCACACCCCGTAGGTGCCGTCGTCGACCCGGGCGAGGGCATGGTCGATCGAGAGCAGCCGTGCCGACGCATCCCGCGCCAACGCGTCCACCTGGGCACGCTCGAAGGCGATCGTCGCGCCCTCGGGGTCGTGCTCGTCGTCGGCGTTGCTGTCCCGCGACGCGTCGACGACGGCCCGGTGCTCGCTCTGCAGAGCGGCGAGGCGCGACAAGGTGGTCGCGCGCAGCTCCTCGAGCCTGGCGCGGGCGGCGGTCATGTCGGGTGCGGACGTCATCGACAAGCCCAACGTCACGCGCACGCGGGGGCTTCCAGGGGCCGCGTGGGGTTTTCGTCGTCCGTGGCCGGTAACCTTGTGGCCAGTACGTCTTCTTCTCATGAACGGGGTTCACCGTGCCTACCGGCAAGGTCAAGTGGTTCGACACCGAGCGCGGCTTCGGGTTCATCGCCAGCGACGACGGCGGCGAGGTCTTCCTGCACGCGTCGGCGCTCCCCGAGGGCGTCACGGCGCCCAAGCCCGGCGCCAAGGTCGACTTCGGCGTCGCCGACGGCCGCCGCGGCCCCCAGGCCCTCTCGGTCAAGCTGCTGGACCCCGTGCCCTCTGTTGCGAAGGCGGCGCGCAAGCCCGCCGACGACATGGCCGTCATCATCGAGGACCTCATCAAGGTCCTCGACCGCGTCGGCAACGACCTTCGTCGTGGCCGCTACCCCGAGAAGGCGCGCGGGGAGCAGTACGCCTCGCTCCTGCGCGCCGTCGCGGACGACATCGAGGCCTGAGCATGCCTGCAGCAACCAAGGACGCGGTCCTCGGATCGGCCGTCGACCTCGCTCGTGAGGTCGCGATCGACCTCGCCGAGGACCCGGCCGACGTCGGTGAGTACCTCGGCCTCGTCGTCGAGGGCGAGCGCCTGGTCTCCCACCGGTTCGCATCGGCCGCCCGCGGCTACCGCGGCTGGGAGTGGACGGTCACCGTCGCCCGCGTCCCGCGCGGCCGGACCGCGACCGTCTGCGAGGCCGAGCTGCTGCCCGGCCCGGACGCGGTCCTCGGCCGAGCCTGGCTGCCGTGGTCCGAGCGCATCCGCCCGGGCGACATCGGCCCCGGCGACGTGCTGCCGTTCAAGGCCGACGACCCGCGCCTCGAGCCGGGCTGGACCCCGACCGGGGACCCCGAGCTCGACGACGTCGCGATCGACGAGCTCGCCCTCGCCCGCGTCCGGGTGCTCTCGCCCGAGGGTCGCGACGAGGCCGCCGAGCGCTGGTACCGCGGCCCGCACGGCCCGACGAGCGCCGGTTCGCTCGCATCGGCCGCCGCGTGCGGCAGCTGCGGCTTCCTGGTCCCCCTGCAGGGGTCGCTCGGCACCGTCTTCGGCGTCTGCGCGAACCAGTGGTCGCCCGACGACGGCACCGTCGTGAGCGTCGACCACGGCTGCGGCGCTCACTCGGAGACCGACGCGGAGGCGCCTCCGACCGATTGGCCCGACGTCGACCCCCTCATCGACGAGCTCAGCCTCGAGCTGGTCAACCTCACCCCGTCGGCCCCCGCCCAGGAGGCTGCAGAGCCCGCGCACACCGCTGCGGTCGAGGCGGTCGTGGCCGAGACCGCGGTCGCCGACGACGCGACGCCCGTTGCCGATGACGCGACAGCCGTTGCCGACGACGCGACCACCGTTGTCGACGACGCGACGCCCGTTGCCGACGATGCGACGACCGTTGCCGACGACGCGATGCCCGTTGCCGACGAGGCGACGCCCGTTGCCGACGACGCGACGAGCTTCGCCGACGAGCCCGCGACGACCGACGAGGTCGCGCTGCCCGAGGACGCCGAGGCACCCGTCGACGAGGTCGCAGTGACCGACGAGGACACGGACGCCGACGAAGTCACGGACGCCGACGACGTCACGGTCGCCCACGACGTCACGGTCGACGAGACCGCGGCGGCCGACGACACCGCGACGCCCGCCGACACGACGGAGCTCGTCGCCGACGCGGCCGTCGAGACCGACGACACCCCCGACGCAACCCCCGCCCCCGACTCCGCGGACGAGCCGCCCGCGGAGCCCGACCCGGAGCCGTGACCGCCGACGCCTTCGGCACGGCCGCCCTGCGCGCGGCCGTCCTGGGGGCGTGGCGATCGTCTCCCGCGCGCCTGCGCGAGGACGCGAACACGGAGGAGGACCACGCCCGCGGCTACTACCGCGACCGCGTGATCGTCGAGCTCGCGCAGAACGCCGCCGACGCGGCCACGCTGGCGGGCGTCCCGGGGCGGCTGCTGCTCCGACTGGCCCGCACGGACGCCGGCCGCACGGTGCTCGTGGCCGCGAACACCGGCGCCCCGCTCGATGCCGAGGGCGTCGCGTCGCTGGCGTCGATGCGGGCGTCGGCCAAGCGGGACGGGGCGGCGTCGCGACGCGCGGTCGGCCGGTTCGGCGTCGGGTTCGCCGCGGTGCGGTCCGTCGCCGACGAGGTCTCCGTCCTGTCCACCAGCGGCGGCGTCCGGTTCAGCGCCGCCGACGCGGCCGAGCTCCTGACCGAGGCGGCGCTCGACAACCCGGGCCTCGCCGACGAGGTCCGCCGCCGCGACGGCTCCCTGCCGGCCCTGCGCCTGCCCCTGCCGGCCGAGGGCAGCCCGCCCACCGGCTACGACACCGCGGTGGTCCTCGAGCTGCGCGACGAGGTCGCCGCCGACGAGGTCCGCTCGCTCCTGCACGACGTCGGCGACCCCCTCCTGCTCGCGCTGCCGGGCCTGGTCGAGATCCTGGTCGACGACGAGACGGGTCCGGTCCGGCGCCTCGTGGACGTCGCGGACCGCTGGACGGTCGCGACCGGCGAGGGCGAGCTGCCGCTGGCGCTCATGGCCGACCGCCCCGTCGAGGAGCGAGCCGCCCGCGCGTGGCGGGTCACGTGGGCCCTGCCGCGCGGCGGCGCGCAGCTGCCCCGGACCGAGCAGGTGGTGCACGCCCCGACGCCCACCGACGAGCCGTGCAGCGTCCCCGCGCTGCTCGTCGCGACCTTCCCCCTCGACCCCTCCCGCCGGCACGTCGCGCAGGGACCGCTGACCGACGCCGTCCTCGACCACGCGGCCGACGTCTACGCGCGCCTGGCCCACGGCCGCGCGGCGGCCGGCCGCGATGCCCTCGCCCTGGTCCCCACGGGCCTGGCGGCGGGCGCGCTCGACGCCGCCCTCCGCACCCGGATCGTCGAACGCCTGACCCGCACGCCGCTGCTGCACCGGGCGGCCCCCGACGACGCCGACCCCCTCGTCGTCCCGACCCAGGCCGTGGCCCTCGCCCGGTCGTCGGTGCACGACGCCACGGCGCTGGCGGCCTTGGGGCGGAGGGTCACGGCGCTCGTGGTGCTCCCCGACGGCCGCGAGTCCCAGGCGCGGGCGCTCGGCGTCGAGATCCGGTCGCTGGCGGACGTCGTCGAGGACTTGCCCGCCGTGAGCGACGGCGGGTGGGCGGAGCTGTACGACGCGCTCGAGCTGCTGGCCGACGACCCGCAGTCCCGCGAGGCCCTCGGAGCGGTCCCGGTCCCGCTGGCCGACGGCCGGGTGGTCCGCGGCGCGCGCGGGACGGTCGTGCTGGCGCCCGAGCTCGCTGAGCGGCTGGGAGAGCGAACCCTCGAGACCCTCGGCCGCTGGGGGCTGCGCGTGGTGGACCCGGCCGGGGCGCACCCCGTCCTCGAGCGCCTCGGCGCGCAGGCTCCCGACGCCGTCGGCCTCCTCCTGCAGGACACGGTGCGCCAGGCGGTCCTGGAGCTCGCCGACGACGACGCCGAGACCGACGAGGTCGTCGACGCGGTCCTCGCCCTGGTGCACGCGGTCGACGGCGACCGTCTGCCGCGCGAGGCCCTGCCTTGGCTAGGGCTCCTGCCCCTGCCGGCCGCCGACGGCGAACGCACGCCCGCCGACAGCCTGGTCCTGCCGGGCTCGGTGGCCGCGTCCCTCCTGGACGACCGCGTGCTGTCGACGGTGTCCATCGAGACCGTGGACCGGTGGGGTCGCGACGCCCTGACCGCCATCGGTGTCCGCGCGGACCTGGTCCTCGTGCACGTCGCCGACGTCCTCGCCGATCCGGCCTCGCTGCGGGACGGCGCGACCGACTCCGCGACGCTCGCGGCCCAGTCGCTCGACGGCTGGGACGACTACCTGGCGCACCTCTCGGAGCGCCTGGGCGCGGGCGCGTACGTGGGGGAGGCCGTGGCGGTCGCGGACCTCGATGCCGTCGACCCGGACGCGTGGCCGCGGGTCCTCGCGCGCATCGCGGGCGAGCCGGCCCTCCACCGGGCGCTCGTCGACCCGGTCCGGGGCGAGTCGGCCGCCGGTGCCCCGTCCTACACGTCCTGGTGGCTCCGCGAGCAGTCGGGGCTCGGGCTCGGCCGGCCGTTCGCGGTCGGCGACACCCTGGCCGCGCTGCTGCCCGCGGCGCCGGACGTCGTCGCCGACCTCGACGTCCCGGTGCAGCGCGCGCTCGGCGGCGTCGCCACCCTGGACGAGCTCGACGGCCCCGGCTGGACCCAGCTGCTCGACTCGTGGGGACCGATCGGCGTCGCGGTCGAGCCCGCGCTCGCCGCCGCGGTGTGGCGGGCGATGGCCCCCGACGAACCGCCCGAGCGCCTGCCCGCCCTCGTCGGACCCGGCCGCGTCGCGGTCGTGCACGCCGAGGACGCAGCGGTGGCCGAGCACCCGATGTGGCACCAGCGGACCGACGTGGCGGCTCTGGTCCCGGGCACCGACGTCACGGCCCGGCTGCTGGACCTCCCGTTCGCGGCCGACCTGGCGGAGGGCGACGTCGACGACGACGGCGAGGTCGACGACGTCCCGGCCGGCGTGCGCGCCCTCCTTCCGGACGCGCCGACCACGTGGGTCCAGCACGACGACCTGCTGGTCGACGGCGCGCCCGTCGAGTGGTGGGTCGACGACGACGGGGTGGTCCACGCGGTGCACCTTGCCGGACTGGCGGCAGGGCTGGCGCAGGCCGCGGGCCGGTGGGAGCTCCGCTACGCGGTCGAGGCGCTGCTGACGGCCCCCGACCGGGCCGACGAGATCGCCCTGGATGTCGCCCGGGGCGAGTGAGTGTCCGTTCCGTCAGGAACCCGATAGCGTCCCCCGGGTGCATCCCTTCCCGCCCGTGGCGCCGACGCCCGGGGGTCGCCGGCAGCGCCGGGACCTGCGGGTTCGTCGTGAGCCCCGGCGTCGCTGGCCGCGCAGGCTGGCGCTGGTGGCGGCGTGCACGCTCGCCCTCGTGGCGGTCCCGATCGCGCTGAGCCCGAGCGTCGACATCACGGCGACGTCGTCGGACGCCGAGCGGGCGCTGCGGGCCGACGACCCCGCGGGCCGGTCCGGCACCCGCGCACCGTCCGCCACGGCCGCGCCGGTGAGCCCGACGGCCGCCGCCCCCGCCCCGGCTCCGTCGTCGCCCCCCGACGCCCCGCCCGTCGAGGCGGCGCCGCCGTCGCCGCCCACGATGGTCGACGAGATCGTCACCCGCACCAACGCGGAACGCGCGACCGCGGGCCTGCCGCCCCTCGCGGTCTCGCCGTGCGCGACCGAGCAGGCGGCGACCCGCACGGCGACGCTCGCCGCGGAGGACCGCTTCGAGCACGACCCGCTGGAGCCGATCCTGGCCGCGTGCGCAGCCCGGACGGTCGGGGAGAACCTCGCGCTCGGCTACCCGACGGCGCTGGCCGTGGTGGCGGGCTGGATGGGGTCCGACGGGCACCGCGCCAACATCCTCGGCGACGCGTACACGCAGATCGGCGTCGGCTGCGCGACCGGCCCCCGCGGGTTGCTGTGTGCGCAGATCTTCCTGGGCTGAGCGCTCAGCCCGCGGCCGCGGCCCGGCGCGCCGTGTTCCGTCGGGCCCAGGCGATGCCCAGCAGCCCGAAGGCCGCCCCGGTCGCGCACACCCACGCGGGCATCCACGACGCCTCGCCGGTGAGCGCGAGCACGGCGGCGACGACGAACGCCACGACCCAGACGCCGGTGCCGACGAGCATCACGCGGCCGAGGTCCACGTCCACCGGCGGTGGCGGGGTCTTGGTCGGGTGGAAGAGCTTGTCGATCAGCGACGGCACGCGGCGAGCCTAGCCGCGGCTCCCGACGGGCCGGCACCCCGATCGTGTGACGTTGGTGACGAGCCGTCGCGGCCGTAATTTCCTGGTGACACAGTTCTGCCACACTGCGCGCATGGCATCGACCTCCACCGCGCAGAAGCCCCGTCCTGCGCCCCCCACCAACGTCGTCGACCGCTACTTCAAGGTCTCGGAGCGCGGTTCGACCATCGGCACCGAGATCCGCGGCGGTCTGGTGACCTTCTTCACGATGAGCTACATCATCGTGCTCAACCCGCTGATCATCGGCACCGTCCGCTCCGACGCCGGCAACGGTCCGTTCCTCGGCGGCGGTGACGTCCCGAACCTCGCAGCCGTGGCCGCGACGACCGCGCTGGTCGCCGGCGTGATGACCATCCTCATGGGCGTCGTCGCCAACTTCCCGCTCGCGCTGGCGGCAGGCCTGGGCCTCAACGCCGTCGTCGCCTACTCCATCGCCGCCCTGCCGGACATGTCCTGGCAGAACGCGATGGGCCTCGTGGTGCTCGAGGGCCTGATCATCCTGGTCCTGGTGCTCACCGGCTTCCGGGTCGCGGTGTTCCGGGCGGTCCCGCGCGAACTCAAGACCGCCATCAGCGTCGGCATCGGCCTGTTCATCGCCTTCATCGGCCTGGTCGACGCCGGGTTCGTGCGCATCCCGGCGAGCATGGCGACCCCCGTCGAGCTCGGCATCGCCGGCTCACTGGGCAGCTGGCCCCTGCTCGTCTTCGTCGTCGGCCTGATGACGGCCATCGTGCTCATGGTCCGCAAGGTGCGCGGCGCCATCCTCATCGCGATCGTCACGGCGACGGTGCTGGCGTTCATCGTCGAGCTCGTCGGCGACATCGGCAGCAAGACCGACGAGACCGGCGCCGTGGTCAACCCGGCCGGCTGGGCGCTCGATGTCCCGCACTGGCCCTCGGGCGGCATCGTCGCGACGCCGGACTTCTCGCTCGTGGGGCAGTTCTCGCTGTTCGGGTCGATCGAGGCGATCGGCCTGGTCGCCGTCATCCTGCTCGTCTTCTCGCTGCTGCTCGCGGACTTCTTCGACTCGATGGGCACCATGGTCGCCGTCGGGAGCGAGGCCGGGCTGCTGGACAAGGAGGGCAACCCGCCGAAGACCACGCAGATCCTGGTGGTCGACTCGATCGCCGCCGCGGCCGGTGGCGCGGGCAGCGTCTCGTCCAACACCAGCTACATCGAGTCCGCCGCGGGCGTCGGCGACGGCGCGCGCACCGGCCTGGCCTCCGTGGTGACCGGCATCGCGTTCCTGCTGGCCACGTTCCTGTCGCCGCTGGTCTCCATGGTCCCGTTCGAGGCGGCCACCCCCGCGCTCGTCGTCGTCGGCTTCCTCATGGTCACGCAGATCACCGGCATCGACTGGAAGAACTGGGAGCTCGCCATCCCGGCGTTCCTCACGATCATCCTGATGCCGTTCACGTACTCGATCACCGCGGGCATCGGCGCGGGCATCATCACGTTCGTCGTCATCAAGCTGGCGGTGGGCAAGATCCGGGAGATCCACACCTTCATGTGGATCGCGTCGGCGATGTTCGTCCTGTACTTCCTCATCGGCCCCATCAAGTCCGCGTTCGGCATCTAGCCGACGCGACAGAGGCCGGGCCCCCGTGCGGGACCCGGCCTCTGTCGTCTGTCTGCGTCGTGCTAACGCCGGACGGCCGCGACGATCGCCTCGACGGCGGGCAGCAGCTGGTCGAACGACTTCTGGTAGAGCGCCGCGCCGCCGCGGTACGGGTCGACGACGTCGTCGTCGACGGGCTTGTGGGCCGTGAGCCCGCGCCGGGTCGCCGCGAGGGGGACCAGCGCGCGCAGTCGGTCCGCCGTCGTCGCGTTGGCGCCGGGCAGCGTGGCGGGGTCGATGTCGCCGACCAGCCGCGCCAGCTCGCGCAGCGTGAACGTGCGCCGCACGGCTGCCGGCACCAGCTCGACGATCGCCGAGCGGTGACGCCGGGTCAGCGCCAGCACCAGGTCGGCCTGCTGCACCATGCCGGGCGTCAGCTGTCGCGCCTCGAACCCGCCTGGGTCGACACCCTGCGCCGCGACCAGCGCGGCCATCTCGTCGGGCATCGGCCAGCCGGCCATCGCCCCGGTACCGGCCGACGAGACCTCGATCGCCGGCGCCAGACCGCCGCCGTCACGACCGCGGTACGCCGCCCCCAGACCGGCAGCGAGCAGCCGCTCGGCCGCCGGCGACCGACAGATGTTGCCGGTGCAGACGACGAGGACGCGCAGCGGCTCGGCCAGGTCGGAGGGGTTCACGGGCACCATCTTGGGGCCCGGAGCCGCAGAAACGCGCATCCAGTAACCCCATCGGCGCACACATCTCACCCCCTCTGGGCGCGCGACGGGGTACCTGCGGAGAGCCAGCACGCACCGGCGGTGCCTGGATCGTCCGGATAACATCGCCGGACAGGGTCGCGCGACGTGGGGGACGTGATGACGCATCCGGGCTGGGGGAACGACTGGTCCGCCGTCGCGCTCCCGGACCGACCACCCGCCCGCTCGAGCGAGCTAGACCATCGCGAAGCCGCGCTACGGCGAGCGAGGCGCAGTCGCGCGATCCGGTTCACGGTGCTCGGGGTCGCCGGGCTGGTCGCGGTCGTGGCGGCTGTCGGCATCTGGGTGGCCCTGGGTTCGTTCACTGCCCGCGACGAGCTCCAGGCGTCGGCGACCGCCGTCGACACGTTACGAACCCGGGTGTCCTCCGGCGACGGGCAGGATGTCGACGCCGTCGTGGCCGACCTGCAGGAGCACGCGAGCGCGGCGCGCGAGGCGACGAGCGGTCCACAGTGGTCGCTCGTCGGCGTGCTGCCGTGGGTAGGCCCCAACACGCGCGCCCTGCAGACCGTGACGGCCGTGGTCGACGACCTCGCGACCCACGCTCTGCCCTCACTCGTCGAGGCGACGCAGGTGCTCGACCCCTCCACGCTCGCGCCGGTCGACGGGCGGATCGACCCCGAGCTGCTGCGGGACGTCGCGCCTCAGGTGGTCAACGCCGACGCGTCGGTCGCAGCCGCCTCCGCACGCCTTCGGCGCGTGGACACCTCGGACCTGCTGCGCGTCGTCGCCGAGCCTGTCGAACAGCTCCGTGACCAGGTGGCGGGGGTGGCGATGACCACGGCGACGGCGTCGCGCGCGGTGCAGCTGCTGCCCGCGATGCTCGGCGTGGACGGTCCACGGCAGTTCCTCGTGCTGGTACAGAACAACGCGGAGCAGCGTGCGACGGGAGGCATCCCCGGTTCGGTCCTGCTGGTGCGGACCGACGACGGGCGGATCAGCATCATCGACCAGCGCGCGGGCAACCACCTCGGTGGGCTGTCCGAGCCGGTGATCCCACTGACGGCTGAGGAGCGCTCGCTGTTCGGCGACAACCTCGGCCAGACGATGCTCGACGTGACGTTCACGCCGGACTTCCCACGCAGCGCGCAGCTGGCGACGGCCCTCTGGAGCCGCTCGGTCGGTCCGACGCAGCTCGACGGCGTGCTGTCGGTCGATCCCGGGACACTTGCGCTCGTGCTGGGCGTGCTCGGGCCGGTCGACCTTGCCGACGGGTCGGAGCTCACCGCCGACAACGCCGAGCAGCGGCTGATGAACCAGGTCTACTTGGACTCGGACGACAACGGGGTGCAGGACGAGTTCTTCGGGTCGGCCACGCACGCCGTGTTCGACGCCGTGATGACGGGCGACGCCAACCCCGCCAAGCTCGTGGACGCCTTCGCCCAGGCAGCGCGAGAGGGCCGGATGCTCGCGTGGTCGGCCGACCCGGAACAGCAGGCGCTGCTGTCCGGCACGGTGCTCAGCGGCGAGCTCGCCGGCCGGCAGGGTGCGTCTCCCGTGGTCGGCGTCTTTCTCGAGGACTCCGGTGGCGCGAAGATCGGCTACTACCTGGAGCCGACGATCACCCTCCAGCAGGCGTCCTGTCGGCCGGACGGCTCGCAGGAGCTCACGCTCGACGTCACCTTGCACTCGACCGCGCCCGCCGACGCGGCGGAGCTGCCCGGGTACCTGGTCGGAGCTCCGCTCGGAATCCTGCCGCCCGGTGAGATCTGGACGAACGTGCTGGTCTACGCACCGAGCGGCGGATGGATCGCGTCGCACACCGCGAGCGACGGCGTTCCGGGGCTGTCGTCGCAGGCCCACGACGGCCTCGCGGTGGCGGGGCGCACCGTGATCCTGAAGCCGGGCGACTCCACGAAATTGACGTTCGAACTGGTCACAGGTCCAGACCTCGTCGGTCCGCCGGTGCTCCGCACGACGCCAACCGCGCTCGGGCCGGGCCCCGTCGCCAGGGGTGGGCGGTGTGGCGATTCGTCGCTATCGTGAGTGATCTGGCATGGACGAACCGGCTCTTTTGGCACGGACGATCTGGGGGATTGCCAATGAAGTTCGTCACGCGCACGCTCACCACGGGGGCTCTGGCCGCCGCTCTTGCGCTAGCTCCGGTTGCGGTCACCGCGGCCTCGGCGGCCTCAAGTCCGTATCCGCAGCCGACGTTCACCTGCACGCTGAGCGTGACGACGACCCCGGTGGGGCAGTCCTTCACCATCACCTGCACCGGGCTGCCTCCGGGCACCATCATCATCATCATCGTCACCTCCGCGAACCCGGCGACTCCGGACTCCGCGATCACCGTCGCGGGCACCAAGTCGGTCACCAAGACCGTCGGTGCCAACGGGGTGGCGACGGGCACGATCACGCTCAACGCCGCCGGGACCTACACGGTCGCGGTCACGGACCAGGCGGGCAACACGCTCGCGACGCAGACGGTTACGGCGGTCGCACCTGCGGCCACCGGCGCCGCCGGCCTCAGCTCCACGGGCACCGACGTGCTCCCGATCGCCCTGGGCGCGGGCGCGCTGCTCGCGGTCGGTGCCGGAACGGTCGTCCTCGTTCGGCGTCGGAACTCCAGCACTGACGCCGCCTGACACAGCTCGGCGCCAGACGGGCGCGTGCGGCGTCCTCCTACCGGGAGGGCGCCGCACGACCGTGTACGGGTGAGGTCAGACCTCGTCGGACATCCGAGCCCCGGGCCAGGAGCCGCCCGCCTGGGCAGCGGCTTCCCGGGCGTGACGACGCGGGGTCGTGACCGCGTGGCCAGCTCGGCCTGGCCCTGTGCCGTCGGCCTGGTCCGGCGTCGGCGGGCCGCCGTACTGGTAGTAGGGGTACTGCTCTCCGGGCCGGCGACCGAGGCGGTTCACGACCACGCCGAGGGTGCTGGCGCCGACAGACTCGAGCGAGCCGATGGCGCTCTGCAGCTCCTGCTTGTGCACTGCGCCCGCACCGACGACGAGGAGCGCGCCACCCGCCAGCTTGGCGAGGACGGCGCCGTCCGTGACAGGGAGAAGCGGAGCGGTGTCGATGAGCACCCAGTCGTACGCCTCGGTCAGCTCCTTGAGCAGCGTCGACATCACCTGCGACCCGAGGAGCTCGCTCGGGTTCGGCGGGATCTGCCCGGAGGGCAGCACGTCGAGGTTCCCGTTGCCCCAGGGCTGGACGACGTCGTCGAGACGCGCCTGGCCGATGAGGAGCGTGGTGAGTCCGACCGAGCCCTCGAGGCCGAGATAGCGGGCGACGCTCGGGCGCCGTAGATCGGCGTCGATCAGAACGACCCGCGATCCGGCGTCGGCGAGCGTGATGGCCAGGTTGATCGCGGTCGTCGACTTTCCCTCGGCCGGGAGCGCCGAGACCAGGACGATCGCACGAGGTCGGTTGCCGACATCGAGGAACTGCAGGTTCGTCCGGAGCCGACGGAACGCCTCGGAACGGGCGCTGTGCGGGCTGGACTGGACGATCAGCGGATGCTGCTCCGCGTCGGCGTCGAGCGGGATGGAGCCGATCACGGCCGACCTGGTCACCGCGCGGACGTCGTCCTCGGTACGCACCTTGGTGTCCAACAGGTCGAGCCCGATCGCGGCGACGATGCCGAGCGCCAGGCCGACGATCACTCCGACCGCGAGGTTGATCGGACGGTTGGGCGCGCTCGGGACCTGCGGGACGCCTGCCCGAGCGACCGTCGAGATGCGGACGGGGTCGGTGCCGTCGGCCCGCGGCGGCGCGAGGTCCGCGACGGCGGACGAGAGGTGCTCGGCGACGCCGTTGGCCACGGCACTCGCTCGCTCGGGGTCGGCGTCCGTCGCTGCGATCTCGATGATGACCGTGTTCTGCGGGACGGTCGCGGAGACGCTGTGCGCGAGGCGTCCCGCGCTGACGTCCAGCCCGAGGTCCTCGATGACGGGGTCGAGGACCGCCGGCATCGTCGCCAGCTGTGCGTACGAACGGACCTGACCCTGCGAGTAGGTCGATCCCTGCACCAGGTCGCCGACGGAGTCCCCGGACTGCACCGACACGAACGTCTTGGCCGTCGCGGTGTACATCGGGGTCGCTGCGAGTGTGACGAGCACTGCACCGACGATGCCGATGCCGGTGACCAGCGCGACGACGCCCCAGCGCTTCCGCAGGATCGCAAGGTATTCGTGCAGTTCCACGCGGTCAGCTCCCGCCCTCGGTGGCCGAACCCGACCATCCCCCGTCTGGTCGAGTCATGCTCTCATGGCGGGGGTGACTCGCGTGGTTGCTGCCATGACGCGCGGGATGTCGGAATCGCCCGGTCCTGGTTAGCCTGGGCCCGAAGCCGCTTGCAGTCGGGGGAACGCTAAGCGCTCGGGGGCCGCCATGGTGGGGATCGTCAGCACGACCAGGCCGGCGCAGCTGCGTCGGCCCGCCGAGAGCAGGTCGTGGGTCGATCGGTACGTGCGCAGGCTTCGGTGGGCGGACGGTGCGGCCATCGGGATCGCCGTCGCAGTGGCATATGTAGCCCGGTTCGACACCACCGACGGCGCCCCGGCTGTGTGGGGCGACTTCTCACCGAGCTACGTCGTGGTATCTCTGGTGATCGTGGCGGCGTGGTACCTCGCGCTCGCGGGGTCGCACGCGTGGGATCGCCGACTGCTGGGTGTGGGATCGGGGGAGTTCTCCGCCGTCTTCGGCGCGACGTGGCGCCTCTTCGCCGTCGTGGCCATCGTCGCCTACCTGGCCAAGATGGAGGTGGGACGAGCATTTCTTGCCATCGCGTTCCCGCTCGGCCTCGCGCTCCTGCTCGCAGAACGCCTCTGTGCGCGCCGCTGGTTGAGGCTGCAGCGAGCGAGCGGCCGGTGCCTGACCCCCGTCCTGGTCATCGGGCACCGACGCCAGGCGGAGGTGCTCATTCGCGAGCTGGACGGCGACGCGGCGGCGGGGCTCGGCGTGGTGGGAGTCTGTATCCCCGGCGGCGAGGCGGGCCAGGGCGACACGGTGCTCGGCGTCCCCGTCATCGGAGATCTGACGCACGCCGCGCAGAGCGCAGGTTCGGTCGGCGCGCAGGCCGTGGCCGTCACGGGGTCGGACGAGCTGACCGCCGCGGTGGTGCGGCAGCTCGGCTGGGACCTCGAGGCGACCGGCGCTGACCTGCTCCTCGGTGGAGCGCTCACCGATATCGCCGGCCCTCGGGTCCACGTGACGCCGGTCGCGGGTCTGCCGCTCATGCAGGTGGACGCCCCGCGCTTCACCGGCCCCAAGTACGTCGTGAAGCTGGTGGCCGACTGGCTCGGCGCACTGGTTCTCACGATCGCGCTCAGCCCGTTGCTCGTCGCGGTGGCGATCGCGGTCCGGTTCAGCAGTCCCGGGCCCATCATCTTCAAGCAGCAGCGCATCGGACGCGACGGCAAGGACTTCGGGATGTTGAAGTTCCGCACGATGGTGCCGGAGGCTTCGCTCCTGTTCGACGAGGTGATGGCCGAGGGACGGGCGGGCCTCTTCTACAAGCGCCGCGACGACCCCCGCGTCACCCGGGTCGGGCACGTCCTGCGGCGGTACTCCTTGGACGAGCTTCCGCAGCTCTTCAACGTGCTCAAGGGCCAGATGAGCCTGGTCGGGCCGCGCCCGCAGGTGGACAGCGAGGTCGCGCTGTACGACAGAGCAGCTCATCGAAGGCTGCTGGTCAAGCCGGGGCTCACGGGCCTCTGGCAGGTGTCGGGGCGCTCCGAGCTGAGCGCGGACGAGTCGATGCGCAAGGACGTCTACTACGTCGAGAACTGGACCCTGTTCGGCGACCTGGTGATCATGGCGCGCACCGCCCGCGCCGTCGTGGCCGGACGGGGTGCCTACTGATGCGGGTTCTCCACGTGGTCGAGTGCTACGAGGGCGGGGTCGGCCGGGCGGTCGACACCCTCGTCGCCGTCACTCCGGAGATCGAGCACCACCTCCTGCACGCGGGTGGCTCGACACCCGGTGCCGCGCCGCCCTGGTCCTCGACGTCCCGGCTGCCCGAGGGGTTCCGGTCCAGGTTGCGGGCCACTCGCGAGCAGATCCACGCCCTCCGACCGGACGTCGTGCACGCGCACTCGTCCTGGGCCGGCGTGTACACCCGGTTAATTGCCCCCGAGGTGCCCGTCGTCTACCAGCCGCACTGCTACAAGTTCGCCGACGACGCCCTGCCGTCCTGGCGGCGCGGCTTCTATCGGGCGGCCGAGTCGATGCTCGCGCGGCGAACGTCCGTCGTCGCGGCGGTGAGTGAGTCAGAGCTCCGGCTCGCCCGGGCGCTCCGACCCGGGACCCGCGCGACGCTGCTCCCGAACGCCCCGGTGGTGGAGCTGACCGACGACGACCACGACGCCACCACGCGGCAGGTGGCGACCGCCGGACGTATAAGCCCGCAGAAGGGGCCCGACCGGTTCGTGGCTGTGGCCCGGGAGTGCCGCTCTGCCGGTGTGGACGCGAACTTCGTCTGGATCGGAGACGGTGACCGGGGATCCCGCGAGCAGCTCGAGGACGTGGGCATCCGGGTCACAGGGTGGCTCGCGCCGACGGCGCTCCAGGAGGAGCTCGATCACACGTCCGTCTACCTGCATACCGCGCGATACGAAGGCTTCCCCCTGAGCGTCCTCGACGCGGCCGCGCGGCACGTGCCGATGGTCCTTCGCGACATCCCTGCGTTCGAGGGGTCCGGGCTGGCGGTCGTCCCCGACCGTGCCCTCGCGACCCGCGTCGCGATGCTCCTCGACGACGCGGCCGCGCGCCGGAGATCCGTGGCCGAGGGCTCGGCCGTGGTCTCGACGATGAACCGGACCTCGCTCGCGGCCCGTGCCCGGGCCGTGTACGACGATCTCGTCCCGTCTTTGCGCCGGGTCGCATGAGCCTGACGTCCGTGCCGGCTGACGGCGTCCTGGCAGATGTCGACCGGGTCCGCCGCGGGCGTTGGGTCGCCACCGACCTCGCGATGCTCTTGTCGGTGGCCCTCGGCACGGTGATCGTGCTGCTGCGCGACTCGATCCTGCCGGACAAGTTCTCGTACGACTCGGACAAGATCCAGGCGATGGCGCAGGGATCCCTCGCCTACGAGGACCGCTCGTTCACCCCCGTCGCCACCGTCTACCGGACGCTCGGTCTGGCCGACCGTCCCGCGCTCGCGGCCGTTCTCGGGTTCGGCAGCTTCGTCGCCGTCGCCGTCGCGATGCGGGTCAGGCTCGCGGCGCTCACGCCCAGCCGGAGCACGCCGTACCTCTTCGCGGTGTCGATCGTGCTGGGTGCCGTCTACCTGGGCGTGTACTCCAAGGACGTGTTCGTCGTCGGCGTCGTCGCCGTGGCCGTGCTCTGGCGCCGTCCCCGCGGCGGCACCGCGGCCCTGGTAGCGCTGGCGGTGATCTACGGCAGCTTCTTTCGCACCTACTGGCTGGTCGTCGCGGCGGTCGTCATCGTCTTCGTCGTGCTGCTGAAGCACCTGCGGTCGCTGCTTGCCCTGGCGCTGAGCGCGGTCGCCATGGTGGTCGTCCTCGGATTCGCGTACGCCCTGGTCAACGGCGCACCCGTGAGCGTGCTGCGCGCGGGGATTAATGACAACCGGGGAGACCGCGGGGACGCCCTCACCCAGATCCCGGTGTTCGTCCACGGCGGAGGGTTCCTCCTGGAGAGCCTCAACCTGGTGGTGACCCTCGGCGTCCTCGTCGTCCCGCTGCCGCTCCTTCTGCTCGGCTCCGTCTACCACGTGTTCGTCGCCGTCGGACTGCTCTCGATCTGGGTGCTCATCGGCAACCTGCTGCACTCCGGCCTTCGATCAGGTGCCTTCGTCGCCGACCAGTCCCTGCGCCGGAGTGCCGCGCTGCTGGTCGCGATCCTCGTGACGCAGGCGCTCTTCGAACCGGACTACGGATCCGCCCTGCGCCACCTGGTCCCGTTCCTGCTCATCGCGATATTCCTCTCGCTCCACTTGGGCCGCCGGTCTGTGGACCGCGTCGCAGTCGTCCCGCCGAGCGAGATCCGTGATGGGGACTAGAGCGCCGGTCACCCTCGTCTGGCTCGAGGGGGCCGACCCGGCGAGCGCGGCGGGTGTGCACCTGGCCGGAACTCTGGAGCGGATGACCGCATGCGGGATCGTGCCGGCCCGGGTGGTTGCGGCACGCTCGGGGACCCGCTCGCGAACGGCGAGGCTCGTCGGGCTTCTCGCCAGGTCGATCAGGCAGCCTCGCCGCGGTGTCCTCGTCGCCCGATGGCATCCGCTCCTGCTACCTGCCGTTGTCGTCAACCGGCTGCGGGGTGGCCGGTGCGTGCTGCTCGTCCAGGGGGTGCTGGCCGAGGTCGAGGCGGTCCACCCCTGGGTCGGTCGCTCGCGGGTGCTGCGTTGGTGCGCCCTCCGGCCACTCCAGGTCGCGGACGCGCTGGTCGCGCCGAGCGACGGCATCGCCCGCTGGCTCCACCGCGAGACCGGACGGTCCATGGAGGACATCACTCGGCTGGCGAACGGCGCCGACCTGGAGCTGTTCCGGAGCGCTCGCAGAGCGCCCGAGGTGCCGCCCTATGCGGTGTTCGTCGGGAATCTGGCGGCGTGGCAGGGCGTCGTCGATCTGCTGGACGCCGCGCGCGATCCGGCATGGCCCGGTGCGCTCCGGCTCGAGATCGTCGGGGACGGGACGGAGGGAGCGCTCGTCGCTGCTCGGTGCGACGAGCGCGTCGTCTGGCACGGGCGGCTCGGCCGGGACGCGATGGCGCACGTGCTCGGCGGCGCGCTGGTCGCGTTCGCCGTGCGGGCCGACGTCGGCGCGAGCGCCGCGGGGACGGCGCCATTCAAGGTGATCGAGGCGGCGAGCGCGGCGGTGCCGGTCGTCGCGACGAACGTCCCGGGGCAGGCTGAGCTGGTCGCGGATCTCGGCCACGGGGTGCTCGTGGAACCGGGGGACCCGCACGCGATCGCTGCCGCGGTACGTGCCATCGTCGACGACCCGAAGCGGCGGGCACGACTGTCGGATGCCGGAGCGGTCGCGGCCGAGAGGTACACGTGGAGGGCTGGAGCGGCGGCGCTCGCCGAAGCATTGCGGCGCGCGCAGGCACTGCCTCGCACCGCCGAGGTCGCGCGGTGAACGGGCTGCTGATGGACCTCGACGCGAACCGGACGAGCGACGACTCCCGTCGCCCCGGTCGTGCCTCCGTGCTCGCGACCGTGCTGACCGTCCGGTACGCCGCGACCTTCCTCTTCCGGCTCTCCGCCGCTGCCGGTGCTGCCTTCGCGCCTCTCGGATCGCTCGTCAAGCAGCTGAACCACGTGCTCACCGGAGCCGATGTCGCGTGGTCGGCGCAGATCGGGCCCGGCCTCGTGCTGTGGCACCCGACCGGCGTCGCGATCGGTCAGGGCGTCCGGGTCGGGCGAGACTGCCGGGTCCAGCAGGGAGTGACCTTGGGTTCGGCGCGGCGTCGGACCGGGCCTGAGGGCGACCCGGTGCTGGGTGACCGCGTGTACCTCGGGGCGGGTTCGCGCGTCCTCGGACCCGTCCGACTGGGCGACGACGTACGGGTCGGAGCGAATGCCGTCGTACTCATCGACGTCCCCGACGGCGCCTCCGCCGTCGGCGTGCCCGCCCGGGTGGTCCGGTGACCCCGACGGTGTCGTGCGTGATCCCGACCCACGGTCGGGCGTCGTTCCTCGCCGAGGCGCTCGGTTCGCTGCTCGCGCAGACACGGGCCGTCGACGAGATCGTGGTGGTCACCGACGTCCACGACGCCGACACGGAGGCGGTCGTCGCCGAGGTGGCCGCGCGCACCCTCGTGCCTTTGCGCCTCCTCGGGCCGGCAGCGAGCACGGGTGCATCGAGCTCGCGCAACCGTGGTGCCGCGACGGCCCGCGGCTCGCATCTTCTCTTCCTTGATGACGACGACGTGCTCGCGCCGTCCTATGTCGAGGAGGTCTGCGCGCTGTTCGCCCTGGAGCCGGGCTGCGACGCGGTGCTCTGCGACATCCGCGAGTTCCGTGAGGGGGCACCGGACGTCCCCCACCCCGTGCGACCGGACCTTGACGTCCGTCTCACATTCGAGACCTGGACCGATCTGACCGGGAGCAACCTGGTGCTCCGGCGGTCCGTGTTCGAGCAGATGCAGGGATTCGACGAGGAGCTCCCCGTGCAGAACGACGCGGACTTCGCGGTGCGGTTCCTTTCCGCCGGGTACTCGTTCCGCGTCCTGCACCGGCCCCTCGTCGGGGTGCGCCGGCACGACAGCGGCCAGCTCACCGACTGGTCGCTGCGCCGGGCCGAGGGCATGTCGACCTTCTACCGCAAGCACCGCGGGCGGATGGGTGCGCTGACGCGGCGCCGCTTCCGGTTCCGCATCCACCGCATGCGCTTCGAGGGGGCCGGCTCGATGCGCGAGCGTACGGTCAGCGTCGTGCACATGGTGCTGCTGGCCGACCCGTCGCACGTGCGCGCAGCCTTCGGACGCCTCGCGCGCGGCGCGGGACGGAGTGCGACGAGGTGAGGCCCCAGACCTTCGTCTGGCTCGCGGGTCAGGACGACAACATCGGCGACGTCGTGCTGCGACGGCGGCTCCTGCGAGTGCTGCAGGCGCAGTCGCAGTGCCATGTGTACCTGGGCCACCAGAGCAGGGGCTACGTCGACGGTCTGGAGCTGGCGCACGACAGCGTCCGGTACACGTCAGGGCGCGCATGGTGGCGGGCCGGGTGCGTCGCCGCCGCGCGGGCGCGCGCGACGGTCGTCTTCAACCCTGGCGAGATCTCGTCGGACCGCGCCTCGGCGATCGGTCACGCGGCGCTCGTGCCGATGGCCGCGCTCGCCCGTGTCCGCGGGAGCCGCGTGGCGCGGGTGGGGATCGGGGCCCGCGACGCGACGTTCCCCGGGCGTCTGCCGATCGACCTGTGCGTGCGTCTGTCGTCGGTCAATGTCTGGCGCGACGAGTGGTCGGCGTCGGTCTACCGGAGAGGGCAGGTGCGTCCCGACTGGGCGTTCGACGACGACGGCCCGACCGGCACCACGACCCCTGACGTCGAGCGGACTACCCTCTCGGTCTCGGTGCGCGGAGACCGGCCCGCGCCCGGCGACGAGTGGGTGAAGGGGATCCGGCAGGCGTGCGAGGAGCTCGGACTCGAGCCGGTCACGTTCGCGCAGGTCCGCCGCGACGGCGACGTCAACGAGGCGCTCGCGGCCCGACTCGGCGGCACGTGGGAGCCGTGGCCACCTGATGTCCAGCACGCCGCGCACGAGGCGAAGGTGCGGGGGCTCTTCGCCCGCTCCGCCGCAGTGGTCAGCGACCGGCTGCACGCCCTCGTCATGGCCTGCACGCAGGGTGCCCTCCCCGTCGGGGCGATGGAGCACGCCGACACCAAGGTGCGGCGAAGCCTGGCCGCGGCGGGCATCCACGCGGTGAGCGCGGACGTCACGGGATGGGACGCCGACCGGCTGTCCGACTTCGTGCTCGGCGTGCTCGATCGCGGACCCGAGCTGCGCGCCGCGTCGGTCGAAGCCCGCGACGCTGTCCGCAACTGCGACGCTCTGCTGGTGGGCCGCCCGTGAGCGCTCCGGCGCGACCCGCGGGCCTCGGGGTGTCGGCCGCGAGAGGCGCGGCGGTGACGCTCGTGGGCCAGGTCGCCCGGACCGCGGTGCAGTACGTCGGCGTCGTCGTCGTGGCCCGGTTGCTGACCCCCGCCGACTACGGCCTGGTCGCGATGGTCGCCGCGCTCGTCGGCCTGGGCGAGCTCGTCCGCGACCTGGGGCTGTCGAGCGCGGCCGTGCAGGCACCGACCCTGTCCAAGGCGCAGCGGGACAACCTGTTCTGGATCAACACGCTGCTGGGCGTCGTGCTTGCCGCAGGGCTGGCGGCGGCGAGCGGAGTGATCGCCGACTTCTACGGCGAACCGGCCCTCATCGACTTGACCCGCGTCCTCGCGCTGACGCTGGTGCTGAGCGGGATCACGGCCCAGTTCCGCGCCAGCCTGGCCCGGGACCTGCGGTTCGTCGCGTCCGTGTCGGTCGAGCTGCTCGCCGCCGTCGTCGGTGTGAGCGTCGGCATCACCATGGCGGCGACCGGGTGGGGGTTCTGGGCTCTCGCCGGGCAGGAGCTGTCCCGTGGCTTGGTCATGTGCGCCGGATGCGTGATCGCCGCCCGGTGGATTCCCGGTCGACCGCGCCGGCAGACGCCGATGCGCAGTCTGATCAGCTACGGCGCTCACTTGCTGGCGACCAACGTGCTCGTCTACGCCAGCAGGAACGCCGATACCGTCACGGTCGGGTACCGGTTCGGTTCGACCGCGACAGGCCTCTACAACCGTGCCTTCCAGCTGATGGCGCTCCCGTTGACGCAGATCTCGTATCCCGCGAGCAAGGTGGCACTCCCTGTGCTGTCGCGGCTCGACACGGATCGCGAGCGCTACCGCCGATTCCTGCTCCGGGGTCAGTCGATCCTGCTCCATCTTGTCCTGCCCGCCTTCGTCCTCGCTGCCGTGCTCGGTCGCTCGATCATCGTCATCGTGCTGGGCGACGACTGGGTCGAGGCCGCGCCCATCCTGCGGATCCTCGCGCTCGGTGGCGTGTTCGAGGCGGCTGCCTTCGCGACCGGCTGGGTGTTCCTCTCCACGGGGGCGACGAAGGCGCAGTTCAGGTTCGCGCTCGTCTCGCGTCCGGCGATGATCGCCGCTGTGGTGCTCGGATCGGCGTCCGGCGTGGCGGGTGTCGCCGCGGGATACGCAGTAGCCGTCGCCCTCATCTGGCCCGCGGGCTGCTGGTGGGCGTCTCGCCACACGTCAGCGCCCATGCGCGACGTGTTCGTCGGTGGCGGGCGTCTGATCCTCGCCTATGGGATGTGCGGGCTGCTGAGCTGGCTCGCGCTGATCGCGACGGGCGTCCACGGCACCTGGGCGTCGCTCGGTCTCGGCGTCACCGCCTTCGCAGCGGCCATCGCGATCTTTGCGGCTGTCTGGGGGCGGTTCCGTCACGACCTGCTCGAGGCTTGGGGAAGTGCCCGGTTGCTGCGTCGCCGGCGGGGCTCAGTCGTCGAGCAGGAACCGGGTCAGCTGCCCTGACAGAGCAGCCGCCGCGACAGCCGTCAGGTGGTGGTCGTCGCGGTACAGCAGCATGTCGCCGACGATCGCGCCGCAGGAGCTCGCGCTGCAGAGATGGTCGGCCGCAGGAAAGTAGCGAGCACCGTGCTCGGTCGCGACGGCCGCCTCGTCGCGCAGGCGGGCGGGCGAGAGGACGTCCGTGCGCGGTCGGGCGCAGGTGTTCGCGTCCGACAGGTGTGCAGAGAGGCAGGTCGCGGGAGCATCGTCGAACGACGGCGTCGTCCCGATGACGGCGATCTCGCTCGTCGAGGGGAGCCGATCGAGCGTCGCCGAGAGGCCCTCGCGCCACTTGGCCTCCGCCGTTGCTGGCTCGGGCCAGGTCTGCCGGCCCGAGTTGCTCAGCACGACGATCGCCGGGGGATCCGCCGCGATGGTTGCGATGGCGCGGTCCCGCCACAAACGGCACGCCTCGTCCTCGGCCGTGGCCAGGACGACGTCAGCCGACGGACACGCGGACTTGCCGTACAGCTCGATGCGGTAGTGCTGCTCCGTGCCGAACCGATCGAGCGCGGGCAGCCACTGGGTTGCGTGGGAGTCGCCGAACAAGGCGATGCTTTGCTCCGCGTCCGGGTCACCGTAGACGCATGCGCTCAGCGCGGTCGCGGCCTGACTCACCTGGCAACCGTCGGCGTAGGCGGCGGGGAGGTCCGTGGCGGCGCTCCGCAGCGACGGCCTCAGGTTGCTGGGCACGAAGGACGTGAAGACCGGCGAGCCGTCGAGTGCGCTCGCCTCGGCCGTCTGGTCGGCCGAGAGAGCCTGGGTCTGGCTCCATCGTCCGAGCCCAAGAGCGAGGACGATCACGAGCATCGACGCGGCCGCCCCGGCGAGAAGCGTGATGCCGGCGGGTCGCTGGACAAGGAACGGCAGGTGACGTAGCGGGTCTTCGACCGTCCGGTAGGTGATCGCCGCGAGGGGGACCGCCGCGACACCGAGGCAGAGCGACGCCCACAACGGCAACGGCGTGACCAGGCGCGACTCGACGATGACGAGCAGAGGCCAGTGCCAGAGGTACGTCGAATACGACCATCGGCCGAGGCTCTGGAACGGTCGCGACCGCAGCAGGCGACCCGGAGCACCGCCCGTGCCCCCTGCGGCGCCGACGATCGCCAGAGCCGTCCCGAGCACGGGCACAGCCGCGGCCGCACCCGGGAACGGGGTCCGGTCGTCGAACACCACCGCCGAACCGATGACGAGGACCAACCCGGCGGCGACGACTAGGGGTGAGGCCGTCAGTCGTCGGCCAGTGAGTGCCGGCAGAGTGAGCGCCACCAGGCCACCGACACCGAGCTCCCAGGCTCGCGTGGGCAGGGAGAAGAACGCCCAGGTGGGCGAGATCGTCATGACCAGCAGGTCGAGTGCGAAGGACGCGGCGATGATGACGCCGACCACGACGACGAGCGAGCGGCGCGACCGACGCACGAGGAGCGTCGCGACCACGAGCAGCGCCGGCCACACCAGGTAGAACTGCTCCTCGACGCCGAGCGACCAGTAGTGCTGGACAGGCGACGGAGCCGTGCCGGCCAGGTAGTCGGTGCCGACGTGTGCGAACCACATGTTCGGCACGTAGAGCGCAGTGGCGATGACGTCGTCGACCACCTCGCTAATCCGCAACGGGGGCATCCACAGCGCGGCTGCGACGGTTGTGATCGCCAAGACCACGAAGGACGCCGGCAGGATCCGGCGCATACGTCTGGCGTAGAACGTCCCGAACGAGATCCGTCCGGTGCGGGTGAGCTCGGTGGCGAGGTGGTTGGTGATGAGGAAGCCCGAGATGACGAAGAACACGTCGACGCCGACGTAGCCGCCCGTCAGCCCGGGGAGCCGGGCGTGGTACAGGACGACGAGGGCGACGGCGATCGCACGCAGCCCCTCGATGTCTGGGCGAAACGGTGCGCGGCGCACCGGTGCGTCCGGCACCTCCGTGGTGCGCTCGACCTGCGGCTGACCCCCCGGCACACCGCCCCCTCGTCCGCGTGGCACGGTCGTACTCACCCTAGTGACGAGGTCTCCGTAGCGCCGGGCGGTGCGCGGAGCACCGATGCTGTGCCGCGGATCTCGATCTCCTCCACGCCGAACTGATCGCGCCAGACTGCCAAGGCCGTCGCCTCAGCCCCACGCATGTCGGAGTCGACGAGGACGGTCGCGCTCGGGGAGAGACGGTCGCCCAGGACGGGGAGCAGCCCGACCCGCCCACCGGGCCGCCCGCGCACCGGAGGCCCATCGCACACGACCAGGCCGAACTGTGCGGGGAGGTCGTCGGGCAGCGAGCCGTACCAGGTGAACCCGTCGTAATCCGCGAGCGGCGCGAGCCGGACGCCTGAGGAGTCCAGCCTCGACCGCCGCAGGTCGGCGACGATCCGCCGATGCCAGCCCGCATCGCTCTCCAGCGACAGCACCGGTTGCGGGCTGTAGACGGCCAGGACGACAGTCGTGAGCCCGCTGCCGCACTCGAGCACCGGCAGCCGCGCGGCGCGAGCGTGCTCGACCACCGCGAGCAGGTAATCGGGCTCGGCGGCGGCCGGGTTGTGCCACGAGCGGATCAGCCGCTCGGCCAGCCGCCGGTCGGGTAGAGCCGGCGCGATGCGCCGCAGCTCGCGGACGGCGACCGCGAACCGGTACCCGTCCAGCGGACGCAGCAGCCGGCGCCACGTCCGTCGGACGACCCGTCGGAGTGAGCCGAGCCAGTGCCGCATGGTTTTCGGCAGGTGCCTGCGCAGCGTCTCCTCGAATCCCATGCTCCGAGTCTGGTCCACAGCGTCGACAAATCCGCGTCAAGCGGGTTGTCCCGTGCAGCTCGCCCGCCGTGACGCTCAAGTCCGGCCGGTACCATTCCGATCCGCAGTCGTCCGTCCGGGATGGCCGGACGCTGGCGGAGGGTGGATGTCGTGACGCACTCCGTCGCGGGCGACCCTCCGCCCAGGCACCGCCGCGGGCCTTCCCGGGGCCGCCCGTCCGTCCTTCGCGCCGTCCTCGTCGGGTGCGGCGTCGCCGTCGTGACCGCGCTCGGGCTGGGCGCCTGGTTGGCCGTCGACGGCGCCCGTGCAGCAGCGGCGCTGGAGTCTGCCAAGGACGACGTCAAGACTCTCGGGGCGGACGTGGCGTCGGGTGACACCGCGTCGGCAGCGATCACTTTGACGAGGCTGCAGAGCCATGCGTCCACCGCGTCGCACGCGACGACCGGGCCGGCGTGGTCGGTCGCCCGCGTCGTTCCGTGGGTCGGCCCGCACGTCCGCGCCGTTCAGGCGATGTCCCGTGCAGTGGACGACCTCGCGCAGGACGCGCTGCCGTCCCTGATGGACGCCGCCTCGGTCGTGGACCCGGGAGCTCTCGCTCCCGTGGACGGCCGGATCGACCTTGCGCCGTTGGCGCAGGCGGCGCCGGAGGTCGTGGCGGCGGACCAGGCCGTGCAGGCGGTCGCGCAGCGGCTCGCGGCGGTCGACACCTCGCACCTCCTCGCCATGGTCCGTGAACCCGTCGAGACACTGCGCGAGCAGCTCGACGACGTGGCCGCGACCACGGCGACGGCGTCACGGGCCGCGCAGCTGGTGCCCTCCATGCTCGGAGCCGACGGACCCCGCGACTACCTCGTCCTGGTGCAGAACAACGCTGAGCAGCGCGCGACCGGTGGGATGCCGGGCACCGTCCTCCACCTGCGGGCGGACCATGGCGCGGTCGTCGTCGTTGACTCGCGCGCCGCCGGCGACCTGTCCGGGCTCGCCGAGCCTGCTCTGCCCCTCTCGGACGCGGAGATTGCCGTGTACGGCACTCAGCTCGGCACCGACATGCGGGATGTGAACTTCACGCCGGACTTCCCCCGGTCGGCGGCGCTGGCGAAGGGCATCTGGGAGGCAGAGGTGGGCGGTCACATCGACGGCGTCCTGTCCGTGGACCCCGGCGCTCTCGCGCTCATGCTCGACGCGACCGGTCCGGTAACGCTCGCCGACGGCTCGACGCTCTCGGGCGACGACGCCGTGGCGACACTCCTCAACACGGTGTACCTGGACAAGCCCGACCCCCTCGACCAGGACGTCTACTTCGCCGACGCGGCCCACACCGTGTTCGACGCCGTGGTGTCGGGCGCTGGGGAGCCGGGTGACGTCATGGATGCCCTCGCAGAGGCAGCGCGTCAAGGACGACTCCTGGTGTGGTCCGCCGACGACACGGAGCAGGAGCGTCTGGCCGGCACCGTGCTCAGCGGTGAGCTGCGCGGGGTCGACGGTGAGTCGCCGGTGATCGGCGTCTACCTCAACGACGGGACGCAGGCGAAGCTCGGGTACTACCTCGACCTCCACGTCGACGCGGCAGCGACCCAGTGCCGACCGGACGGGTCGCAGGTCGTGCAACTGTCGGTCGCCCTCACGTCGACCGCCCCGTCCGACGCAGCCACCCTTCCGGCCTATCTGGTGGGTCTCGACAACATCGTCCCGCTCGGAGAAATTCGGACGAATGTGATGATCTACGCGCCATTCGAGGGTGGTATCTCTGGCGTGCGGGTGAATTCTGAGACTCAGGGCTTGTTCTCGCAGGTCCACGACGGACTCACGTTAGGCGCCCGGACATTCACGCTGAAACCGGGCGAGACCGGGAAGCTCGACCTGGAGATCATCACAGGAAAGGGACAGCCCGGTCCGGTACACGTGCGCTCGACCCCGACTGCACGCCAATCGGGTGACGTGATCATTGCTTCCGCCTGCAATTTCTAGGCCGTATGGTTGCGCCCAGCATCTTCTGCAACTCCAGTCACAACGCCCGGGGGACACCCATGAATATCCGTCGAACCGCTCTGGTCGCTGCTGCTGCCGTTGCACTCGCTCTCGTTCCGACCGCCGCTCTCGCGTACGGCGCGACCGACTACTCGAACACCGGCACGGTGTCCGACTCGACGCCCGCGCAGGGTGAGGGCTTCACGGTCTCGCTGAAGGGCCCGGCCAGCGCCGGTGTCACCCTGACGATCACGAGCCCGTCGAGCTCGGACGGCGACATCCAGATCGCCGGCACGAAGACCCTGACCAAGACGACCGACGCTTCCGGCAACGTGGCCTTCCAGGTCAAGATCGCCAGCGCCGGCACCTTCACGATCGTCGCCACCGACCCGTCGGGTGCGGTCCTCAGCACGCAGACCGTGACGGTCGGCACGGCCGCGGCCGGCGCCGCGCAGCTCAGCTCGACCGGAAGCAACGTGCTCCCGATCGCCCTGGGTGCCGGTGCGCTCGTCCTCGTCGGCGCCGGTGGCGTCGTCCTGGCCCGCCGCCGCGGAGCCGCGCAGGTCGCCTGACCCGCAGCACACCAGATCGTCGAAGAGCCCCGCGCCCTCCCGGGCGGCGGGGCTCTTCGCTGTCCGGACGGGGAGTGGCCGTTGCCTCGCGGCGCGCGGCGCACACCGGCGCTCGAGCTGGGCGGGCGATGGCCCGGGCCGGCATGTCGGCGCCCTCCTCGCGGGCGTGTACCTGGGACGCTCGGACGGCCGCAGGTGCACGGATGCCACGCCGCCGCCTTGAGCGCTCCCCGGGGCCGCCCAGTGGTGCGTGTGCCCCATTGCCGAGCACGCCTCCCCGAAGGCGCTGAGCCGCTCATGAGCGACGTCCGCCCGCGGGTACTCCGGCGTCGCTCAAAGCCGCGTCGCGGACCAGCCGCTCGGGCGATGGCCCGGGCCGGTGGAACCGCTCGCGGTGGCCGCACCGGGACGCCACTGATGGCGCGGCAGGCACGGTCCGTGTCCGCCATCAGCGCCGCAGCAATCGTCGGCGACCCCGCACACACCACCTGGAACACAGAACGGCCCCGGACCCTGAGCAGGGTCCGGGGCCGTTCGGCGCGCGTCCGTCAGACGCGCGGCCTTTGCTGTTGCTGTTGCTGCTGGAACTCGCGCAGCTGGGTCTCGCTGAGGGAGGCACCCGGCCACAGCGCGGTCGTCGGTCCGCCCTGCGTGCCCTCGAGAGCGTTCGGCGTCCGGGGCTGCGCTGCGCGACGCCGACGGTTGCCTCGACCGGCATCTGCCGAGGTCGCAGGCGTGAGGGAGTAGTCGTAGTAGGCGTACTGGTCGCTCTGCTTGCGCTTCTGGCGGTTGACGACGATGCCCAGGACGCGGGCGCCGACGGTCTCCAGAGCACCCACTGACTCGGCCAGCTGGTTGCGGTGCAGCTTGTCCGCGCCGACCACCAGGAGCGCCCCGCCGGTGAGCTTGGACAGGATCGCGGCGTCGGTCACGGGAAGCAACGGGGCCGTGTCCACGATGACCACGTCGTACATCTCCGTGAGCTGCTCGAGCAGGCGCGCCATGGCCAGCGACCCGAGCAGCTCGCTCGGGTTGGGCGGGACCTGGCCGGACGGGAGCACGTGCAGATAGCCGTTCCCCCAGGGCTGGATGACGTCCTCGACGCTCGCGCGACCGATGAGCACGGTCGTGAGACCAACCTTGCCCTCGAGCCCCATGTACTTGGCGATCGACGGGCGGCGGAGGTCGGCGTCGATCAGAGCGACGCGCGTGCCGGCGTCGGCGAGCGTGATCGCGACGTTGATCGAGGTGGTCGACTTGCCCTCGCCGGGCAGGGACGACGTGACGACGATCGACTGCGGACGGTCGGCGATGTCGAGGAACTGCAGGTTGGTGCGGAGGCGACGGAATGCCTCGGAGCGCTGGCTGTGCGGGCTGCTCTGGACGATCAGCGGGTGCTCGGGCGCCTCGGCGTCGTCGGGGATCGTGCCGATGACGGAGGTGTCGGTGACCCGTGCGACGTCGGCCTCGGACCGGACCCGGGTGTCCAGCACGGCGCGGAGGACGGCCACGGCCACGCCGAGCGCCAGGCCGACGAGCAGCCCGAGGGCGACGTTCAGCTTGAGGTTCGGGGACGAAGGGGCCTCGGGCGAGACGGCGTCGCGGACGATCGAGATCTTCACGGCGGACGCGCCGCCGTCACTCGGCGTCTCCAGGTCGGCGATCACCGCCTTGAACTGCTTGGCGATCGCGTCGGCCGTGGCGGCGGCCATCGCGGGGTTCTCGTCCGTGACCGTGACGTTGATGAGCGAGGTGTTCAGCGGGGAGCTCGCGCTGACGCGCGACGACAGGGCGTCGGTACGAGGGCTGAGCCCGAGGTCCTCGATGACGGGCTGCAGGACGAGCGGGCTGGTGACGAGCTGCGTGTAGGACGTCACCTGCTGGCGGGTGAAGTTGGCGCCCTGGAGGAGGTCGCTCGACGAATCGCCCGCCTTGACCGAGACGTACAGCTGTGTCGTGGCGTCGTACAGCGGCTTGGTCACCAGCGACCACGCGACGGCGAGGCCGGCACCAAATACGGCAAATACGGCGATCGACAGCCATCGCTTCCGCAGAATGACCCAATAGTCCTGAAGCTCCACGACGTCCTTCTCCCTGCTCCGCCATACCCGGTCAGACAGTGTCTCATGCGCATGATCGTGCGGATCTCCGGGTGAAAAAATGGGCCTCTAACGAGCGCCCGACCCCTTTAAGGCCCTTTCACTCAGATCTGGCCCCGACGCGCCGATGTACCATTCGGCGCACGCTTTCACGGCGCCTGACGTCGGCAAAACGGACATCGGGGGAAATACGTGACGGAATCAGACACGCGTGCTCGCGCAGTGGCATTTGTGCCGCAGCAGCTCACGCGCTCAGCCGTCTCCCCGAGCATCGTCACAAGTCCCCGCTGGCATGAGGTCTCGGTCCGCCTGTGGGTCACGGATGCGGTGGCCGTCTGGCTCTCGGTGGCTGTCGCCTACCTCGTGCGTTTCGACCACACCGGCCTGGCGACAGTGTCCGGTTCGTTCTCGCCCTCGTACCTCTCGGTCTCCGCCGCACTCGCCGCCGCATGGCTGAGCGCGCTGGCCCTCGGTCGGACACGCGACCGTCGGGTGCTGGGCAGCGGCGCGACGGAGTTCGCCCGCGTCTTCGACGTGACGTGGCGACTGTTCGCCGCCGTCGCCGTGGTGGCCTACCTGCTGCGGATGGAGATCGGGCGCGGCTACCTGGGCTTCGCCGCCCCGCTCGGTCTCGGGCTCCTGCTCGCCGGTCGCGCCTACTGGCGTCGCTGGTTGCACGCGCAGCGTGAGCACGGGGCGTACAAGTCGGGGATCGTCGTCATCGGCCACCGGGACAAGGCCGCGCGCCTCATCGGCGAGCTGAACAAGAAGCCTCGTGCCGGTTACTCGGTGCTCGGCGTGTGCGTACCTGCCGGCGAGATCGTGCCCGGCGAGCTGATCGGCGGGGTGCCCGTCCTCGGCTCGATGGACGACGCCGCCGACCTGGCAGCCGAGGTCGGTGCGTCCGCCGTCGCCGTCACCGGCTCGGACGCGATCACGTCCGACACCGTCCGCCGGCTCGGGTGGGACCTCGAGGGCAAGGGCATCGACCTCGCGCTCACGTTGGCGCTGGTCGACGTCGCCGGTCCGCGCGTCCTGATGCAGCCTGTGAGCGGACTCCCGCTGATGTATGTCGACGAGGCCCGCTTCACCGGCGGCAAGTACATCGCCAAGTCGCTGTTCGACTGGGCTCTCGCCGCCGTCATCACGTTGTTCATCCTCCCGGTGCTCGCCGTCGTCGCGATCCTCGTGCGCGTCAACAGCCCCGGGCCGGTCCTGTACCGCCAGGAGCGCATCGGCAAGGACGGTAAGCGGTTCCGGATCTTCAAGTTCCGGACCATGGTCATCGGTGCCGACATGCGGCTGGCCGAGGTCCTCGCCGACCAGGGCATCGACGGCGTCGGCATGTTCTACAAGCCGAAGAACGACCCGCGCGTCACGTCCGTCGGGCGTGTGCTGCGACGCACGTCTCTCGACGAGCTGCCCCAGCTGTTCAACGTCCTGCTCGGCGACATGAGCCTCGTCGGCCCGCGCCCCCAGATCGACGCGGAGGTCGCGCAGTACGACCGGGCCGCGCACCGCCGGCTCCTGGTCAAGCCCGGCCTCACCGGACTGTGGCAGGTCTCCGGGCGGTCTGGACTCGCCCCCGAAGACGGCATCCGCCTCGACGTCAGCTACGTCGAGAACTGGACTCTCGTCGGCGACCTCATGATCCTCGCCCGCACCGGCAAGGTCATCGTCCGCGGCGACGGGGCGTACTGATCCGTGAGGCCCGATCCGCGTGACTTCACGCTCCCTCAGCAGGAAAGCAGCCCGATGCGTGACCTGATCGTGCACGAGTGGATCTCGCCGACCGGCGGTTCAGAGAAGGTCCTGGACCGGATGGTCGGTGTCCTCCCCGACGCTCAGGTGGTCTGCCTCTGGGACGACGACCCGGCCCGGTACCCCGGTCGCACCGTGGCCGAGTCCTGGGTAGCCAAGACGCCGCTTCGAGGCCGCAAGGCCCTGTCGATCCCTGCATCCCTCGCCGCATGGCGGACGCTGGACGTCGGCGACGTTGACCGCATCGTCGTGAGCTCGCACGCCTTCGCGCACCACGCCCGGCCGCTACGGCGGGCAGTCGACGCCCAAAAGTTCGTCTACGTCCACACTCCCGCGCGTTACCTCTGGGCTCCTGAGCTCGACGTGCGCGGCTCGGGCGTCGCGGTGAAGGCAGTGTCACCCCTGCTGCGCGGGATCGACCGCCGTCGGGCGAGCGAGCCCAGTTCGATCGCCGCCAACAGCCGCTACGTGCGCGATCGCATCCGGACCTCATGGGGTCGCGATGCCGACGTCATCTACCCACCCGTCGACGTCGAACGCATCCAGGGCGTGGCGGACTGGCGCGATCAGCTCAGGCCCGACGACCTCGCGGTGCTCGAGACACTGCCGGCCTCGTACCTGATGGGCGCCTCGCGCTTCGTCTCGTACAAGCGGCTCGACCTGGTCATCGACGCCGGCGAGGCCGCCGGCCTGCCTGTCGTCATTGCCGGCTCCGGTCCCGAAGAGGACCGCCTTCGTGCGCGCGCTTCCGCGTCAACGGTGCCCGTCCTGTTCGTCCACCGGCCGTCCGACGAGCTGCTCTACGCGCTGCTGCAGCGCGCCGTCGCCTTCGTCTTCCCGGCGGTCGAGGACTTCGGGATCATCCCCGTCGAGGCCATGGCCTGCGGAACGCCCGTCGTTGTCAACGCGCTCGGCGGCGCACCCGAGAGCGTGGCTGCGCCGCTCGGCGGAGCGGTCGTCGAGTCGTTCTCACGGAACGAGCTCGCACGCGCCGTGTCGGAGGCCGCGAGCCTGGACCGAGCGCTCGTCGCCGAGCACTCGCGCCGGTTCTCGACGGAGCGGTTCGACTCCGAGCTGGGGCGCTGGCTCGACGGCGAGGTCATCGACCTCGGCCGCGCGACGACGTTGCGAGAGGTTGCCGCATGACGACCGACCGCGTGGCGCCTGCCGTCCTCGTGCTGGGCACCGCCGACTGGGACCAGGCGATCGCGACCAACCAGCACTACGCCACTCGCGCGCTCGCCGAGGAGTACTCGGTGACGTTCGTCGAGTCGATGGGTCTACGCCGCGTCGAACTGTCACGGCGTGACGGCGTGCGGATCTTGCGTCGGCTCGGAGCGAAGCTGACCCGCCGGACGTCCGGGGCTGCGGTCGCGCGTCCGCGTCCCGACGGGATGCAGGTGCTGACGCCGCTCGTCGTGCCGCTGCATTCCGCGACCGTCGCCCGCCGGTTCAACCAGCGCTCCCTGCGGAGGCTCGTCGCCAGCTGGCTCGACCACGACGGTCCGAAGCTTCTCTGGACGTACTCGCCCGAGACGTACGGACTTGAAGCGTTCGCGGACGGCGTGGTCTACCACTGCGTCGATCTTCTGCACGAGGTTCCCGGGATCCCGCCCGCGGTCGTCCTCTCGGGTGAGCGGCGCCTGGCCGCGGCCGGTGCGGTTGCGGCTGGCACGGGCTCCGTCGTCGTCGACCACCTGCGCGCCCAGGGGTTCGACGAGCCGCTCTCGTGGCCCAACGTCGCCGACGTGGGCGTCTTCGACTGGACGCGCCCCGGTGTACGCGCGACCCCCCGCGCTGGACGAGCCGTCTTCGCAGGCAACCTCAGCACGACCAAGGTCGACTTCCCGCTGCTCCGTCAGCTCGTCGACGCGGGCCTGGACCTGCACCTCGCCGGGCCTGTCTCGGAGGGCGGCGGGAACGCCCGTGCTGAGCTTGACGCCGTTGTCGGCGCCGGTGCGACCTACCACGGGATGCTGCAGGTCCAGGAGCTGGCAAACCTCTGCGCGACCGCGAGCGTCGGCTTGGTCCCGTACCTCGACAACGCCTACACGCGAGGCGTCAGCCCGTTGAAGACCTTCGAGTACCTGGCCGCCGGCATGTGCGTCGTCTCGACCCCGATCCCCGCCGTCAACCCGGTCGGCGACGACGTGCTCGTGCGGGGCGGCCACGACGAGTTCGTGGCGGCCGTGCTGGCCAACAGCGCCGAGCCGACCGACGCGGTGCAGTTGCGTCGGCTGCAGACCGCGCAGGGCAACAGCTGGGCGCTCCGCGGCGGGGAGATCCGCCGGACAGCGCGTGCCGCGCTGCACGAGCGTGTCGAGGTTGGCTCATGACGCGTCTGCGAATTGTCCACGTGGCGCGAGACATCGTCGGAACGGGTGGTGGCGAGGTCGTCCGCCAAGTCACTGCGCACACCGCGGCTCGCGGTATCGAGGTCGTCCTTATCACTGACTCGACCAACTTCGAGCCCGCGCCGGGCGTCACGGTCAAGAGCGTTCCCGGGGGTGGGGCACTCCTCGCCTGGCAGCCGGGACACCGACTGGTGTGGCACTTGCGCCACACGATCCAGATCGCTTGGTTCACGATCGTCGCCTCGCTGGTCACACTGCCGTACCGGCTGCGCGGCTACGTGGTCTTCAACCACAATTGCGAGTCTTTGGTTGGCCAGGCCCTCGTCATGCACAACGTCTTCAGCGCGGAGCTGGCCGAGCGGCACCTGTCGCCGGTGCGCCTGGTTCGTGCGTACATGCACCCCGTCCGCGTGATGCGCCTCATCAAGGAGCGGGTCCTGGCGCAGAGCCGCTGGGGCAAGCACCTGGTGGCAGTCTCTGCGGCCTCCCTGCCGGACGTGGTCGCGCTCGCCGGTGACTCTGCCCGCGTGTCGGTCGCTGCGAACGGCGTCGATCTCGTCCGCTACGCGGCCGCTCCCGAGCCGATAGACGCCAAGCTCGCACACCGGCTCTCCGGTGCAGGCAACGTCCTCCTCTTCGTGGGCCACGAGTTCGGGCGGAAGGGTCTTCGAGAGCTCATCGCGGCTCTCGAGCACCTCCCTGCCGATTCCGTCCTCGTCGTGGCGGGCGGAGCCGCGGAGGACCGCGCGCCGTTCCTGCAGATCGCTGAACGCGTCGGCGCGGCATCGCGCATCATCTTTCTAGGGCGTGTGGACGACATTCGGCCGCTGCTCGGTGTCGCGGACGTCTTCTGCCTGCCCAGCCACTACGAGACGATGCCGCTCGTCGCACTGGAGGCGTTGGCGGCCGGCGTCCCCGTCGTCCTGACACCGCAGTGCCCCGCGCACCAGCTCATCGTCAGTGGGACGAACGGCGAGGTCACGTCCCACGATCCGGAGGACATCGCCAAGGCGATCACGGACGCTCTCCAGGCGCAGGACCAGGTCAAGATCCGTCACTCGGTCGCAGGGATGAGCTGGGAGAGCACTACCACGAGCTACCTGCACATCGCCCAGAAGATCAGCGCCGGGCGCCAGGTCCGGGTGGCCGCATGAGGCGGGGATTCCTGGTCCTCGCAGCGGGCGGGGTCATCGGCAAGATCGTGGCGCTGCTGCGGGAGGTCGTGTTCGCGGCGGCGTTCGGCACGGGCGCGACCGCCACCGGATTCCGCGTCGCACAGACCGCGTCCGTCGTGCCCGCGAACTTGGTCTCAGGCGATCTGATCTCTGCCGCGTTCGCCCCGAACTACGCGAAGCTGTCGGCGTCTGACGCCCGGCGCGCAAACTCGCTGCTCGTGGCATACCTGCTGTGGGTAACGAGCGTGCTCGGCCTGGTCTCGGTCACCGTCTTCCTGACGCGGTCCGAACTCGTTGGAATCATCGTCCCCGGTGCGGCGCCGGGCATCCGGGCCGGAGCGAGCGGACTGCTCGCCATCTTGGCCTGGGTGATCCCGCTCTACGGGATCTCGACGATCACGTCGTATGCATTGTCGGCAGGGGGCTCCTACGCGCAGAACGCGATCCGGCCGATGGTGCAGAGCGCAGGTCTGCTCGTCGGCACGGTGCTGGCCGTGTGGCTGGGCTCCGTGAGCTGGCTCGCCTGGGGCTTCCTCGGTGCGTGGGTGCTCTACGCCGCGCGCGGTCTCTTTCTGCTGCGCAATCGCCTCACCTTCACAGGAGGATCGGCTTTCCTGGATGGGGGGCGGATGGTGCTGGAGGGTGTGCGCGGGATCGTCCCGCTGATCATCCTGTCCGTCGCACTGCAGGCCTCGATCGTGTTGGAGAGGGTCTTCGCGTCCTACGGCACCGACGGGCTCGTCGCGTCGATCGACTACGCGCGCACAATTTCGGACTCGGTCATGTCCACCATCGCGGTGCCGCTAGGGATCCTTGGTCTGACCCAGCTTCCGAAGGTCCGCGACACCGAGTCGCATCGCATCCTGACGCGGATGACCGAATTTGTCTGCCTGAGCGTGATCCCCGTCTCGATGGTCTTGATGCTTGCCGCTCGCCCGGTCGTCGACCTGCTCTACACGCGTGGCCGGTTCGGCGGGAACGCTGCCTCGCTGACCTCGGACGTTCTTGCGGGGCTCTCCGCAGGGCTAGTCCTCCAGGTGCTCAGCTACACGATGGCGAGGGCAGTCACCGGCAGGGGCGACACCCGACCAGTGCTGGTGTGGAGCCTCGTGGCCATCGTCGCGCAAGCGCTGGTACAGGGTCTCGGCGTCCCGATCGTCGGGGGTGTCGCAATCGGTCTCGGCGTCTCCGCGTACGGCCTCGTCCTGACGTTCGGCCTCGCGCGTGCGCTCGGGTTGGGCCGTCCGACCCTGAGGGTCCTCGGCCGCTGGCTCCCGACGATCGCTGCGGGCTACTTGAGCGTCGGGCTTGGTGTTCCGTGGTTCGCCGGTGTCGTGACGGTGCTGGTGGTGTTCGGCATCAATGCCGCGACCTCGCGGTCGACGCGTGCCGTTTTGCACGACGGCATGCACAGCTTCAAACAGTCGCGCCGGGCGCAAGAACTTGCATCGGTTGGAAGTGATGCCCGATGAGCCGGACTCGCGCAGTGGCGGTATTCCGGCACTCTCACATGTTGCCGTCCGAGGTTTTCATCCGCGACCAGGCAAGCGCCCTCGGTATCCCTTTCGTGCTCGTCGGTCGGGACTCGACAGGGTCGACGCCGTCCGACCCGGAAGTTCATCTTCTAGGCGACGGTCGCCGCGATGCCCGCGTGCGGCACACGCTCTTTCGTGACTGGCGCCCCCTCGCAGCGACCCTTCGCGACTTGGACGTCGGCCTTGTCCATGCGCACTTCGGCGTCGAGGGGATGTACTCCCTCGAAGCCGCGCGTCGCCTGGGCCTACCGCACGTCACGACCCTTCACGGCTTCGACGTGACGATGAGTTCCGGTGCACTCGCGCGCTCGGGAAGGCCTGCGTGGCTTCGGTACGCCGCGATGCGATCGCGGTTCCTCCGGTCCGGCAGCGAACTGGTCTGTGTGTCGGAGCACATCCGCAGCCAGGCGATCGCACTTGGTGCTCCCGAACGTTCAACGCATGTCATCGGGATCGGCGTCGACACCCGCGCGCTGAGCCCGAGCCCGGTTCCGGCAGCGCCCGTCGTCGTGCACGTGGCGCGCCTGGTCGAGAAGAAGGGCACGAGCTACCTCATCCGCGCGATGGTCGACGTGGTGGCTGCCGTTCCGGATGCTCGGCTGCGGATCATCGGCGACGGGCCGCTCCGCGCGGAGCTCGAGGATCTCGTCAACGACCTGGGCCTAGCGAGCTCGGTCACGTTCGCGGGGATGCAGCCCCATGCCGTGGTCCTCGATGAGATTGAGGCTGCGCGCGTGCTCTGCCTGCCGAGCGTCGAGGCGCGATCCGGCGACGCCGAGGGGCTCGGGCAGGTCTTGCTCGAGGCGGGGGCGTTGGGCCGGCCGACGGTGGCGACCCGACACGGCGGAATCGTCGACGGAGTCCTCGACGGGGTGACCGGGCGTCTGGTGAGCGAGCGCTCGGTGCCGGAACTCTCGGGAGCGCTGGTAGAGCTGCTCCAGTCCGATCCGCTCGCACAGTCGCTCGGCGAGGCCGCCCGCAGCCACGTGGAGGCGAACTTCGACGTCCACGCCCAGGCGGCCAAGATGGTCGACCTCTTCGTCGCGAAGGGCTTGAGATGACCGGGCGCGCGACTGAGGCGGCAACATCATGACCTTCCTGGTTCTCGCCGTGGTGGCCCTACCCATGGGTGTCCTTGTCATGACGTCCTCGATTCGCCTCCGCCTGGCGATCGCGGCGCTCCTAGCGGTCCCGCAGGTGTACCTGCCAGGGCTGCCGCAATCGCTGAGCGCTTTCAAGATCTGGGTCGTACTGATCGGCGTCGCCGCGCTGGTCGACATGAGGAGACGGTTGACGCCGGTCGAGCGCGTGCTCGCATGCCTCGTGCTCGCATGCGGAGTAGCGGCGTTCTGGTCCCCGCAACCACAAGCAGCCCTGTTCGCGATGGTGAGCATCCTGTGCGTCGCCATCGTGAGCGCTTACGCGCGAGCGGTCCAGGTCGAGAGCCCGCGGGGCTTGTCGACCGTGATGTCGATCGTCGCAGGCTGGGTCCTCGTCGAGTCGGCGCTCGTCGTGATCTTCCGTGTCCAGCCGACGATTGAAGACCACTTCTACCGCTCACCCCTTGCCGTTCTCCTTATCGGCGGCCAACGCTTGGAGGGCTTCTTCGGTCAGTATCGCGACAACGCGATGTCGCTCGACAAGGCGGGCGGGCTGTGGCTCAACGCCAACACGGCTTCGATGTTTCTTGGCGCGGCCGCCTGGGCCTTCGTCTGGGCCTTCGTCGTGTGGCGCCGCAGGCTGCATGCCGTCGCAGCCGTCGTCGCGTTCATCGCGGTCCCTTTCACCGGATCGAAGACTGGAGTTGTGCTCCTCGTGGCCGTCGCGGCCGTCGCCTTCGTCCTGCAGCGCCTGTCAGCGCGATACCAGTTCGCCGGCGTGGCGGTTCTCGGGTTGATGGCGTTCCCGCTCTACATGGCGGTCACGCGGATGCTCGAACTGCTGCCGTCAGCGTTCCGCTCCGACTCCACGGAGTCGATCGGGAGCCGGACGCTCATCTGGTCGGTAGCGCGCGAGCTTTTCGGCGCATCTCCGGTTCTCGGCCTCGGATTCGGTGGATGGACCGAAGCCTTCGCCAGCCGGATCGGTGACCAGCTTGCTTCGCGGCTTCCGCCGCACAACACATTCATCGTCTATTGGGCGAACGGCGGGCTGCTCAGCCTGACCTTGCTCGCGGTCTTCTGGCTCGTTGTGGTTGCCGAGTGCGTCGGGATGCTCGCCCGCGCGACGTGGAGCCGCTGGGGGTCTGTCGCGCTGTGCGGCTCCCTGCTGTGGGTCTTTCTGCACGGGATGGGGGACGCGGTCGACTTCTACGGCGACGAGCGATCCCTGCTCCTGTTCGGAGTGCTGCTCGGTGCCGTGTTCGTCGGTGGCGCGCACCGACAGGTCGCCGACGCCGCGGCGCCCCCGCGGCGGACGTCGCTCGTCTCCGAACGACGACTTCTCGCAGGCGCTCGGCGCTGACGGGCTTGTCACCCGCATCGCCCAGATCACCCGCAATGACCCAGGCTGGAGCCCCTCGATGACCGATAGAGTCGGCGGTTCCCAGACACCGCTAGGAGCCGGATAAGTGCGCCTCTCTGTCATCGGTTGCGGCTACCTCGGAGCCGTCCACGCCGCGAGCATGGCCCAGCTGGGCCACGACGTCATCGGCATCGACGTCGACGCGAAGAAGATCGAAGCGCTCCGCGCGGGTCGGGCACCGTTCTACGAGCCGGGACTCCCTGAGCTGCTGACGGAGGCGGGCGCGACGGGGCGGTTGTCATTCAGCACGGACATGGCTGACGCGGCGGGTAGCGACGTGCACTTCATCTGCGTCGGCACCCCGCAGGTGCACGGCGAGTTCCGCGCCGACCTCACTTATGTGAACTCGGCGGTCGAGTCGTTGCTCCCGCACCTGCGTGACGGTGACGTGGTGGCCGGCAAGTCGACGGTGCCGGTGGGCACGGCTGAGGCCATCGCGGACGCGTTGAAGGGCTCGGGCGCGATCCTCGTCTGGAACCCGGAGTTCCTGCGCGAGGGCTTTGCGGTGAAGGACACGCTGCACCCGGACCGACTCGTCTACGGGCTGCCGACGGACGCCGACGGCGAGCCGACGGCGGAGGGGACGAAGGCCAAGGCTGTGCTCGACGAGGTCTACGCGACTCCTCTGAGCGAGCACACGCCGCTCGTCACGACCGACTACGCCACCGCCCAGCTGGTGAAGGTGGCGGCCAACTCGTTCCTGGCGACGAAGATCTCGTTCATCAACGCGATGGCCGAGCTCTGCGAGGCGACAGGCGCCGACGTCACACGCCTGGCGGACGCGATCGGGTACGACGCGCGCATCGGTCGCCGCTTCCTCAATGCGGGTCTCGGCTTCGGTGGAGGATGCCTGCCCAAGGACATCCGGGCGTTCATGGCCCGCGCCGGCGAGCTGGGGGTGAGCGACGCGCTGTCCTTCCTGCGGGAGGTCGACTCCATCAACATGCGTCGCCGCGTCCGCATGGTCGACCTGGCGCGCGAGGTGTGCGAGGGCTCGATCGTCGGCAAGCGGGTCGCGGTGCTCGGCGCGGCGTTCAAGCCCGACTCCGACGACGTCCGCGACTCGCCGGCCCTCTCCGTCGCGGCCCAGATGCAGCTGCAGGGCGCGCACGTCACGGTCACCGACCCGCAGGCGGTCGCGAACGCCGCCGCGAAGTGGCCCGACCTGCACTTCGCCGCCACCGCGCTCGAGGCGGCCAAGGACGCCGACGTGGTCCTGCTCTCCACGGAATGGGCCGAGTACCGAGAGATCGACCCCGACGCGCTGGCCAAGGTGGTCGCCCACAAGCGGATCCTCGACGGCCGCAACGTGCTCGAGCCTGCGGTGTGGCGGGCGGCGGGCTGGACGTACCGCGCGCTGGGCCGTCCCTGACGGTGGCCCGTCGGGGGACCGTCGGCTGGGTGCTCGTTGCCGTCGGAGCGGTGCTCGCGGTGGCCGCCGTGCTCCTGCTCCTGCGGCCGGACGGACCGTCGCGTCAGCCGTGGTCGGCGGACGGTGCCGACCCGGAGGAGTACGCCGCGCAGCTCGTGGCCGAGACCAACGACGCGCGTGCCGACGAGGACCTGCCGGCTCTCACGGTCTCCGACTGCGCCGCGGCCCAGGCCGACGACCGAGCGGTGGCACTCGCCGGCGGCAAGGAGCTGGAGCACGCCAGCATGACGCCGGTGATCGAGGCGTGCCCGCCGTCGACGACCGCCGCCGAGAACCTCGCACGAGCCGCCGCGACGCCGCACGACGTGGTGCAGGCCTGGCTCGACTCGCCCGGGCACCGCGCCAACCTGCTGGACCCCGACCTCGACCAGGTCGGGATCGGCTGCCTGCTCGACGACGGCGAGATGCTCTGCTCGCAGGTGTTCCTCGGGCCGTAGCTAGGGCACGGGGGTCGGGACCGGCTCGGTGAGCGGCGCCGGCCTGCGTGATCTCGTGACGAGCAGGAGGAGCGCGAGCCCGGCGGCCGCGCCCAGGGTGTTGGCGACGACGTCACGGACGTCGGCCACGCGTGTGGGCAGGAACGCGAGCTGGGCCAGCTCGATCGCGACCGACGTCGCTGCGCCGAGGACGATGACGAGCCAGGCGCGCCGACGGGGGACCAGCAGGCCGACGAGAATGCCGAAGGGTACGAACATCGCGATGTTCGCGGCGAACTCCACCCCGAGGTAGGTCACGGCGATCCCGTGCGAGTCGAGCCAGCCGATCACGGCCCGGACGACGTCGAAGGTCCGGTCGGGTCCGGGTTCCGGCCAGAGGGTCACGCGCGCGACGAGCGCCAGATAGGCGACGAGCAGCGCGACCGTGATCCGGCGCGACCGCCGGCTCAGTCCCACGCGACGGCCGTTCGCCGCGTGAGCAGGACCGCGAGCGCGACGCCGATGCTCGCGCCAAGCGAGTTGTTCAGGACGTCGCGGACCGACGCGGTCCGGTACGGCAGCCCCAGCGCCTGGACCGTCTCGATGCCGACGGACACGGCGACGAGGACCAGCACCACCGTCCACCAGCGTCTCCGCGGGACCAGCAGCGCGCCGAGGAAGCCGAGCGGCACGAAGAGCGCGATGTTCCCGGCCATCTCCGCGGCGTGCAGGTCGAGGGAGGGCGGCAGGAGGTGGTCGGTCACCGTGCCCAGGGCTCGAGCGCCCTGCCCGATCAGGCTGTCCTGCAGGGACCACGGGTTGAGCACGAGCACGGCGGCCGCCAGCGCCGCGGCGACGAGCAGCGCCACCACCAGCCGCTTCCGAGCTCCCATGGCGCCAGGGTACGCGAGCGAAACTTTCATTACGCAAGGTAATGATCTAGAGTAACAACATGCCCTCTGCCCGAGACCTCGCCGGTGAGCTCCGCCTTGCCATCGGCCAGGCCTCCCGCCGCATCCGCGCGGAGCGGGGCGCGGCCGGACTGACGGACCCGCAGTACACGGTCCTCGTCTGGCTCATCAAGCAGGGCCCGATGACCCCCGGCCAGCTGGCCGAGCGCGAGCGGATCCAGCCGCCGAGCATGACCCGCACGGTCAGCTCGCTGGTGGACCTGGGCCTCGTCGCCAAGTCGGAGCACCCGACAGACGGACGGCAGGTCGTCGTCAGCCTCACGGACGCGGGCATCGCGGAGGTCCAGGAGACCCGCCGGCGCCGCGACGCGTGGCTGGCCGGCCGCCTGGCCATCCTCACCCCGGACGAGCGCACGCAGCTCGTCCACGCCGCCGAGCTCCTGCGGAGGATCGCCAGTTCATGAGTCCCACGTTCTCCTCGCTGAAGTTCCGGAACTACCGGCTCTGGTTCGCTGGGGCGCTCGTGGCGAACGTCGGTACCTGGATGCAGCGGGTGGCGCAGGACTGGCTGGTCCTGACCGAGCTGACCGACGAGTCCGGCGTCGCCGTCGGGATCACCACGGCGCTGCAGTTCGCGCCGGTGCTCCTGCTCTCGCCGTACGCCGGGTTGCTCGCGGACCGTGTGGACCGCCGCAAGCTGCTGATGGCCACGCAGGTGGGGCAGGGGATCCTCGCCGGCGGGCTCGGCGTCCTCGTCCTGTCCGGGCACGCGCAGCTGTGGCAGGTGTACCTGTTCGCGCTGGCGCTCGGCTGCGTGACCGCGATCGACGGGCCGGTGCGCCAGACGTTCGTCGCGGAGCTGGTGCCCGCCGCCAAGCTGTCGAACGCCGTCGGCCTCAACAGCGCGAGCTTCAACGCCGCGCGCCTGATCGGCCCGGGTGTGGCGGGGCTGCTCATCGCGGCCGTCGGCACCGGCTGGGTGTTCATCATCAACGCGGTGACGTTCGGCGCGACGATCTTCTCGCTGACCCGCATGCGCAGGTCCGAGCTCAGCCCCATGCCGACGACGACGCGCGCGAAGGGCCAGCTGCGCGAGGGCATCGCCTACGTCCGCGGGCGCAGCGACATCCTCGTGATCATGGTGGTCGTCGGCGTCGTCTCCACGTTCGGCCTCAACTTCCAGCTGACCAGCGCGATGATGGCGCGCACCGAGTTCGGGCGCGGCGCGGGGGAGTACGGGATCCTCGGGTCGGTGCTGGCCATCGGCTCGCTGACCGGCGCCCTGCTGGCCGCGCGGCGTGAGCGGCCGCGCGTCCGCCTCGTCATCGGGGCGGCGTTCGGGTTCGGCATCGCCACGGGCGTCATGGCGCTCATGCCCACCTACGTGTCGTTCGCGATCGCCTGCATCCCCGTCGGGCTGGCGTCGCTGACCATGATGACCGCGGCGAACGCGACCATCCAGATGAGCACCGACCCCGCGGTACGTGGGCGCGTGATGGCCCTGTACATGATGGTGTTCCTGGGCGCGACGCCCATCGGCTCGCCCATCGTCGGCTGGATCGGTCAGACCTACGGCCCCCGCTGGGCGATCGGCATCGGGTCGATCAGCGCGTTGCTCGTCGCGACCGGCGCAGCCCTCTGGGCCTGGAAGAAGTGGGACGTCACCGTGCGCTACCACGTGCGCTCGCGGCCCCACCTCGAGGTCGTCTTCCCGACGCTGCCCGACCGCCGCGTCGAGACCGCCGCCCGCCTCGGAGCCCAGGAAGCCGCGGACCGCCAGACCGCTGCATGAGGGTGAATAGCGCCCACAACCATGTCGGGCGCTATGTCCGACATGTCACGATCGCCGGGTGAGCGCGACCATCGACGAACCGGCGACGCCTCACGCGAGCCACGACGACGACGGCGCCGACCTCGAGCCCGAGGCGCGGCCCGTTCGCCGGTCGCACCGCACCGCGAAGCGGATCGTCGGCGGCATCCTCATCGTCCTGGCGGTCCTCTTCGTCGCCGCCTGCTGGCTGGTCTACCGCGGCCTGCAGGCGGAGGAGTCGTTGATGTCGGCGAAGAGCGTGTTCACCGACCTCAAGACGCAGCTGGACGCGGGCAACACCACGCAGATCGAGGCGAAGCTCCCGCAGGTGCAGGAGGACCTGGCGACCGCGCGCCGCGCGACCAGCGACCCGGTCTGGCGGGTCGCCGAGATCGTCCCCGGTCTCGGCCCGAACCTCACCGCGATCCGCGTGGTCTCGGTGTCGCTCGACGACGTCACGCGCGACGCGCTGCCCGCGGTGGTCAAGCTGAACGAGGTGCTCGCGGCCCCGAACGTGCGGGCCGCCGACGGCCGCATCGACCTGGCGCCCTTCGCCGCCGCCGGCCCGTCGGTCATCGCCGCGGCGAACAGCGCGCACACGGCCCAGGCGGCCGTGGCGGAGATCGACGTCGACCAGCTGGCGGGTCCGCTCGCCGGTCCGATCGGGGAGCTGAAGGACGGGCTCGGCGAGGTGACGGGCGCTCTCGACGCCGGCGCGCAGGTGGCCACGCTGCTCCCGCCGATGCTCGGCGCGGACGGCCCCCGCACCTACCTCCTGGTCTCGCTCAACTCGGCGGAGCTGCGGAGCGCCGGCGGCATCGTCGGCGCGTTCGCGGTGCTGCACGCCGAGGACGGCGCCGTCACGCTGACCGACCAGCGCTCGACCATCGACCTGCAGGGCATCGACACCCCGATCCTGCCGCTGACGGCCGAGGAGCTCGCCGTCGACACCGACCGGCTGGGCCGGTGGGTGCAGGACGCGGTGATCACCCCCGACTTCCCGCGCAGCGCGCAGCTGCTCGCGGCCCGCTGGGAACGGGACATGGGCCAGAAGGTGGACGGCGTGATCGCGGCCGACCCCGTCGGCGCCCGGTACGTCCTCAAGGCGACCGGCCCCGTGACCGAGCCCGGCGGCACCAAGATCGACGCCTCCGACGTGCTGCAGGTGCTGCTGCGCGACTCGTACCGCAAGTACGACGACCCCGCCGACGCCGACGGGTTCTACGCCGGCGTCGCGGCCTCCATCTTCCGGGCGGTCGGCGCGGGTCAGGGCGACCCGCACGGCCTGCTCACCGCGCTGGCCCGGGCCGGCACCGAGGGCCGCATCCGCATCTGGTCGGCGGACCCGAAGGAGCAGGAGACGCTGGCTGAGACCACCGTCGGCGCCGCGTTCCTCACCGGGAGCTTCGGCGACGCCACCGGGGTGTTCCTCAACGACGGGACCACCGGCAAGCTCGACTATTACCTCAAGACGAAGGTGACGGTCGAGGACCTGCAGTGCACGGGCGCGAACCCGACCGCGACGGTCCGCCTCGACCTCGACTACCAGCCGCCGGCCGACGTCGCCGCGCTGCCCTCCTACGTCACCGGGACCGTCAACGGGGGCATCGTGGCGGGCAACCTGGCCACCAACATCACGGTGTACGCCCCCGTGGGAGCGGCCCTGCAGGCCCTCGGCCGGGACGACGGATTCGTGTCCGGGACGACCGCCAGCGTGGCCGGCCGCGACGTGCAGGTGGTGACCTCGATGCTCACGCCTGGCGCCCACGAGACGTACCGCGTGACGGTCCCCGTGCGGGACGGCGAGGTGTCGGTCTGGACCACGCCGACCCTCACCAGCCCCGGCTTCGTCACCGCCGGGTGCTGACACCCGCACCATCGGGTGAATCGGACAGAACGGACTAAATCACCCGTTGAGACGGCTCGGATTCCGCTCCCCGCAGTCCACAATGAATCCGAAATGTCCGATTCCTAGACGGGGGCGATCCCATCATGGCCAGAATCATCCGCGGCGCGCTCGTCGCGCTCATCGCGGTCCTCGTGGGCCTCGGGGGCGCCCTGCCGTCGAACGCAGCAGCCGAGCCGAGCCCTTCGGTCAGCCCGTCCGCGCAGGTCTTCGGCTGCCTGCAGCCGCTCGACAGCTACGGCGTGCACCAGGTCTGCGAGCTCGACGTCAAGATCCTCACGCCGGTCTGCGACAACGACGTCCCGAAGCTCCGCTACAAGGTCATCGCCGTCGGCAGCCCGAACGACAAGGTGACCATCACCTGGATCAACCCGGGCGGTGACGACGTCGTGTACGCCGACCTGCCGCTCGAGGGCACGGTCAACTGGCCGGGTGCGGTCGAGGGCCCCGATGGCAAGGGCATCGACTGGCCGGGCTGGACCCAGCTGTCCGACGGCACGTGGGTCGAGGGCGACCAGTTCGACTGGGTCCGCCCGAACGTGAACGTGCTCTTCCAGGTCAACCCCGAGGCGACCATGACGGTGGCGTACCCGCCGTCGACGCCGAGCTGCAACACCAACCCGCCGGGCGACGAGAGCGAGGTTCTCGCGGACAACCCGCAGACCGCCGTTCTCTCGGCCACCGGGACTGACGCCGGCCCGCTGGTCATGCTGGGTGCCGGACTCGTTGTCGTCGGTGCTCTGGTCGTCGCGATGGTGGCGATCGCCCGCCGCCGCCGCACGTCCTACTGAGCGGATACTCCGGCGACAGGCGCCCGCCCCCCGTGCTGACCACGGGGGGCGGGCGTCCGTCTGTCCGGGCTCAGCCCAGCTGGTCCACGACCGCGTCGACGCACGCCGTGAGGGCCAGCACGTCGTCCGGCTCCACCGCCGGGTACATGGCGACCCGCAGCTGGTTGCGGCCAAGCTTGCGGTAGGGCTCGACGTCGACCACGCCGTGGGCCCGCAGGACACGTGCGACCGTGGCAGCCTCGATCTCGGCGTCGAGGTCGATGGTGCCGACGACGCTCGAGCGCAGCGCGGGGTCGGTGACGAAGGGCGTGGCCCAGTCGCGCGACTCCGCCCAGCTGTACAGGTGCGCGGCCGACGTCGCGGTGCGCTGCGCGGCCCAGGCCATACCGCCGTTGCCGAGGATCCAGTCGAGCTGCTCGGCCAGGAGCACGAGCGTCGCGATGGCCGGCGTGTTGAGCGTCTGGTCGAGGCGCGAGTTGGTGACCGCCGCGGTGAACGACAGGGACTCGGGGATCCATCGGCCGCTCGCCTCGAGGGAGGCGGCGCGCTCGATCGCCGCGGGGGAGGCGGCGGCCAGCCAGAGCCCGCCGTCGGAGGCGAACGACTTCTGCGGCGCGAAGTAGTAGACGTCGGTCTGCGCGACGTCGACGGCGAGCCCGCCCGCCGCGGACGTGCCGTCGATGACGACGAGCGCGCCCTGCTCGCGCGAGCCGGCCACGCGGCGCACGGGCGCGACGACGCCGGTCGAGGTCTCGTTCTGCGGCCACGCGTACGTGTCGACGCCGTCGGCGAACGCCGGCACCGCCACCCCGCCGGGCGCCGCGCTGCTGAGGACGGGCTCGCCGACGAACGGGGCACGGGTCGCGGCCGACGCGAACTTGGCCCCGAACTCGCCGAAGGTGCCGAACGCCGCCCGGTCCTCGATCAGGCACAGGGTCGCGACGTCCCAGAACAGGGTCGAGCCGCCGTTGCCCAGCACGATCTCGTAGCCGTCGGGCAGCTCGAGCAGGGCCGCCAGCCCCGCGCGGACGCGGCCGACGAGCGCACGGACGGGTGCCTGCCGGTGGGACGTGCCGAGAAGCGACGCCGCCGGGCCCGCCAGCGCGTCCACCTGCGCCCGCCGGATCTTGGACGGCCCGGAGCCGAACCGGCCGTCCGTGGGCAGGAGGTGCGCGGGGATCGTGATGTCGTGGGCGTCGGGCACGTGCCCGAGGATAGGCGGTCGCGGCCCACGGCCGTCGGCTCGACCAACTAATCTGTGCACCAGCGCGGCCGGCCTGCCGGTGGGTGGGTGCCGCGCGACGATGACGCGACGCGGGAGGCCATGCAGTGAGCGACCTGATCGACACGACGGAGATGTACCTCAAGACGGTCTACGAGCTCACCGAGGAAGGCATCACCCCCCTGCGCGCCCGCATCGCCGAGCGGCTCGGCCACTCCGGCCCCACGGTCTCGCAGACCGTCGCCCGCATGGAGCGGGACGGCCTCGTCGTCGTCACCGGCGACCGCCACCTCGAGCTGACCGAGCTGGGCCACGGCAAGGCGGTGCGCGTCATGCGCAAGCACCGGCTGGCCGAGCGGCTCCTCACCGACGTCATCGGCCTCGAGTGGCCGTACGTGCACGAGGAGGCCTGCCGCTGGGAGCACGTCATGAGCGAGCGCGTCGAGAAGCGTCTGGCGTCCCTGCTCGACCACCCGCACTTCGACCCCTACGGCAACCCGATCCCGGGCCTGGGGGAGATCGGCGAGGAGACGACGCGGGAGAGCTTCCTCGACGGCGTCACCTCCCTGGTCACGTACCGCGGGACGGCGGGTGCCGACGGCGTCGAGCGGGCGATCGTGGCCCGCATCGCGGAGCCGCTGCAGGTGGATGTCGAGCTGCTGTCGCGCCTGTCCGAGGCCGGCGTGCTGCCCCACAAGGAGATCGCGATCGAGCGGGCCGACGGCGTCGTGACGGTCTCGACGCCCGGCTCCGAGACTCTGCTCGACCTGCCTGAGGACGTCGCACGGCACATCTTCGTCGGGACCCGCTGACGCCTCCGAGTGGCCTGTGAGGCTCCTGGGAGCCCCCTGAGGGGATTACGTCCGAATCCTTCGTTATCTTCCGTCGGACCCCTGCGGGTGAGGTATGCGCGCGCTCCCACGCCCGTGATCGGCGTCTTTGCAGGTCACGCCAGACGCGGTGCCGACCCTGCAGGACGTGCGTCCAACACGTTCGAAGATTCCCGTGACCGGAACGTGACAATCGCTGCGGGTGTCCTGTACGTTCGACCTGCTTCTCCGGAACCCTCCTCCAGGGAAGCCCTCGAGCGGAACGCCTAACCCTGCCGCCGTCACGAGGTTCGCACTATCCGCCGGCAGGGGCGGGGGACCCAATTGCGGGCACCGGAAGTTCGGTGTCCTTGGGGTGAAGCCGGAGAACCGATCTCGATCGGGGACACGGCCGGGTGTTCTCCCACCCGAACCCGACAGCTGACCTCGTAGGCATCAGGAGAGGCAACGCGTGACCGTGAGCACTACTCGCGCCCGCCATCGTGCGGCGCGCCGTCCTTCGACGCCACTGACCGAGCTTGCTGCAGCCGCCTCGGGCCAGATGGGAACCGTCGGACGCCGAACTGCTGTCGTCGCCGCATCGTCGGGACTCGTCGTCTCGATGCTCGGCTCGCCGGCCAGCGCCGCACCGCAGGGTGACACCGGGGCCCTGCCCGCGGTGGACACCGCTGCGCTGACCGCGTCGGCCCGAGCCGTGCTCAACACGGCCCCCGTCGTCACCGCCCCGGCCGACGCCGCGTGGACCATCGACGTCCCGGTCGTCACGGCCGAGACGCCCCCGCCGCCCCCGCCGCCGGTCAAGGTCAAGGCCGCTGCCTCGCGCAGCACCGCCCGCGCCGCCGTCGCCACGACCGCCGCCCCGTCGGCCGCCGTGCCGCAGTCCGTCGCCGGCAACGCGGTCCTCGAGATCGCCGCCCGCTACGTCGGCACGCCCTACGTCTCCGGCGGCTCGGACCCCAGCGGCTTCGACTGCTCGGGCTTCGTGTCGTACGTCTACGCGCAGCTCGGTGTCTCGCTCCCGCGGACGTCCAGCGGCATCAAGGCGGCCGGCACGGTCATCTCCCGGGCGGATGCCCAGCCGGGTGACCTCATCTGGAGCCCCGGACACATCTCGATCTACGCCGGCGGCAACGACCAGATCGACTCGCCCCGCCCGGGCAAGACGATCCAGTTCCGCGCCATCTGGCAGAGCGCTCCCGTCTTCATCCGGATCGGCTGACACCAGCCGCCCCGACCGACGAGGCCCCGACGACATCGCTGTCGTCGGGGCCTCGCCCGTTCACCGGCCCGTCGCCCCGTCTCGGATGGGCCGTCGCGTACTCTGGCCGTGCACCACGCTGTTGCTTCGCTTCGCCGGGCCGGCAGCCAGCCGGTCCGACCCCCGAGGTCGGGAGAACGCCGTGCTCATGAATGCGTCGAAGCTGTCCACCGAGGCCGTCGGTGAGACTGCCACCGAGGTCGGCTCGCCAGGGCTGATCGCGTCCGGAGCACGCACCCTGCTGCTCAACGCCAGCATGGAACCCCTGTGCATCGTGAGCCTGCGGCGTGCCGTGGTGCTCGTGATGACCGGCAAGGCGACCGTGCTCGAGACCGACGGTCGCCTGCTGCACTCCGAGCACGTCGCGGTGCCGCTGCCCGTCGTCCTGTGCCTGACGCGCTACGTGCACGTCCCCGTCCGCCGCCCGGTGCCGCCCACGCGCCGCACGGTGCTCCAGCGGGACAACCACCGGTGCGCCTACTGCGGCGCTGGGGCCGACACCGTGGACCACGTGCACCCGCGCTCGCGCGGCGGCCGGCACGAGTGGACCAACGTCGTCGCCGCCTGCGTGCGCTGCAACCACCGCAAGGCCGACCGGTTGCTGCACGAGATCGGCTGGGAGCTGTCGTTCGTGCCGCGGGCGCCGCGCTGGTCGGTCGCGTTCGGCACCACGTCCGTCCGGGCGGAGCCGCTCTGGTCCCAGTACGTGGTGGCCTGAGGGCGCTCCACGTCCCATCGTTCGGCCGAACGTCAACGTTGCGCCAACGTATGGCAACATTCCGGTACCCACGGGTGCAACGGTGCGCCCGAGGAGGACACTGGGACGAGTGCACGGCGGGCTCGTGACGAGCACGGAGGCTCCGGATGACGCGCGACGATGTGGTCCTCGTCGGGGTGGACGGATCGGCCGCGAGCCTGCACGCGCTCGACTGGGCCGCCGCGCAGGCGCGGGCCCACGGGTGGGGCGTCCGGCTGGTCTGCAGCTACTCGCTCCCGTCGTTCACCGCCGCCTCCCTCGACGGCGGGTACGCCGCGCTGGACGACACCGCGATCCAGGAGGGCGCCAAGGCCGTGCTGGCCGAGGCGACCGACCGGGTGTCGTCGATGGGCGTGCCGGTGACGGCGAAGGTGCTCACGGGCGACGCGGCGGGCGTGCTGGTCGAGATGTCGCACGCGGTCCGGCTGGCCGTCGTCGGCACGCGCGGGCGCGGCGGGTTCGCGGACCGGCTGCTGGGCACGGTCTCGTCGGCCCTGCCCGCGCACGCGTACTGCCCGACGGTCGTCGTCCCGCTGCGGGAGGCGGGCAAGACGCTTCCCGACGACGCCCCGATCCCCGCGCCGCGGCCCGTGAAGCGGATCGTCGTCGGCGTCGACGGGTCCCCCCAGGCTGAGCACGCCCTGAAGTACGCGATCGGCGAGGCCGAGGCGTGGGGCGCCGAGCTGACCGCCGTCGCGGGCGTGCCGGTGGGCTCGATGTCGGGGGTGCTCGCGTGGCTGCCCGCCGCCGTGGACCACGAGCAGGTGCTGCGGGACGTGGCCGAGGGGCTGAACGTCGTCGTCGACCGCGCCCTCGTGGACCACCCCGGCACCACCGTCCGGCGGATCGCCCTCGACGGCACGGGCGCGGAGCTGCTGACGGAGTTCTCGGTGGCGACGGACCTCATCGTCGTCGGCTCCCGGGGCCGCGGCGGATTCACCGGGCTCCTGCTCGGCTCCACCAGCCAGGCCGTGCTGCACCACTCGGACTGCCCGGTCATGGTCGTCACCAACCGGTGCGCGACCGCGGAGGCCGTCGCCGGCTAGCCCTCCGGCGCCGGCGGGACGTCGGGGCGCCGGACCAGCGCGGAGAGCACCACGGTCGAGCGCGTGCGGGCCACGAACGGCTCCGCGGCCAGCTTCTCGACGACCCGCTCGAGGTGCCGCATGTCCCGCGCGCGCACCTGCACCACCAGGTCGACGTCACCCGTGACGGTGCTCGCCGCGACCACCTCGGGGTAGTGCTCGACGGCCGCGCGCATCGTGGCCGGGCTGGTGGACCCGTTGCAGAACAGCTCGACGAACGCCTCGGTCTGCCAGCCCATCGCCGCCGGATCGAGCCGGACGGTGAAACCGCGGATCACGCCCCGCTCGCGCAGCCGGTCCACGCGCCGCTTCACCGCCGGCGCCGAGAGCGAGACCTGCTCTCCCACCTGGGCAAACGTCGCCCGCGCGTCAAGCGCGAGCACCCGCAGGATCGCGGTGTCGAGGGCGTCGAGCCCGGAGTCGTCGGTCACGCCCCCCATCATCGCGGTGGACGCCGTGTTTGGTGTTCTCCCGCGAGACGTGCCACCCTGCACGCACTACGCCAAACGGGTGATTCGGAAATGCGGCACTTTGCCTCAAGGCGGACGCCGCAGATGCCGAGATGACTAGAAGCCCCATTTCTCACGCCAGACACGCAGGGGTCCAGCGAAGGAGGCGACGTGGACAAGGACACCAAGAAGCGGCTCGACCTTGTGCCGAGCCAGCGACCGTCGGTCATCAGTGCACCCACCCCGCTCGTCGGCGAGGTGCCACACCCGAACCCCGCGCCGTCCCCGCTCGTCGAGGCTCAGGCCGAGCCGACCCCGGCCCGCTCCGCGGCGATCCGCCGGTCCGTCTGGGTCGGTCTCGCCGCGGGCATGGCGCTCGCCGTGGCCGCCGGCAGCGGTGTGTACGCCGCCGACCAGAAGGCCCAGACGGCTCGCGACGCCGCCCTCGAGGCGCACGTCCGCGTGGACCAGGCGTCGCTCGCCGCGGCCCGCGACGCCGCCGCCGAGCGTACGACCGACCTCATCGTCGCGCCAGCCACCTACGCCGCCGTCCGCGCGGCGGCGGGGGCGACCGCCCAGTCGACCGTCGACCACGCCAACGCGACCCTCGCCGCCGTCCCGAACGCCGGCKACGCCCCCCGCGCGGCCCTCGCCGCCTCGAGCGGCGCCGTCAGCACCGCGCTCGCCGCCCCGAACGTGAGCCTGGCGTCCCTGCGCTCGCTGGTGGCCGGCGTCGCCGCGCCCGAGAAGGCCGCCGTCGACGCGCAGACCGCGTGGCAGGTGGCCGAGAACGCCCGGATCGCCGCCGAGCAGGCCRCCGCCGCCGAGGCTGCCGCCGCCGCGGCCGCCGCCCGCGCGAAGACCACGACCACCCGGTCCACCACCCGCTCGTCCGCCCCGAGGGCCGCCTCGTCGGCGCCCGCCGCACCGGCCACCGGCGGCATCCCCTCCGGCGGGCTCGTGTGCAAGGGCGCCGGCGGCTCCGGGGCCGGCGAGTCGAGCGTCTCGGCGATCGGTTCCGCCATCAACGCCTACCGGGCCTCGCTCGGCCTCTCGCAGCTGTCGGTCTCGCGCAGCGGCAGCCTGGTCTCCCACGCGATCACCATGGCCAACGCCGGCGGCATCTGGCACTCGGGCGGCGACAACATCGTCGCCTGCGTGAGCAACGGGTCCGCGTCCTCGATGGTCTCCGCCTGGTCCAGGTCGCCGTCCCACGACGCGCAGATGCGCCGCACCGACGTGTCCAGCATGGCGGTCGGCGGCGCCGGCCTGAACGGCTGGCTCTTCGGCGCAGTCAAGTTCAGCTAGCTAGCTTCTCCGCAACGTCCGAGCAGATGGAGGCCCTGACCTCCACCTGCTCGGACGTTGCGCATCTTCTGAGCGGGACGTCCGAGCAGCTGGCTGCTACAGCGACCACTTCCTCGGGCGCAACGGGATGGGGTCGGGGACGTCCGCACTCCGTAGGGCCCTGACCCGCTGGAGTGCGGACGTTGCGCATCCGCACGCGGACGTCGAGCATCTGGCGGCCATGGCAGCCGCTTCCTCGGACTCAACGGGGTGGTGATGGCAGCGTCCGCGGATTCGGTTGTTGGGGCGCGTGGATCTGCGGGCGCACGCACCGTGACGCAGCAGCGTCCGCACATTCGGGCGCCCGGGGGCTCGGATGTGCGGACGTGGGAGGAGAGGGGGGCGTCCGGCGCGGCCCGGCCGGGGGGAGCTGGGCCGCGCCGGACGTCCGGTCTCAGCGGAGGGCGTCCGTCAGGCGGTCGGTCGCCAGGGAGAGGTCCTCCGACGCGATCGTCAGCGGCGGCGCCAGCCGGATGGTGCGGCCGTGGGTGTCCTTGGCCAGGACGCCGCGGGCGAGGAGCCGCTCGCACAGCTCGCGACCCGTGGCCGGTCCCGACGAGCGACCGGGCGCGACGTCGAGCCCCGCCCAGAGGCCCACGCGTCGCGACGAGGCGAGCAGGCCGTCGTCGACCAGCGCGTCGAGCCGGGCGCCCCACTCGAGGCCCAGCGTCGTGGCGCGTGCCTGGAGCTCGCCGGTCTCCAGTAGGCCGACGACCGCGAGGCCGACGGCGCACGCCAGCGGGTTGCCGCCGAACGTCGAGCCGTGGGTGCCGGCCGTGAGGACGCCGAGCACGTCGGCGCGGCCCACCACGGCGGACACGGGCAGGACCCCGCCGCCGAGAGCCTTGCCCAGCGTGACCAGGTCGGGCCGGACGCCCCAGAGCTCGGACGCAAGCGTGGTGCCGGTGCGGCCGAGGCCGGACTGGATCTCGTCGGCGATGAAGAGGACGTCGTGCTCCGTGCACAGGGCGCGGACGGCCGGCAGGTACGAGTCCGGGGGAACGACGACGCCCTGCTCGCCCTGGATCGGCTCGAGGAGGACGGCGACCGTGGTCTCGTCGATGGCGTCGGCAAGAGCCTGCGCGTCGCCGTACGGGACGACCGTGAAGCCGGGCGTGTACGGGCCGAAGCCGCGGCGCGCGTCGGGGTCGGTGGAGAACGAGACGATCGTCGTCGTCCGGCCGTGGAAGTTGCCGTCGGCGACGATGATCGTCGCGCGCTCGTCGGGAACGCCCTTGACGTCGTAGCCCCACTTGCGCGCGGCCTTGATGGCGGTCTCGACGGCCTCGGCGCCCGTGTTCATCGGCAGGACCATCGGCGGACCGGCCACCAGCGGACCGACCAGCGCGGCCAGCCGCGCCGCGAACGGCTCCAGCAGGTCGTGGTCGAACGCGCGGGACGTCAGCGTGAGCTTGTCGATCTGCGCGTGCGCCGCGGCCGTGAGCACTGGGTTGCGGTGCCCGAAGTTCAGCGCCGAGTACCCGGAGAGCAGGTCGAGGTAGCGCTGACCCTCGGTGTCGGTGACCCAGGAGCCGAGCCCGTCGACCAGCGTGACCGGCAGCGGGTGGTAGTTGTGGGCCAGCACCGAGGCCGGGGCCACCTCCACGAGAGTCATCGCCCGGACCCGGAGGCGGGACGGATCTCGAGCGTGCAGCACTTGGCGCCGCCGCCGCCCTTGAGCAGCTCGCTGGTGTCCACGGGGATCGGGTTGTACCCGCGCTCGGCGATGGCCGCGGCCAGGTCGACGGCGCCGGGGGCGACGACGACGTTGTAGCCGTCGGACACCGCGTTGAGCCCGAGGGCGACGGCGTCGCGCTCAGTGGCCTCGACGGCGTCGGGGAACAGCTGCTGCAGGACCGCGCGCGAGCCGGCCGAGAACGCCGGCGGGTAGTACGCGATCTGCGGGTCGGCCGGGTCGCTCGACAGCACGGCCAGCGCGGTGTCGAGGTGGTAGTAGTGCGGGCTGACCAGGTCGAGCGAGATGACCGGGCGGCCGAAGAGCTCCTGGAGCTCGGCGTGCGCGGCGCGGTCGGTGCGGAAGCCGGTACCGGCCAGGACCAGGTCGCCGACGACGAGCAGGTCGCCCTCGCCCTCGTTGGTCTCGGCGGCCGTGTGCGTGACGTAGCCGCGGTCGGCGAACCACTTCTGGTACGCGGGACCCTCGGGCTGACGCTCGGCGTAGCGGAACTTCGCGGAGTAGACGACGCCGTCCAGGACGGTCGCGCCGTTAGCGGCGTAGACCATGTCCGGCAGGCCGGCGATCGGGTCGATCGTCTCGACGGTGTGGCCGAGCTCGAGGTACGTGTCGCGCAGCGTGCGCCACTGACGGACCGCGAGGTCGGCGTCGGTGAACCGCGTCTTGTCCATCCACGGGTTGATCTCGTAGGACACCGTGTAGTGCGTGGGTTCGCACATCAGGTAGCGGCGGTCGGTACGTCCGGGGGCGGTCGGGGTCATGAGGCTCCTCGTGGCGTGTCGTTCCCACAAGGCTACGAGCCGCGAGAGTCCGGGTCCGTCATCTCGGATTGCGCGCTGGGGCGCGATCCGTTGCGCAATCGTCGTCAAGCGAGGCGATCTGTTGCGCGAGCCTCCCGCCGAGCCTTCATCAGCGCGTACCGGACCATGCCGCCGAGGAACGGCGTGAGCACTGCCGCGGTGAGTCGCCGGGGGAGCGGGCCGGCGAGGTAGACGTTCTCGCTCCAGAACACGCGGCTCGACGACGGTCCCGCGGGCACGACGACGATGCTCGCGGTGCCCTTGAGCACGTGGCCGACCTTGGTGAACGTCGCGACGCCGGGCTCGGTCCCCGCGGGAGGGTCGTAGCGGTCGATCGTCATGACGTCCTTGAGCCCGGGGAAGCCGCGCTTCGCCAGCGGACCCGACACGGCCGTCACCGTGCTGCCGTCGACCTCGACCCGGGTCAGGGGGATCCAGCGCTCGTGGTTGCGCAGGTTGGCGACGAGCTCCCACGCGACCGTCGCCGACACGGGGAAGGACCGGACCACCGCGTCGATCGGGATGCTCGTCACGTGGCCATCGTCCGCGCGGGTAACGTCGCTGTCCATGGAGAGCAGGCAGCTGGGTCGGACGGGTCGGTCGGTCGGGGTCGTGGGGCTGGGCTGCTGGCAGCTCGGTGCGGACTGGGGATCGGTGAGCGAGGAGGCCGCGCTGTCGGTGCTGACGGCGGCCGTCGACTCCGGCGTCACCTTCCTCGACACCGCCGACGTGTACGGCGACGGCCGCTCCGAGAAGCTCATCGGCACGTTCCTGGCGTCGCGCCCGGGCCACGGTCTGACGGTCGCGACGAAGATGGGCCGCCGCGCGGACCCGCACGTCGCCGACGCCTACACGCTCTCGTGGTTCCGCGCCTGGACCGACCGGTCGCGGGAGAACCTCGGCGTCGACACCCTCGACCTGGTGCAGCTGCACTGCCCGCCGTCGGAGGTCTACCGCCGTGAGTCCACCTACGACGCGCTCGACGTCCTGGTCGACGAGGGCCGCATCGCGTCCTACGGCGTCTCCGTCGAGACCGTGAACGAGGCGCTCGACGCGATCATCCGGCCGAACGTCGCGACCGTGCAGATCATCCTCAACGTCTTCCGCCGCAAGCCGCTCGAGGAGGTGCTGCCGCTGGCCGTCCAGGAAGGCGTCGGGATCGTCGCGCGCGTGCCGCTGGCGTCGGGACTGCTGTCGGGCAAGTACGACGAGCACACGCAGTTCGCCGACGACGACCACCGCTCCTACAACCGCGGCGGCGAGGCGTTCGACGTGGGGGAGACGTTCGCCGGGGTGCCGTTCGAGGTCGGCGTGGCCGCGGCCCGCGAGGTCGCCGACCTGACCCCGCAGGGCTACACCACCGCGCAGCTGGCCCTGCGGTGGATCATCGACCAGCCCGGCGTGTCCGTCGTGATCCCGGGCGCGCGCTCGGCGGCGCAGGCCGTGGGCAACGCCGCCGCCGCGTCGCTGCCGCCGATCGACGAGGAGACGCTCGACGGCCTGCGCGGGGTGTACGACGGCCGGATCCGCCAGCACGTGCACGCGCGCTGGTAGGTCGTCTTTAGCTCGCGTCTTTCTGGGCGGTCTTGCGCGAACCGAGGCTCTTGAGCCGCCCAGGCAGCCGCTTCTGCGGCGCGGGCAGGATCTCCGGCTTGTCGTCGGGACCTGCGATCTCGATGACCTTGGGGAACGAGAGCGGCGGCGGCCCGAACGCCTTGCGCGCGCCGTCGATGACGTTCTTGCCCAGGGCGCGCGAGCCCGCGACACCGACCACCAGGCCGATGCCGAACGGGATGATGCGCCCGATCGCCAGCCCGGTCTGCTTGGTCAGCTGCGTGCGCACGAATCGGCGCGTCATCGTCGTGTTCACCTTGCGCACGGTGGCCATCGGCATCCGCGTGAGCAGGGCGCGCGCGACGCTGACGCTGGTCAGCTCGGCGCCGTCGGTGATGACCTTGGTCCCGGCGTCGCCGAGGATCGTCGTCAGCAGCAGCGCGCGACGGCGCTCCGCGTCCTCGACCTCGATGCCGTGCACGGAGGCCACCGCGAGCGCGAACGCCGCCGACGCCCCGAAGAACGTCGCCACGTCGCTGGCCGTGAGCACGAGCGCGACGCCCGTGCCGACCGCGGGCGCCGCCGCCGTCGCGCCGACCGCGCCGCCGGTGGTCTGCACGACCAGCAGGTACTCCTTCTCCAGGAGCCGGACCAGCTGCTCGGGCGTCGCCTCCGGGTTGCGCCGGCGCAGCGACTCGACGTGCGCGTGGATGGTGCTCGACGGGATGGTGACCGACTTGGCCAGCGCCGCCTCGACGAGGCTCGGCATCAACGCTCCCCGGTGACGGTGAGCTGCACGGTCGCGCCGGCCTCCAGCGTGCGGCCGACGGTGCAGTGCGAGTCGACCGCGCGGTGGATGATCGTGATGAGGCGCTCGCGGGCCTCCGGGTCGAGCCCGCTGAGGTCGACCACCATCTCCTCGGCGATCGCGGGGTAGCGGTCCTCTTCAGGGTCGCTCTCGCCCGAGACCTTGATGGTCACGTCGACGTCGTCGCCCAGCCGGTGGCTCAGCTTCGCGTCCGCCGACAGCCCGCTGCACCCGGCGAGCGCGATCTTCAGCAGCTCGCCCGGGCTGAACACGTCCTCGACGCCCACGCTGCCGATCTTCACGGTGGCCCCGCGCGAGTTGCGGCCCGTGTAGAGGCGCTTGCCCGTGCGCTCGACCCACAGCTGGGTGTCGTCCGCGTTCTTGGTGATGTCGGGCGCTGGCTTCTGCTCCGTCGTCATCTGGCGATCTTCCCATGGGCGACGGACAGTCACTCGGCGAGCGGGGGGCGTCAGCTGAGCGCAGCGCACATGTCCCTGGTCGGCCCGGAGGAGGACAGGATCGTCCACACGCCGTTCGCGTCGATCGTGTACACCACCCGACCCTTGTAGAGCGTCGTCGACGGTCCCGCCGGCACGTCCGTCGGGAACAGGATGATGACGTGCGCCCCGAGCGCGACGACCTGCGTGGACCCGTCGGGTCGCGTGGTCGTGATGTCCACGACGCCCGACGCCGGCAGCGTCGTCGCCTTGCCGGTGGTGGCGTTGGTCAGCGGGAGGCTCTGGCCGCGCCCCGCCGTGATGGTCCCGTGCCTGGTGGTGTGGGTGGTCGTGAACCCGCCTGTCCCGCTGTAGGTCAGCGGGAACGCGCAGGCCTGCCCGGCGTCGAAGGTGGCCGGGCCTGTGGGCGGAGTCGGAACCGGCGGGTTGGCTTGGGCGGGTGCGGCCAGGGCGGTCAGGCCGAGGGCGACGAGCGGGACGGTGATCCAGCGCAGGACGTGGGTACGCGCGGCGGTCATGGGGGTGGTCCTTCGGTGCGGCGTGCGCGATGTGGGAGGGCGCGCGGCCGGTCGTGCGACGCGCGCGGGGCGCAGTGCGCGACGGTGCGCCGCTGTGCCGTGGTGGTGCGCTCGCCCCGAGCTCCGATGGTCGGGGTTGTCACGCTAGCCCTGGCGGCGACGCGGCCACCAGAGTGGATCGGCCCGCTATGCGCTCCGCGCTTTCGGCGCGCCCGCGTCCGGCCGATAGGCTGACCCCGCGCTGAGAGGCCTCCGGGACTCTCGGCGACGCTCGGGACTACCGACGGCGACGCTTGCGGCCACCGCGATATCGATCCTCGTCATCCGTCCCGCGCGCCTGTAGCTCAGGGGATAGAGCACCGCTCTCCTAAAGCGGGTGTCGGCAGTTCGAATCTGCCCAGGCGCACAAGTGTTTGTGCAGTTCAGCGCGGTCTTGCGTGCAGCTGGCGTGGTGGTTGCGACCGCAATGTCCGGTTCGTGGTCAGCATGTGGTCAGCGGTCTGGTTCACGGCCGACTGTTGGATGGTGCCCCCGAAAGCCCCTGGCGACCGCGGCGCCTCCGGGCCCCGACTGCTCGGCGTGTGATGTTGGTAGGTCGGGATGGAGCGATGCGGCGCGCTTGTGGCAACCTGACCCCATGGGTAGTCGACGGTCGATCGCAGCAAGGTCGCACCGCCCGTCTCGTGTCACGGCGGTCCGTGGTGGCCTAGCCCAGAGTGAAGACGGCAGCGTCTCACTCCCTCGGGTAGAGCAGCTCACGCTGGATTTCGACGTCCCACTGCCCAGTCCGCGGCTGGTCGTCACCGCGCACGGCACCGACGCCGTCAAGGTCACGCCGGTGCGCCCGCTGACAACCCCGGGAGAGGTACAGGCACGGGTCCTGGAGTTCCACATTGCGTTTGACCTTCCGCGGGAGCCTCTGCCCACCGTCCACGTTGCAGACGCGATCGCTCAGCTGCGGGTGCGGTTACTCCGGGAAGAGGTCGAGGAGTTCGCCGACGCGGTCGAGGAGCGGGACCTTGTCGCCATCGCCGATGCCCTGGCAGACGTCATCTACGTCGCCTACGGATCTGCGGTTACCTACGGCGTCGACTTGGACGCGGTCCTCATGGAGGTCCACCGATCGAACATGAGCAAGCTTGACGCACATGGTCGCCCGGTGCTGCGCGACGACGGCAAGGTGCTCAAGTCCGATCGGTATCGCCCGCCAAACGTCGGTCGTGTGATCGCCGAGCAACTCCCGCTGTTCGACGCAGGGAACCCGTACCCGACCACGGGCGGGCGCCCGCGCAGCGCCACGGGCTGAGCCTGGGAATTCGGCCCTCAGAACCTCGTCGCCTGTCGGTTGCCGCTCCTAGACTCCAGCCATGACCGGCGACGCCGACGAAGATCGCACGTGGACGAATCTGTCCGTGGAGCGACTCTCGCGTGGCGCCGACCCACTAGCCACGATCTCCACGCTGGTCACGGACCTTCTTCTCAGCGCCGCCGATGAAGGAGTCGTCGGCTCCCCTACCGACCCGTTCCAGCTTGCCTCGCTGATGGGGATCGCCCTCAAGCCGCACTTCGACGTCGAAGACGCGCGACTCGTCGCCGAGGGACCTTCGAGGCGCGAGCAGACGCCGGGGTCGGCTCCGCTCGCTCGTTTCGTCTCGTCCGGCGCGCCGATGGTCATCCAGTACAACCCGACCCGACCGCGCGGCCGGCTCCGCTACAGCGTCGCGCACGAGCTCGCGCACGCGTTCTTCCCGGACGCTGCTGAGGACACGCGCCACCGCACGAGCACCGGAGCGGTGGAGGAGCTCGCAGTCGACGACTCCTGGCAGCTGGAGCTTCTCTGCAATGTGGCTGCGGCTGAGATCCTGATGCCTGCCGCTGCGATCGAAGGCGTCGTGAACTCGACGACTGACATCGACTTCGTCATGGCCCAACGAGCGCGCTTTCACGTCTCGACCGAGGCGCTCCTGCGCCGGCTCGTTCAGGCGACCGACCGCCCGATGGCCCTTGCCGCGCTAAGCCGAGTGCGAGACACCGTCGACTCGCCGCTGCGTTGCGACTATGCCCTCGTCTCGCGCGCCTGGACCGGCAACGTCGAACGCGGTGCCCGGATCGGTGCCGACGAGATCGGCGGAGCTCCCGCCGCCGTGGGACAGACCGCGCGTGGCCGAATGACGGTCGACGACGTCACCGTCAACGCCCAGGCCGTGGGGGTGCCCGCCTACCCGGGCCGCCTCCTGCCTCGGGTTCTGGCTCTCCTCGAGCCCACGACCGAGGGCACTCCAGGGCGCCCGGGACTGACTCACACCCAGGGTGACCTCGCCGACGCGGTCAACGCCGCCGCGGAGGGCGTCCCTGTCGTCCTGGCGCACGTCGTCTCAGACAGTGCGCGAGCCTGGGGACGATACGGGGTGGCCGCGGCGCTCGCTCGCGTAGTCCCCGACGCCAGCCGGGCGTTCCACGCCTGGTCAATCGCCAGCCCGGACAACCTAACCCTCGGAAATGTGCACTCGGTGAGGGCACGGGCGACGAACGGCGCCGACGTTACCGTCGTCAGCATGGTTGCGCAGGCCGGGTACGGGCCGAGCTCCTCGGCGCGCCTCTCCTACGTCGCGCTCGCGAGGTCGCTCGACAAGCTCGCCGACGTTGCTCGCGGGTCGCATGGCACTCCACCCGCGACCGTGCACATGCCCAGAATCGGCGCTGGCCAGGGTGGTGGTCGATGGGACCTCATCGAGGCGGCCATCGAACGGTCTCTGCTGGCCCAGGGCGTGCCGACCGTGATCTACACCCTCCCTTCGGGGTCCCAGCCCGTCGGCCCCGAAGGAGCGTGAGGCGGTGGAGACCCTCAAGATCGTCGTGATCTCGGGACAGGTTGGCACCGGCAAGACGACGCTCGCCCGAGGCCTGGCCGGGCGCTACGGCGCGAACCTGGTCAGCACGAAGGAACTGCTGCAGGAGACGGCGCTACGCGAGGGCGACGCGCTGCCGGCCGAACGGGCGGCCCTCCAGGCCTATGGCACCCGACTAGATGAGACCACGGGCGGAGCATGGGTCGCCGAAGCCGTCGCGGCACGCATAAGTGGGGCAGGCATCGCCGGCCAGGCCTCTGCGGAGCTGGGTCCCCTGGCGGGGAGCGACGAGCCGACCGGTCTGTGGGTAGTCGACGCCATCCGCATTCAGGAGCAGGTGGACGCTCTGCGTGATGCGCTTGGCGTCGACATCGTCCACGTCCACCTGCATTCGTCGACGGAGGTGCTCAGTGAGCGCTACCGCGAGCGCGGCGAGTCCTCCGGCATCAAGGAGCTCGCTTCCTACGCCGAGGTCGCGCAAGACCCTACCGAGCAGAAGGTCGCCGAGCTCATCCACGACGCGGACGTTGCGATCGACACCGCGCGAAGCAACGAGCGCGATGTTCTCATCCGCGCAGCGGCGGCTCTCGGTTTGCTGCCGGACGCCGATGTGCGCCTGGTCGATGTCCTCGTCGGCGCTCAGTACGGCAGCGAGGGCAAGGGCAACATCGCCTTCTTCCTGGCCCGCGAGTACGACCTGCTGGTTCGCGTCGGCGGTCCGAACGCGGGCCACAAGGTTCCGCTTCCGACCCCGTACACCCACCGTCAGCTCCCCTCAGGAACGCAGGCGAACACACGAGCCAAGCTCCTGATCGGCCCGGGCGCGACCATCGACCCCACTCTGCTGCAGGAGGAGATCGCCGAGTGCCGAGTCGAAGCCGACCGGCTGAGCATCGACCCGCAGGTAATGATCATCGAGCCCGGCGACCTGAAGGCGGAGGCGGATCTCGTGAAGTCGATCGCCTCGACCGGCAAGGGAGGCGGTCACGCTGCCAGTCGCCGCATCCTCGGGCGGGGTGCCGACTTGCCGATCCCGGTGCGCCTCGCGAAGGACGTCCCTGAGTTGGCCGCGTACATCCGACCTGCCCGTGACGTCCTTGAAGAGGCGTATCGCAACCGAGACCGCATCTTGGTCGAGGGCACTCAGGGCACCGCTTTGAGCCTGTTCCACGGCTACTACCCACACGTCACCAGCCGCGACACAACTACGAATGGCACTCTCGCCGAAGCCGGTATCGGTCCGCGGCGCGTCCGTCACGTCATCCTGGTAACCCGCACGTACCCGATCCGGGTGAAGAACCCCGATACCGAGGGCGGGTCGTCCGGGCCAATGTCGCAGGAGCTGACCTACGAGGAGCTTGCGGCTCGCTGTGGCGTCCCGTTGTCGGAGATGCAGACCACCGAGACCAGCTCGGTCAGCCATCGTCAGCGCCGCATCGCGGAGTTCGACTGGGACCTGTTACGCCGAAGCGTGGAGCTTAACGGCGCCACCGACATCGCCCTGACCTTCGCGGACTACATCGACGTCGCCAATCAGCGGGCCCAGCGCTACGACCAGCTCACTGACGAGACCATCCGTTTTATCGAAGAGGTCGAGCGGGTCTCCGGTATCCCCGTCAGTCTCATCACCACGCGCTTTGACACCCGCGCCGTCATCGACCGCCGCCGCTGGTAGTTACGCGCGTCTGCGCCCACGAGAACCACGACCCGACGAGAAGGCCGATGACACCCGACGAGTTGGTTCGCCATTACCCCGTTCTGCACCACATGGCCGAGCGCGACTCGTGGCCACGCATTCAGCAGATCGGCCTGCGGACCACAAACCAGCTCGTCGAGGCGTGTGCCCCCGACTCCGCCACCCGGACGGCGATCCTGGCCGGCCGCCGAACTCGGTCCTACGGCCTCACGCACCCCGAGGTGGGCGCGATCACCGTTCGCGATCAGAAGCCTCTGATGCTCCACAACTTGAAGCTGACGGACGTCACGCTCGAGGAGTACCTGGGGCTCCTGAACGACCGCGTGTTCATGTGGACACACCCCGATCGCCTCGACGGACTGCTCGGCGCAAACTCCTACCGGGCGAGCGAGCACGACGTGCTCGTCCTGGACACGGCTCGGGTTGTCGAGGCCTACGCCGACAACATCCGGCTCACCACTATGAACACCGGCGCGACCATCTTCCCGAGTTCACCACCGCGAGGCGCCGAGTCATTCATGACCATCGCCCAGTTCCCGTTCAGCGAGCGCCGGCGTGGTCGGCACCTTAGGGACACCGTGGTCGAGTTGTGCGTCATCGGTGGCGTCGACAACGTCGAGGACTTCGTCCTTGCCGTCGAACGTCGCAAGGGCGCTGACGTCGTCGAGACGATCTACCGCGCCCCAGGGCACCGTTGAGCGCGTCGCCTGCTCTGCGACCCGGCTCACGCCCATGCATGCAGCTATCGAGCGCAGTCTTAGCGGCCTGCCGCCGCGGTGGGGGCGCCGAGCAGGACAACGGCCTCGTAGCAGCACTCAGTCGCGGGAAGTGCCGGACCAAGGGACTTCGATGCTCGACCATCACCGGCCCGAGCGAGGTGTGGCGCGCATCTGATGTCCGTGTTCGTATCCGCCCGGCATATTGATTCGGCGAGACGGCGGCGGTGAGGAACCGTCAGGGCTGGCTCTTGGCCGAGGAAGCATGCAGGTCCGTGGTCAAGTTCCACCAAGGTCACTACCAGCAGCCGGTGCTCGATCGGGATCGGGGAAGAGCGGCATTCGCTCCATAGCCACCCACGGCGCCTCGGAGAAGAGATGGCCGTAGAGGTCCATCGTCATCGTCGCGGTGGCGTGTCCGAGGATCATCTGGACCGCCTTGACGTCCGCGCCCGCGGCGATCAGCAGCGAGGCGGCGGTGTGGCGGAGGTCGTGGATCGTCGTGCCGGCCAGACCAACCGTCTGTGTGGTCTCGGTCCAGCGGGAGCGGACCCGGAAGTTGGTGTTCGTCCAGATCGCGCCCGTCGGGCTGGGAAACAGGTACGAGCCAGACGGGGCAGTCTCGATCCGGTCTCGGACGTACGTCTCGAGCGTCGGCGGGACCGGCACGGTGCGGGTCTGGTGAGTCTTCGTCGGCCCGAAGATTGCGCCGCTGGTTCGCTTCGACTGCGGGGCGGCGCGGTGGATCCGCACGCCGAGGCCGTGCGGTGTCTGGACGACGTCGTCGACACGCAGCGCGCACATCTCCGAGAACCGGCAGCCGGCCAGGCCGAGGAAGAGGACAACGGGGCGGCAGTTCGGCGGCATCGCGTCGGCGAGCTTGCCCAGCTGCTCTGCGCGCAGCCAGTGCGGCTCGCGCTTGGTCGTTCCTTTGGGGAGCGGGATCGAGCGGGCGACGTTGACCGATATCCGCCGGTCGCGGACGGCGTAGTCGAGCACCAGCCGGATGACGGACAGGACCCGTCGCCGGGTGGCCGTCGCCAGCCCGCGAACCGTCATCGCCGTCAGCACCCGCTCGACGTCCGTCGCCGAGATCACGGCGATCGGGAAGCGCCCGAGCAGCGGGATTACGTAAGAGTCGAGCAGGAACTGCGTCGTCTCCTGGCTCCGGACGGCGAGGTGCTGTCGTGAGCCCTGCCATTCCTCGGCGAGCATCCCGAAGGACACTCGGCTCGGGTCGATCCAGGCGCCGCTCTGGAGCTTGACCAGCTGGTCGGCCTCCCAGCGCCTGGCGTCGGTCTTGCGCTGGAACGACTTCTCGGCGATGACCCGGTGCTCGAAGAAGACCTTCGCGCGCCAGGTCACCGTGCCCGAGGGAAGCGTCCGCCGGGTGACGGACATCAGCGTCGGCGCGGCTGCGCGGGCTCCCGATCGACCCACGAGGCCGGGATGAGGATGACGGTCCCGAGCCGGCGGCACGGGATCTGCTCGGTCTCGGCAAGGTGGTAGAGCGTCCGCACCGGCACTCCGAGGACGGCGGCTGCGTCCTTGACGCGGTAGTACTGCCGAGCGGCGGTGACGGCGGTCTGCGTGGTTGTCGACATGGTCGGTCTCCTTTGGTGGGTTGGGGTGGTCACCACCGCTCCAGTACCGGTCCATCGGGGACCGAGCGGGGCGACGACGTCAAGGGGCGCGGCGTCATCTGTGGACGCAGCGACGGGATGGCGGGCTGTGGACGGGTCGCCGGGAGCGGCGGCAGCGGATCGTCCGGGTGGTGCGAGGCCCAGGTCTCGGTGGCGGAGTTCTCCGCATGGGTCGTGGCGAGGACCCGGTCGAGAATCTCGCGGGCGCTCTCGGGCGCACCGCCCGGGAGGCAATCCGGGTCGGGGCGGTCGGTGGCGACGTAGAGCCGGTTGAGGTGGCGGCCGCGGCTGACGGCGACGTAGAGGTCTTCGCGGCCCATGCCGGCGGTGATGACGGTGTGGGTCTCGTCGACGGTCATGCCCTGGCTGCGGGCGGTGGTGGTGGCGTAGCCGAGCTCCACGGACTCAGCGACGTACGTCGCCGGGAGCCGCAGCGTCGCGCCAGCGGGTTCGTGGATGGGCCGAATGCGAAGACCGCCGTCGGGCAGGACATCGATGATCTGCCAGAGGTCGCCGTTGCGGACGAACCCGTCGGTGGTGCGTAGGCGGCGGTTGTTGCGGCGGGTCACGACGCGATCGCCAATGCCACCGGTCAGTCCGTCGCTAAGCGTGATGCCAGCGGTGCGAACGGCGCCGGTGCGAATACGTTCGGCGCGGGTTCGGGCGTTGAGCTCGTTGACGGTGCGCCGGTCGGCGGCGGCGAGCAGGACAGTTCGGCCCTGCGCTTCGGCCTCGGTCGCTGCGGTCAGCGCGTCGTCGAGCATGTCGTCGTGCGTGCCGTGGCTGACCCGGCGATGCTGGATTAAGGCGTCTAGGGCGGCGGCGTCGCCGTGGCGCAGGTCGAGGGTGGCGCGGGCTTCCCACGGGCGGCTGAACCGCCACAAGGTCCGCAGCTCGGCGGTGGGGCCGCGGCGGGCGAGCATCCCGAACGCACCTCCGGCATCGACCGCCCCGCGTTGCAGGTGGTCCCCGACGAGCAGCACCTTCGCCTCGGCCGCTGAGGCCTGCTCGACGAGGGCGGCCAACGTGCGGGTGTCGGCCATGGAAGCCTCGTCGACGATCACGAGCTGCCCGCGGCGGAACCGCCACCGGTCCTGATCCGAGGCGAGGTGGTGGCGCCGATCGTTGGCGTCGCGACGATCCAGGAGGCTCGAGGTGGGATCGCCAAGGACGGCCATCTCCGCCTCGTACCGCAACGCCCGCCGCGCGGCACCGTCGCCCGTGGACTCGTAGATCCACTTGGCTGCCGTCTCGCAGCGCGCACCCAGGGTGTCGGACAGGGTCGCGGCCGCGCTGGCCGATGGCGCCAGACCGACGACGTCACCACGCGTCAGCCGCCAGGTATCAGCCAGGGCTGCCAGGGTCGTTGTCTTCCCCGAGCCCGCCGGCCCGACCAGGACGTCGAGGCTTCGTCGGGACACGAGCACCGCCTTGGTCGCGTCTCGTTGGTCGTCGGCGAGGTCGGACAGCTCGCGATCGGCGATGCGGTCGGCAAGAGGGTGGATCCCGATCGGGAGGTCCGTCTCGGCGGCGTCGAGCAGCGCTCGCTCGGCCTGGAGGAGCTCCGTCGACGTGTAAATCTCCTCGCCAACGCGACGCCGCTCCGGGTCTGCGTCGTCGTCAATCCGTACGCACGCGCCGCCTGCTTGGATCGCCAGGTCGTTCGTCAGCTCGAGGCGGTCTTCGGGCGTGGCCATGCGCAGCGCCAGCGAGGATCGCAGCGCAGCGGCGCCGAGGTTCCAGGTCGACCACACCGACCGGCGCGTCGAGACGTCGTCGATGACCTGCGCGACGATCGCCGACCGGACCTCCGGGCCGACATCAGTCGCTCGCAGCGGACGCCCGTAGGTTCCCGTCAGCGCGCGGGCGGCCAGGTCGACCGGCTCGAGCCCGGTCAGCACGCGTGCGCGGTTGCCCCAACCCGCGAGCAGGTCGCGCAACGGACGGACGACCTTCGGTGGCCGGGTCTCGCGGGTCAGATGCTGCCGCGCCCGAATGGTCTCCGTGCGTGACGGTGCTCGCCCGCGGCGCTCCGTGAACTCCTCCGTCCAGCGCTGTTCGGCGCAGTGGATCTGCTCCGAGCGGGCGGAGAACTCGGCCAACAGATCCTCGCCGACACCGTCCAGCTCGAACGCGAGGTTGCGGCGCTCCCCACGATCACGTAACGACCACGACGCGCCGATCCGCCGCGAGACCTCATCGGCGAGAAGGGCGTCGTAGAGCTCCGAGACGGTCACGACCGCGGCATGCAGGGTGCGGCCGTCCACGGAGCGCCACGCGCCGTCGGGTCCCTGGACCTTGTTCGCGACGACGACGTGGGTGTGCAGGTTAGGGTCACCGGCGCGGGAGTCCCAGTGGTCGAACGCGGCCGCGATCATGCCGCGCGTTTTGACCTGCCGACAGCCGGCCGCGCCGACCCGGGTCCGGATCACCGAGTGCTCGACGAACCGCAGCGCCGTCGACAGCGCTGCCCGGTGCGCCTCGTAGAGGGTCGCCCGCGCCGACTCGTCGGCCAGCCCCCAGGCGACGGAGACCGACTTGGGGGCGGTGAACGTCAGGTCGTAGCCGGCAACCGCGTGCCGGCCCTCACCCGGCGCGGGCGCCCGGTGCGGCCTTCCCAACGGTGCACTGGTCACCGGGTCGCATCCGTCGCGGAACACCTGCGTCATCGCCAGTTCGGTGACCGGGCTTCCGACGTGCAGATGGCCGTTCCCGAGCCCTTCGAGGCCCTTGCCGAGCCAGCGACCCGCGGGGTTGCCGGTCTGCTCGTAGTAGGCGGTGAGCGAGTCACCCGGGGACAGATCGGCATCACCGGCAGCGACGTGCCTAGTCAGGTAGGCGTAGCCGTCCCCGACGGTCAGCTTGTGCATCGACATCACCACGGCGCCACCTCCTCACGCGGCTCGAGCAGCGGATGCTCCTGGTGATAGGTGCGCCGCGATGTGCGTAACACGCGACGCCTACCTATCGAGACGAGCTGTAGAGGTGCGCACATCGCACTTCGTGCCCTCCTGGGAGCAGGTGTGCGCGTCCGGCCGCAAGACGCGTGTTTGGCGGCCAGAACTCGGAATCGCGGCAGATCCGCCCCCGTCGCGAACGGCCGCAGTGGGTGCGGCAAGCGCAAGCGATGCCAGTTCGGAGCTAGCCTCGAGCGATGAGTGAGCGCGTGACCGCCGACCGAATGTTGCTCGTCGACGAGCTGACCCTGAGCGGGGACGACGGCGTCGGCTGGCTCATGCTCGCGCAGCCCGTGCTGATCCCGGCCGGCGCCCGCTATTGGGTGGAGGGGTCGGATCTAGTCGTCGAACACCACGCCGGCGGCGTCCGCCGCTTCCCGGGAGACCGACCTGGCTCCCCACGCCCAGCAGCGACCAAGCCGCGCACGTATCGCGCCATGATCACAAGCGACCGAGGCAAGATTTCTGAGCGCGCGAGTGTCCTCGCCTCGGGCCGCGCTGAGGCGCAGGCCAAGCTCGAGGCTGAGTTCGGTGTCGGCACTGTCTCGGACCTGTACGACGAGGAAGCTGCTCGCCGGAGGCGCTGACGCCGGTCGTCGGCGGCAAGAAAGCTCGCGATCGGCAGTCAGGCTTCTCGCGTCGCGCTGGACGAATCGAGCTTCCGTGCGTCCGTGATCCCTTCGCGGGAGCCGTGGAGGCGCGGGATCGATCACAGCCTGACTCTTCTTGCACGGCGTGCCCCGAGACCAGATCGGGGGCGGGCGAGCTGTTCGCTGCGGCCGTCTGGGCTGCCGGAGACCCACCTGCCGCCTTGCCAGATTCACTGCTGTGGATCAATTACGACTCGTGTTGCCGTCTCGGGCGGCATGCCCTCCGTTGAGGGTGATCGTTCTGAACGATCACGGGTGCGACGAACCTCGTCTCGTCGACCTCAGCACGATTGTCCCACTATTGTGCGATTGGGCCCGCGACTGAGGGAGAACAGTGCACATCGAAAGCGTCGCTCTTCAAGGCTTCAGGGGAATGAACGTAGAGGTCCCCCTCACAGGTCCGCTCGCCGTCGTCGTGGGGCCAAACAACTCGGGGAAATCGGCGATCGTGGACGCGATCCGGAGCGTACTCGTTCCGCATGCCGGTCGGATGGGTCAACGATGGATCCAAGAGAGCGACTTTACGGAAGGTGCCGACGCTGTCGATGAGCTAGAAATCGTCATTACGTTCGGAGATGTTCCCGACAGCGAGCGGGGACGGCTAATTACCCTACTCACGCCCAGGTTGGGCGTCGGCAAGGCAAAGATTACGTTGAAGGCAGTCCGAAGCTCTGACGGACGAATAGTATCTCGGCTCTTCGGTGGCGACTTCGCTCAGAACGAGGTCGAGGCAATCGCCAGAGAGGCGCTCCAATTCGTGTACCTGCCGGCCCTCAGAGACGCGCTCGGCGATCTGAAGCCAGGTCCCGCAAACAAGTTGCCGGCTCTCGTAGGGGCCTTCGCGCCGCCGGGGCACCCGGACCGCGACACTCTTCTCGCGATCGCGCAGGCTGCAAACGATCAACTCGAGGTCGTGCCCGCCATCGCGAACTCCTCGAGCGCAATCCAGGACCGGCTCAGTGGAATGACCGGGAAAGGTGCGTTTTCCTACCTTTCCGCCCTGCGCTTCACACCCTCCGACTACGATCGAATTGTCGCCACGCTTCAGGCGCTTGCCGGTGCAGACAGCGTAACCCACCTTCAGCAGAGCGGCCTTGGCTATAACAACCTCGTGTACATCGCAGTCGTACTCGCCGCACTCCAGCACGAAACAGATGCCGCCCTGAGCGTCCTTCTAGTCGAAGAGCCAGAGGCGCATCTCCATCCGCAATTGCAGTCGTTGCTCATGCAGTATCTTGAAAAGTTGACGTTAGAAGACGCGCAGGTCATCGCGACCACGCATTCACCGCAATTCGCGTCGTCTGCACAAGTGGAGAGAATCACGGCAATCGCGCGCTCCAGAGGAGCGAGTGCCACCGCTCACGCCCTTCATCGTGCGAGCCTAGATCCGAAGCAGTTCCGCTTTCTCCGTAGATTTCTGGATGTCACGAAATCGTCGCTACTGTTTGCCGAGGGTGTGCTCCTCGTTGAAGGTATCGCGGAGCAATTGCTGCTGCCGGCAATCGCTCGAACGATGGACATCTCGCTCGCGGACTACGGCGTCGCAATCGTAAATATCGAGGGTGTTGCATTCAAGCCGTTTATCGGCCTCTTTTCATCCGACGGGTTGCCAACCCGCTGTGCCGTAATTTCGGATTCCGACCCGTACATCGGTGACGATGGTGCTGCGCACGCGCGCTCGCCTCGTGCTGAAGGTTTGATCGGTGCCAGCGATGGTCAGGTGGTGGTCTATTTGGCTGAGACGACTCTAGAGTGGGATTTGGCATACACCAATGCCGCCGCTCCCGAGGGCCTCCTAGACGCGCTCGCGCGCACACATCCGATTCTGGCTGTCGGCGTACGGCAAATCTTTGAATCCGGCGTCGAACCAAGGGAGTTCGCTGACGCCTTTTACAAGACGATCGAAGACTCAAAGGGCGTGTTCGCTCAGGAGCTCGTGGAGACCTTAATGGATGGCCAATTCCCATTCGTCGTGCCGGAGTATTTGTCCAGGTCTATCCGTTGGGTGACTCAGCGATGAGCGACACCACGCCGAACTTTGGCTTGAGCGATCAACAGCGCGAGGCGATGATCGGCGAAGGCAACCTATTTCTCACGGCATGCCCGGGCTCGGGAAAGACCCGATCCGTCGCCGCACGCGCTGCGTGGCTAAAGGCAAACCGCGCAAGTTTCGCGCTGCTTTCGCACACAAAGGTAGGAGCGAAAGAGATTGCCACCGCGGCATATGACAACCATCGCGTGTTGATTAAGCCGGAAGCCTTTGTTGGCACTCTTCACTCGTTCCTCCTGCGCTACGTGCTCCTCCCGTTCGGTCACGTAGTCACGAGCTCACTAGGTGCGGTCCGAATGGATGAAGATGCGGTAGCGGCAGGTCAACCTGCTGGCGTCAATAGCCTCGACTACCGCTTCTTGGAGGATGGTGAGATCGAGCTCAAGAAGCCGAGAGGCGACGGCTCGGCCGCCACGCTGGCAGCCGTGAAGCAGTACAAGCTGGACACGGCGGCCACTGGTTACGTTTCCTTTGACGACGCCCTCTATTGGTCGTACCGGGTACTCACGGGCCACGCGGCGCTGGCACGCGCCGTGGTCGAACGGTTTGACGAACTGCTCATTGACGAAGCCCAGGATTCGAGCGCGATGCAGATCGCGTGCGTCCGCGCGCTGCACCAGGCGGGGTTAAAATCGCTTGTGTTGGTGGGCGACTTTGACCAGTCCATCTACGGCTTCGGGGGGGCCGCCCCAAGGCTGTCCCGTGAACTTGCTCGAGTGGCTGGGCTACGCGAGAAGCGACTTACTGAGAACTACCGTTCCTCGCAGTTGATATGCAACGTTAGCGCGCGATTCCGCGAGCTTGCCACACCAGATCGTGCAGTGGGGCCCGACAAGGACTATGAAGTGCCTCCGCTTGTGATCCTGTACCCGCCAAACGACGTAAGATCGCTTCCCGAGACGTTCAGGACCCTGATCGACTCCGCCCACGGAGATTTCGAGAAGTCCGTGATCGTAACCCGAGCGAATGCCCTCGCGAACGCGATTCGTGGACGGCACACACACCGCTTGCCGGCGCTGCTCGAGCTGCTGCTGCGCATCAAGGTCGATGGCGGCGCGTTGAAACTGGACGACCTCGAGGAGTTGCAGCGGACGGTGCTTCGGCGAGCATTTGGATCTCCTCCGCCGTCGCTACCTTTGGACCTGCGCGTATTTCGATCGGCGATGATCGCGATGATCGATGAACTTCCGTTGGCGGAGGGCGATTTGCATCAATGGGCTACGGGGGCCCTAAATGACTTTGACCGGTTGGTGCGTCTGATATTTCCGATAGCAGACCTGGGCGCACCTCTCAGTGTTCCGCGAGATTTCCGTGGTGGCGCGGTCGAGGACTTCATTGCGGTGAGTGATGATGATGGAATGCGGGTGGAGAGCGTGCACGGCGTAAAGGGTGAGTCCGTAGATGCGGTGATGGTAGTCGCGGAGGCGCCTGCAAAGGAGTGGTTCACGCCGCAGGCCGACACATGGGCGCTTGGCCTTTCCGGGCAGGCTGGCGAGCGTTCCGAGGAGATCCGGATTTTTTATGTGGCCGCAACTCGCGCTCGGCGACTGCTGGTTCTGGCGGTTCCCGACGATACGTCCGCTGCCACGATCCAAGATTTTCAGAATGCCGGATTTGAACGGGTGAACTGAGCGGGACCTGCAATCCACCGTGGGGCGTACCCGCATGGACACGATTGCGTCGAGCGTTGCGACCGGCGCTGAACACCGCGTCGCACACATGCCGCGGCTCGTTTCGTCCCTTCCACCGGCGAGTTGGCTGTAGCGACGAGTCCTCGGGTGCAGCGTTTGCTGGGACGGTGCGCGTGTCTGGCCACGACGCTGCGCGTGCTCTTGAGCGTTTTCGGGTTGGGCCGGCGTATCGGAGGGCGATCCGTGGTCAGCATGTGGTCAGCAGAGCGTTCGAAGCATTGTCAGGTGCGGAACTACTTGCATGTATTTCCGCAGGTCAGCGCGGTTGTTGGGCCTCCGGATCGAACTCCTAAAGCGGGTGTCTGGCACCTTCAATCAGCCCTGAGGTCCGCGTGTTGTTGCAGGTCAGTGGGGCGCTGTGCGATCCGTGGTGAGTTGCGGCGTCTCGCGCAGAGGAGCGGCTATCCGTGACCACGGCCATTCGTCTCCACCACCGCGTCCCCGCTGACACGCCAATTCAGCGAAGCGCCCTTGGGTACAGCGCTCCACGGTGTCCATCCGGCGTCGTTCAGCCGCCGGCGGACGATACCGCCCGATGAAGCGCCCAGTTCGGGTAGCTCGTCGAGGCCGATGACGCGAACCGGCCGCGCCTCGTTGCGGATCTGCTTCTTGTGCAAGCCCGCTGAACGGATGCGCCGGACGGCTTCCGATGGCTTGGACGCAGCAACCGCCACCTCCGCCGACCAGCTGTCCGCGTCAGCGTCCTCCACAGCAAAGACGTACACGAGCTCCATGACCTGCAGCATGTCAGGCGCCATCGCGGCCGCAGCCGATCGTGGTCGTCTCGTGCACGGACGACCGGCAGGTCGGCACCGCACCGGGACGCAACCGTTTGCTGACGAACATGAGCATGGCGACCGACTGGATCGAGGCGGGCGGCGGTAGGCTCCAGGTGCTCCGGAGATCACGCAGGGTCACGATCGTGCCCGCGGAGGTTCACGGAAGGTGCCCGGCGGCGTGAGCGCGGGCCGGTAGGTGGTGGCGTTTTCCTGCGTTACCCGGCGCTCAGTAGCGGGCGCCCAGGGAGGGGCTGACTCCGACGTGGAGTCGCGGTCGGACGACCGACCGGTCCCGGTCTCTGGCGTCGTTGCGCGCTGCGCCGCATTCGCGGTGCGGCTGGTGGGTTGAGGAGGAGATGTGGCACGAGGCGGCCAACGCGGGTCCGGTCGCGCGCGCACTGACTCCGGCGCGCAGCGCAACCGTGCGCCGCGTCCTTCCGAGCAGGGGATCATCCCCGTCCTCGCCGAGGTCGCCCGCGACGTCGACCGTGCCGTGCAGCGGCCGCAGAAGCAGCCGGCGGTGCGGACGAAGTTCCAGGTGGTGGCCCTGCTCGTGCGCGAGGAGCGTGCGCGGGTGATGGCCGACGCCGGCCTGTCCGCATCGCGGCGCGGGGAGCAGCTCAAGCGGCTGGACGGGGTGGCGACGCAGCTGGCCCGGACCGCTGCCCGCGACACCTCGCTGCTCGAGCTGCTCGCCGACGACGCCCGGGTCTCGGATGCCGCGCGTGCCTACAAGGCGACGCTGATGCGCGCCGGCGGGCTGGAGCCGCCGGAGGAGCCCGCGCCTGCCCCGCCGCCCGCGCCAGTGCCCGGGGCCGCGACGCAGGTGGTGCCGCGGTCGGTGATTGCTCGACAGCTCGCGAACCCGTTCCTGGCTCCCGACTATGCCGCCGCGGCCGAGCGGACCGCGGCGAAGGCTCGGCGGCTGGCCGGGTGGGAGCTGCTCGAGCCGCTGTTCAGGTCGTTCGAGCGGGCCGCGACCGGCGCGCCCGCCTGCATGGCGCTGCCCGAGCCGCGCCGGGTGCCGCTTCCTCCCGGCCGGGAGCTCATGCCGCACCAGGCGCAGGTCGTTGCGGCGACGGCCGGCGGGCACCGCACGTTCCTGCTCGCCGACGAGCCCGGGCTCGGCAAGACCGCGCAGGCGCTGCTCGCCGCCCAGGCGGCCGACGCCTATCCGCTGCTGGTTGTCGTGCCCAACGTCGTCAAGACGAACTGGGCGCACGAGGTCGGGCTGTGGACGCCGTTCCGGCGGGCGACCGTGGTTCACGGCGACGGCGACCAGGTCGACGGGTTCGCCGACGTCGTGATCGTGAACTACGACATCCTCGATCGGCACGTCGGCTGGCTCGGCACCCTCGGCTTCCGCGGGATGGTCGTCGACGAGGCGCACTTCATCAAGAACAAGACGTCGCAGCGCTCGCAGCACGTGCTCGCGCTCTCGGAGCGGATCCGCGCCCGCACAGCCCGGCCGCTGCTGATGGCGCTCACCGGCACGCCGCTGATCAACGACATCGAGGACTTCCGGGCGATCTGGCAGTTCCTCGGCTGGATCGACGACACCAAGCCGCTCGGCCCGCTGATGGCCGCGCTCGAGGAGACCGGGCTCACGCCCGCCGACCCCGGGTTCTACGCCGCCGCGCGCGCGAGCGTGATCGACATGGGCATCGTGCGTCGTCGCAAGGTCGACGTGATTGCCGACATCCCCGCGCGACGGGTGGCGGACCTGCCGGTCGAGCTCGACGGCGCGGTCGGCCGCTCGATCAGGGCCGCCGAGGCCGCGCTCACCCAGCGGATGGTCGAGCGCTACCGGTCGGTCGTCGAGGGGCGCAGCGGAGAAGCCATCGACGGGATCGACCACGATCTCGTGCGGCGGGTGGCGGCGGCGGAGCTCAAGGACTCCAGCTCGAAGGCCAACGGCGAGAACGTCTTCACGATGGTCCGACGGATCGGCCAGGCGAAGGCCGGGCTGGCCGCCGACTATGCCGCGCAGCTCGCGCGCAACGTCGGCAAGGTGGTGTTCTTCGCCCGGCACGTCGATGTCATGGACCAGGCCGAGCAGACCTTCGCCGACCGCGGCATCAAGTACGCCTCGATCCGTGGCGACCAGACGACGCGGACGCGCAACAAGAACATCGCGTCGTTCGTCGACGACCCCGAGGTGCAGATCGCGGTGTGCTCGCTGATGGCTGCCGGCGTGGGGATCAACCTGCAGGTCGCCTCCAACCTGGTGCTGGCCGAGCTCTCGTGGACCTCTGCCGAGCAGACGCAGGCGATCGACCGGATCCACCGGATCGGCCAGGACGAGCCCGTCACTGCGTGGCGGATCATCGCCGCGCAGACCATCGACTCGAAGATCGCCGAGCTGATCGACAGCAAGTCGGCGCTGGCTGCTCGGGCGCTGGACGGGGCGGCGGAGGAGGACGCGTCGTCGTCGACGGACGTGCAGCTCGAAACCCTGGTCGGGCTGCTCACCGACGCGCTCGCGGCCGACAGCGTCCGCTGACGTCAGGGCGTCGGCTCGTCCAACCGGGCGGTGGCGATCGCCCGCTCGAACCAGCCCCCGGGCGGCACGTCGACCGGAGCCGGTCGGACGTGCGGGTGCGCCTGGTCCGGTTCGCGGGGCCAGAGGATCTCGACCGCGTCGGCCGCAGCCCGGAGCACCGCGCCATCGACGGTGATCCTGGACTCGTCGACGTCCAGCGCGGGACAGGCCGCGACGATCACCAGGTCTCCCGGCAGCGGCGCAGGCGTCAGCCACAGCGAGCTGGACCACTCGCGGCCGCCGCCTCCGCCCCCGCGATGCATGAGCATCGGCTCGTCGCCGGCCGGGGACGCGCTCCAGTCGAGGTCTCCGGACACGGCGGTGCGACCGTCTGCGAGTTGAACACCGACGAGCAGGCCGGCGTCGAAGGCCGCGTGCAGCCGATCGGTCGGCCCAGGATCGAGGCGTCGGCGGACCGCCAGGTCGATCATCAGCCCGGTGCTGTAGCGCGAGAGGCCGATCAGCAGGATCGCCACGTCGGCTGACCGCCCGATCACTCCGCTCGCGCCGACGGCGGCCGGCGCTTCGTTGTCGGGAGGGCTGAACCGGAACCTCGCCCGCGAGAGGTCGTCTGGATCGTCGGACAACGTCATCGCCGAGTGCATCTCCCGACGGTGGCGGACAGCCGCGTCCGCGTCAACGGGGTCAGGCGGCCAGGTGGAACGTGCTCGCGAAGCGGTCGAGGAGGTCGTCCGGCCCGCGCAGCACCTGGACCACGCCGGTCGCGATCGCGCGGTCCGGGGCGAGCTCGCCGGAGAGGAGCCGGCGGATGTCCGGGCCGGTGGCGAAGGCCAGGTCGACCGGCCCGTCGTCGCCGCGTGACACGTCGAGGGTGGAGCCGGACACCCGGACCAGCAGCTCGGCGGGGCCCAACCGGGCGCCGTAGGTGGTCGTCGGCAGACCCGAGGCCACGTCCGGCCGGAAGGCGGTGCGCAGGGTCATGGTCATCGCGTCCGGGGTGATGACCTGCTCGTCGCGCGGGTCGCCCATCGCCTTGAAGCCCCACGCGCCGAGCGCGAGCACGATGGGCTCGAGCTCGCGGCCGAACGGCGTCAGCTCGTAGATGATGATGCGCGACCGCGGCGCCCTGCGCAGGATGCCGGCGGCCTGCAGCTCCTTGAGCCGCGCGGCGAGGATGTTGCTCGGGATGCGGGGGAGCCCCGCGGCGAGCTCCCCGTAGCGGCGCGGCCCGACCAGCAGGTCGCGGACGATGAGCAGGGCCCAGCGCTCGCCGACGAGCTCCAGCGCCTGGGTGACGCCGCAGTACTGGCCGTAGTCGCGAGCGGCCATCAGGCCTGCTGGTCCGCGAGCGTCTCGGGTGCCGGTGCGGCGGCGGAGGCGTCGAACCACCCGAACTCGAGGATGTTGCCGTCGGGGTCGGTGAGCTGGCGCTGGTACATGAAGCCGTAGTCCGACGCGGGGTGCTCCTCCGTGCCACCCGCGGCGAGGCCGTTCGTGACCGTCTCGTCGACGGCGTCCCGGCTGTCGAGGAAGACGGCGGTCGAGACCGCGGGGTTGACGGCCGGGTCACCCAGCGGCTTGTCGGTGAACGTCTGGAAGTACTCGCGCAGCAGGACCATGACGTAGCTGTGGTCCGGCTCGACGACGAAGCACGCGGCGTTGTGATCCGACATGGCGGGGTTGAGGGCGAAGCCGACCCCCGAGTAGAACGCCTTGGCGCGCTCCAGGTCGGTCACCGGCAGATTGACGAACATCGCGGTCATGGTCGTGCCTCTCGTCGTCGTGAATCGGGATGAGGCCGACACTTGCAAAAAACAAGTGACCCGTCAAGACCCGACGCTCACCAGATGAACGGGACCAGGCGGGCGCGATCCTTGGCGAACGCGACGTAGGCATCTCCCACCGCCTCGGTCAGCGCCCGCTCCTCCCGCAGGAGGCGGTAGACGACCGCGACGAGGACCAGCAGGAAGCAGGCGCACGCCCCGACCCAGTTGCCGAACATCAGGCCGAAGCCGAGGAGGGCCGCCAGCAGACCGGTGTAGCTGGGGTGCCGGAGGAGGCGGTAGGGGCCGCGGCTCACGATGGGCTGGCCGGCGGAGGTCTTCACCACCGTCGTGAACAGCGGGCCCAACGTGGCGAACGACCACCATCGCAGCAGCAAGCCGAACCATCCGACGACGGCGCCCAGGACGAAGACCCCGGCACCCTCGAGGCCGGCGTCGGGGGCGAGCGTCCGGGACAGCGGCAAGGTCAGGATGCCGGCGAGGAAGACGACCCGGAACACGACCTCGCCGAGGACGTCCGTGCGCGAGGCGCCCCGTCGCACCCGCATCGCCTGCACGACCTCACCGACGACGAACGCTGCGACGGTGAGGTCGAACACCAGCCGTGCCCAGCTCTCCTGCTCCACGTACGGCGTGGTCACACGATGCAGTCTTCCAGCGCGCCTGCCTCGACCGGGACACTCGGGGCATGGCACACGGGGTCGTCTCGTTCCGGCTCTGGCCGCCGGTCGCGATCGGCGCGCCCCTGCTCGCCGGCTGGCTGGCCACCGCGGCCTGGGGCGACCCGGTCGAGCTCGGCGGGTGGCGGATCCCGCTCGGCTGGGCGCTGGTGGTCGCGTTCGCCGGGTGGAACGGCTGGGCGCTGTGGCTGTTCAGCCGCCACCAGACTGGGCTGCTGCCCGGGCAGGCGACGACCACGATGCTGGAGGGCGGTCCGTTCAGGATCTCCCGCAACCCGTTGTACGTCGGCCTGCTCGCGCTCTACGCCGGGCTGGCGTTGCTGGTGCCCACGTTCTGGGGGCTCGTCCTGCTCCCGGTCGCGGTGCTGCTCGTGCTCTGGGGAGCGATCATCCCCGAGGAGCGGTTTCTCCACGAGCGGTTCGGTGCGCCGTACGACGACTACCGGCGGAGGGTGCCTCGCTGGCTCGGACCGGTGCGGCGACGACCGTAGGAACGCCGAAGGCGGCGTCCGCCGACGAGGGTGTCGGTGGACGCCGCCTTGGCCGAGCGACTCAGAGGCTGCGGGCCGTGATGTCGCCGTAGGCCGTGGTCGCCTTGATGGTCAGCTCCGGGCCGCTGCCGGCGTTCACGAGCGCGTTCTGGACCCGGCCGTACGAGGTGCCGGCATCCAGCGAGGCGGAGGAGCCGGCGGCCGCCGTGACCGACACGTTGCCGGCCTGGGTGCTCAGCACCAGCGACCCGCGAACGGCCTCGGCGATCTGGATGTCGCCCTTCTGGGTGTTGATCTGCGCCGGACCGTGCAGCCGACCGACCGTGACGTCACCGGCGTTCGTCGTGACGCGCACGCTCGCGGCCTCGTCCAGCTTGATCTCGCCCTGCGCGCCCTGGAACGCGACGTCGCCGAGCCGGCCGACGCCCCGCAGCTCGGCGGCGGCAGCCGTCGCCTCGACCTGCGAGCCGGCGGGCAGCTGGACGGTCACCTCGATGTAGCCGGAGGCGCCGAGGACCTGGTTCTTGGCCACGGACTCGATCCGCAGGACGCCGTCGCGGAAGTCGACCGTGGTCTGCTCGGCGACCTTCACGTCGCGCCCCTTCGTGGCGTCCGCGGGCCGGACGTCCACCACCGTGTCGGCACGGTCCGCCGCGATGAGCTGGACGCGCCCGGCGGGGATGTCGAGCACGGCGGTGATCGGGGTGGGGGTGGGGAAGTTCTGCATCGTGCTCAACTCCTGTACTCGGTGCTGTGGGGTGTTTCTGACATGTGAAACGCTACGTTGCGTTCGCTTACCAGGCAACTACTTCTTTGCGACGAGCAGACAAACGGCCAGGTCAGCGCGGACAAATCATTGCAACGGCTCGGAATCTAACGCAACAGACGCGTTGCAATGGCTATGAAATGAACGCTATGCTGAGCACCTCGTCGAGGACAGCGGAGGTTGCGATGCCGGGAGGCAGGCTCACCCAGCAGGAACGCCAGCAGATCGCGCTGGGCCTGGCCGACGACCTCGCCTACGCGGAGATCGCCAGGCGTCTGGACCGCCCCACGTCGACGATCACGCGCGAGGTGATGCGCAACGGCGGCCCGACCGCGTACCGCTCCGACCTCGCCCACCGCGCCGCCGAGCGCAACGCCCACCGGCGCCGGCCGGCGACGACCCGCGGACCGCAGTCGCCCCCGCAGGCCGACGGCCGCGACGCGGAGGCCGTCCGGGAGTACGAGGAGACGTTCACGACGCTGCTCATGCGGTCCGGCCTGCCCAGGATCGCCGCCGGGGTCCTCACCTGCCTCTACACCACAGACGCCGGCAGCCTCACCGCGTCCGAGCTGGTCGCGCGCCTCCAGGTCAGCCCCGCCTCGATCTCCAAGGCGATCGCGTTCCTCGAGAGCCAGGGTCTCGTCCTGCGGGAGCGCGACGAACGTCGTCGTGAGCGCTACGTCGCCGACGCCGGCGTCTGGTACCAGTCGATGATCGCCAGCGCCCGGTCGAACGCCGAGCTGGCCGAGACCGCGCGGCAGGGCGTCAGCGTCCTCGGGCCCCACACCCCGGCCGCCGTCCGCCTCGAGAACGTCGCGCGGTTCATGGACTTCGTCGGCGAGAGCATCTCCCGCGCCGCCGAGCAGGCCCGCGAGATCCTCTACGCCAAGCCCGACGATCGCGGGTAGGCCGGGCGCGTTCGTGGGCGTGGAGGGCGGGCACCTGCGTGGACAGCGACCCGTGACGCCCCGACACTGGACTCGCGATCCCGACGGTGCGACGAGGAGAAGCGATGGCCACCTCCACCGAGTCCGACCAGCCCGAGGCGGAGCGGTTCGTCGGCCGGAACCTGCGCGGCGCGAGGTTCGTCGGCAGCGACCTGTCCGGCGTGGTGATGCGGGGGGTCGACGCGGCTGGCGCCGACATCGACGCGCCGTGGCTCCTGGACGGCGAGAGCGCGTTCTACGTGAATGGCGTCGACGTGGTCCCGTTCGTCGAGGCCGAGCTGAACCGCCGCTTCCCCGGCCGGGACCAGAAGCGCGCCGACAGCCCTGCGGGGTTGCGGGCGGCGTGGGCGGTCCTCGAGCGCACGTGGGCGGGCACGCTCGACCGGGTCGCGACGATGCCGGCGGCGACCGTCGACGAGTCGGTGGACGGCGAGTGGTCGTTCGCGCAGACGCTGCGGCACCTGGTGCTCGCCACCGACGTGTGGCTGGGGCGGGGGATCCTCGAACTCGAGCAGCCGTTCCATCCCCTCGGGCAGATGGACGCCGGCTCGGCGGGGGAGGACGGCATCGACATGTCGATCTTCCGGACGGACACACCGTCGTACGGCGAGGTGCTCGAGGTCCGAGCGGGCCGGGTCGCGATGGTGCGCGACTTCCTCGACGCCGCGACGCCCGAGCTGCTGGCCGAGGCACGGAAGAACCCGCACGCCCCGCAGTACCCCGAGACCGTGCTCTCGTGCCTCCATGTGATCCTCGAGGAGGAGTGGGAGCACTACCGGTACGCCGTGCGCGACCTCGACCTGATCGATGCTCGGGCGAGCGGCTGAGCCGCTGACCTGCAGGAAGGGACCGACCCGGCCGTGAGCGGCCGGTCGGCCCGATATGTGCCGTTCGTCCCTTCGGCGCCTGAGGCTCACCCGGTGTTCGCGCGCGTGGGCAAGAGTCTCCGAGAACTTCGCCTCCCTGGGGCCCGGTTTCGCCCACCGCACCGGTCGACGCGCGGGCGCAGCCGGTGAGAAGGTCGACTGTCGAGGCAGTGCGGAGGGCATCAGTGCTCGGATCACGTAAGAGCAGAGGCCGTCACCGCGCGCGCTCGAATCCGGGTCGTCGGGTGCCGCAGTCCGTCCTGCTCGTGTCGACGACGGCGATCCTGACGGCCGGACTTGCCGTCGTGCCGTTCGTCGCCTCGTACTCCGCGGACGTCGCCCAGGTCGGTGCGGTGGCGCAGCCGCAGGTCGCGCACCTCCCCGTGGCGACCGAGCCGGTCGGTCAGGTGAAGCGGACGGCACTGCTCCGGCTCGACGACCGCATCACGGCCGTGGAGACCGCGACCGTCACGCTCGTCGGCGGCCCGCTGGTGGCGGTGCCGCCCGTGCCGGTCGTGCAGCCCGGTTCGCTGCGGCTCCCCGACGGCGTCGAGGTCGTGGTTCACCAGAAGCCGGCGACCACCCCGCAGCTGACGGTCGAGCAGCTGCCGCCACGGGTGCTGGGTGCGCGCCAGGAGGTGGCCGGCGGCGACGTCGAGGCCGCCTCGCGCGCGGTCCAGGACGTGGAGACGGACGTGCTCCTGGTCGCGCTCGACCTGGCGGACCAGTCGGCGCAGAACGCCGCGCTGGCCCGCATGCTCGTGGCCGCCGACCCGAACGTCGCGGCGCTCGATGCCGCCGTCGTCGGCGCCCACGCCGCGGCCGACACCCGGGACGTCGTCGCCGCGGCCGCGGCCGCCGTCCAGGCTCGGGACGCCGCCGCCGGCATCACCCTCGCGGCCCAGCAGGCCGCCGTGTCCGCCGACGAGGCCACCAAGGCCGCGATCGCCAAGGCCGAGCAGCAGGCTCGGTCCATCGACGGCTACGCCAACGGGAACATCCCTCTCGAGGTGCTCTGCGCGGTCGAGTTCGCCCCCCAGCACCACCTGCGGTGCGACGCCGCCGACGCCCTCGCGCGCATGAACGTGGCGTACCGCGAGGCGTTCGGCCACGACATGGTCCTCTCGGACTCGTACCGCTCTTTCGCGGAGCAGGTCACCACCAAGGCGGCCAAGGGTGGCCTCGCGGCCGTCCCCGGCACGTCCAACCACGGCTGGGGCCTGGCCATCGACCTCGGCGACGGCGCCGACAGCTACCGGTCGCCGCAGTACGCGTGGCTGAAGGCCAACGCCGCGCTCTTCGGCTGGCACCACCCGACCTACATGGACGAGGGCGGTCGGGGACCGAACGAGCCGTGGCACTGGGAGTTCGGCACGACGGACGACCGCGGTGCGGGGACCTCGACCCCGATCCTGGTGAACGGGCAGCCGAACGCCGCAACCCCGGTCGTCCCGGTGGCGCCCACGGCCGAGGAGCCCGCCCCGACGGCGACGCCGACCGAGACCCCAGCCCCGACCACGGAACCCGAGCCGACCCCGACCCCGACGCCGACCGAGTCGCCGACGCCCAGCGAGACGCCGACGCCGGCGCCGACGCCGACGCCGACGCCCAGCGAGACGCCGACGCCGACGCCCAGCGAGACCCCCACGCCGAGCGAGTCGCCGACGCCGGACCCGAGCGAGACCCCCGCGCCGAGCGAGTCGCCGACGCCGACGGAGACGCCCACCGACCCGCCCGCGGCGACGACGCTCGCGACGGAGGAGCCCGCCGCGATCGTCTCCGCCGACCCGACGGAGACACCGGCTCCCTGACGCCCGGCGACCGCGGCGCAGGCGTGGGCAGCGCCGGGACGCCCGCGATGTCCGGGTCCTCCTGATCCCTGGGCGAAACCCGCTGTGACCTGCATCAAATCGTTTCGTTCGGACGGTGTCGTATCGATACGATCGCAGCACGACGCGACCCGCACCACGGACCTCCGCGGCGTTCCCACCCGCCCTTCCAGTCCCAAGGTCTCGCTGTGCCCAAGGTCCTCACCGCCGGTCGCCCCTGGCGCGTCATCCTCCTGTTCGCCGTCCCGCTGCTCGTCGGCAACGTCGTCCAGCAGCTCTACCAAGCGGCCGACGCCGTCGTCGTCGGCCGGGTGCTCGGCGTCGACTCGCTCGCCGCGGTGGGCGCCACCGGCAGCCTGCTGTTCCTGCTGCTCGGGTTCGCGTGGGGCATGACCAACGGCTTCGCGATCCCGACGGCGCACGCGTTCGGTGCCGGCGACCACGCGGCCGTGCGACGGTCGGTCGTGGCCGGGACGATGCTGTCGGCGGCGACCAGCGCGCTGCTCACCGTGGCCGCGCCGCTGCTGGCCGGCCCGGCGCTGCGACTGCTGCAGACGCCCGAGGAGCTGCTCCCCGAGGCGACGACGTTCGCGGTCATCAGCTTCCTGGGCGCCAGCACGATGATGTTCTTCAACTACCTGTCCGCGATCATCCGCGCGATCGGCGACTCGCGGACGCCGCTGATCTTCCTGACGATCAGCTGCGTCCTCAACATCGTTCTGGTGGTCACCGCGGTGGCCGGCCTCGGCATGGGCGTCGCCGGCGCGGCGGTGTCGACCGTCATCTCGCAGGGGGTGTCGGTCGCGCTCTGCCTCGCGTTCGTGCGGCGGCGGGTCCCGGTGCTGCACGTGCCGCCCGTGGCCTGGCGCGTCGACACCGCGGAGCTGCGTCGGCACCTGCGGCTCGGGCTGCCGATGGGGTTCCAGGCATCGATCATCGCCATCGGCGCGCTCGCCGTGCAGGTGCGGCTCAACGAGCTCGGGCCCGACGCCGTCGCGGCCTACACGACGGCCGTCCGGGTCGACGGGCTCGCCGTCGCGCTGCTCGCGTCGCTGGGCCTGGCGGTCTCGATGTTCGTCGCGCAGAACCTGGGCGGCGGCCGGCCCGACCGGATCCGGCGCGGCGTCGTGCAGGGCATGGGGATGTCGGTCGTCGGCTCGCTGGTCCTCGGCGTCGTGCTCGTCACCGGCGGCTCCGCGATCATCGGCGTCTTCGTCGGCGAGGGCGAGCAGCGGGTGGTCGACATGGCCGCGCACTACCTGCTGGTCAACGGCGTGCTGTACGGCGTGCTCGGGGTGCTGTTCGTGCTGCGCGGCGGCCTGCAGGGCCTCGGGCAGACCGTGGTGCCCACCCTGACGGGCGTGGTCGAGCTCGTCTGCCGCGTGGGTGCCGCCGGCGTGCTCGGCGCGGCCTACGGCTACAGCGGGGTCGTGTGGGGCAACCCGCTCGCCTGGATCGGGGCGGTCGTCCTGCTGGTGCCGGCCTACGTGGTCGCGCAGCGGCGGCTCGCGCTCCAGCCGGTGACCGGCGCGCAGGTCGAGGTCCTCGACGGTCCCGCCGAGGGGTCCGCGGTGGTGGACGCCGTGGTGCCGCGGCGCCGGATCACGGCGCTGCGACGCCGCGGAGTTCCGGCCAGGACCAAGCGCCGACGCGTCCGGGTCCCGTCGGCCTGAGGGAGCTCACTCCTCGATCGCCGCGTCCAGCGACCGCAGGTGCTGACGGAACGTGATCCCGTCGCGGTCGCGGGCGACGAGGTAGTCGGCGAACCGGGTCTGCTCGCGCAGCGACGTGCCCAGCTGCATGCGCGCGGCCTGGTGGCGCTCGGTGTCCCGGATCCGGGCGGCGACGCCCGCGACCTCGTCGACCCGCGACGACGGCACGAACACCACGCCGTCGTCGTCGCCGAGCACGACGTCGTCGCCGGTGACCGTGTGCGGGCCGCACGCGCCCCGGTCCAGGGCATCGGCGGGCTGGTGGTCGAGGCGCTCGGGGCCGTCGGGGTAGGCGCCGAGGCTGAACACCGGCAGGGCGATGGAGCGCAGCTGCGCGGTGTCGCGGTGCAGCCCCCAGATGACGATCCCCGCCAGGCCGGCGCGCGCCACCTCGAGCGCGACCAGGTCGCCCACGCAGGCCTCGTCGGTGCGGCCGCCGTTGTCGACCACCAGGACGTCGCCGGGCGACGCGTGCTCGAGGGCCTCGAGGAAGACGTCGACGCTCCCGACGTGCTGCGCGGGCCGGGCGCGACCGACCACGTGGATGCCGGCCCAGAGCGGGCGCACCGCCGGCGGGGCGCACCGCACGGGGATCCCCAGGCGCAGGCACGCGTCGGCGACGTGGGCAGTGGTGAGGTCCGCGAAGGTCGTCGTCAGCACCGTCAGCCGCCGATCGTCTGGGCGTCGCCCTCGAACGGGCGCAGCGCGTCCGGGGCCGGGAACGGGAGGACGTAGGACGGGGTCCCTGCCCCCACGTCGCCGAAGTCGTCGACCTTCACGACGACGCGGTCGGGCGTTACCTCCACGATGCGCACGCGCTCGCGGGTGCCGTCGGGGCGGTCGAGCTGGAAGAGGTCGGCGATCCAGTGCAGGCCGCGCTCGTCGAGCGCCTCCTCGGCCTCGAGCCAGTCGACCGCTTCCGTCGCCGGGCGGCCGAGCGCGTCGAGGGCGACGTAGCCGTCGCCCTCCGGTCGGATCCACCCGAGCAGCTCGCGGTCGCCCTGGCGGCGGTGCTCGATCCAGTCCTCGTGCGGCATCGGCCGATCGTAGCGAGCGGGGGTCAGGGGCGGCGCGTGGCCACCCACAGCTCCTCGGCGGGCCATCGTCGCGCCCAGTCCGCGGACACGATCTCGTAGAACGGGTGGTCCCCACCGTCGGGCGGCGCGTAGATCTCGTGCATCGCCTCCACCACGAACCCGGCCTGGCGCAGCACCCGGATCCACGTGCCGTGCGAGGGATGGAACTCGACCCCGCCACCGGGCCACTGCACCTTGTGGGCCTCGCGCTGACCGCGGAGCAGCTGCTCCTCGGCGACGCCCTCGTCGGCCGGCACGCAGAGCGCGGACAGGTGGCTGTTGGTGAGGAAGACGAGCCGACCTCCCGGTCGCAGGAGGCGGGCCGCCTCGGGCAACCACCGCTCAGGGTCGCACCACGCCGCGGCGCCGTGCTCGCTGACCACCAGGTCGGCGCAGGCGTCGGCGAGCGGGACCCGCTCCGCGTCCCCGTGCACCAGCGGGAAGACCGGACCGAGCGCGCGCTGCAGCCGCCGGGCCGTGGCCAGCTGCTCGAACGAGAGGTCCACGGCGACGGTCCGAGCGCCCGCCCGGGTGAGCCACGCCGAGAAGTACGCGGTGCCGGCCGCCAGCTCGACGACATCCAGGCCGCGCACGTCGCGCAGGACGCCGAGCTCGCTCTCCGGGATGGCGAAGAGCCCCCACACCGCCTCCGGCCGGACCCACATCGCCTCCGCGGCGGCGTCGGTGAAGCGCTCGTTCATGACCGACCACAGCGCGCGGTTCAGCGCCGTCTCGGAGGCTCGCGCGTCGGGCACGTCCCGACACTAGGCGTTGGGCCGTTGGGGGGAACGGCGGACGGCGGACAGATCGGCGGTTTACAGTTCGCGATCACCATGGCTACCCAGACGACGACGTCTCCGTCCCGCCCCGCCTTCCGCGCGTCCGCGGCGGCCGCGGCGGTCGTGCTCGTGCTCGTCGTGGCGCTCGCGCTGCTGGACCCGTCGGGCGGCCTGCTCGCCCCGGTCGGGGGCCACGGGCTCCCACTGCTGGGCACCGGTGGCGTGTACCGCTGGGCGCCGCTGGTGGTCGGGCTCCCGGTCCTCCTGGTGGCCACGGCCGCGCCCGTGTACGCGTTCGCGCGGCCAGCTCGGTCCGCTGTCTTCGTGCCGGCGTGGCTCGCGACCGTCGGCGCCACGGCGCTGGCCGCCGCCGCGGCCGGGCTCGCCGCCGCGCTGCCGATGGTCGGCCCGCACCTCTCGTTCTGGTCCGCCCTGCAGTTCTCCGTCACCACCAGCGGCTTCGCGGGCGTCAAGGGGCTCGTCGTCGGGCCGCTCGTCGCGGCGGCCGCGTCGATCGCGTTCCGCGTCGGCCGGCGGGCGTCGGCCGACGACGACACGGCGCCGGTTCCAGCGCGCAGCGCGACCGGCCCCGCCGTGGCGACCGTGCTCGTCGTGGTGGCGCTCGCCGCCGTGGGGTTCGCGGCGTCGGTGTGGCGCGGCGGACCCGTCGGCTTCGCGTTCTCCGGGCCGCTCCTCGCACCGTCGTCCGGCGCCGGCGCGCTGGGCACCCTGGCGGGGATCGCGGTGTTCGTCGGTGCGTTCGCGCTCGCTGTGCGGACCGCCCACCGACGCCTCACCGACCGGACCGGCGCGGGGTCGTTCGTCGCGGCCGTCTGGCTGGCCGCGCTCGTCGCCGGGCTGGGCCTGGGTGTCATCGACGCGGTCGTCGCGGGCCTCTCGGGCGTGCCGACGCTGGCCGGCGCCGGCGCGGACAGCTGGTGGATCGCCACGACCCTGATCAGCCTCGCCACCGGGATCGGCTACGGCGTCGCCGTCGGCCTGGTCGCGGCGGTGGTCACCGCGGTCGGGTGGCGGTTGCGCTCGCACGTGCCACACGCGCCGCACCCGCGGTCCCGGCTGGTCGCCGGCGGCGCGGTGGCGCTCGTGCTCGTCGCCGTCCCGCTCCTGGTGGGTGCGCCGGCCTCGGCCGGCCCGCCGGCCACGGCACCCGTCGCGCCGACCGGCGGGATGGAGCGCCTGACCGTGCTGCCCGCGCCGACGTCGGGCGGGCTGCCGGTCATCGGGGACGTCACCGGCCGCCAGGTGATCCTGCGCGGCGTCAACGTCAACCAGCTCATCGACTACTACCTGCGCGACCCCGCAACACCGGCCACCGGCGAGCTCACCGACGACGACTTCGCCGCGATCGCCGCGATGGGCTTCAACGTCGTCCGGCTCGGGATGTCGTGGTCGCGGCTCGAGCCCGCCCGCGGCGAGCTCGACGAGGGGTACCTCGACCAGGTGCGGGACGCGGTGGCGTCGGCGAAGTCCCACGGCCTCTACACCGTGCTCGACATGCACCAGGACGCCTGGGGCAACGCCCTGGCCCAGCCCGACCAGCAGTGCGGCGGCGGCACGTCGGCCACGACCGGGTGGGACGGCGCGCCCGCGTGGGCGACGATCACCGACGGGACGCTGCACTGCCAGTTCATGGCCCGCGACCTCGCGCCGGCGGTCGCGACCGCCTTCGGCAACTTCTACACCGACCGCGACGGGATCCAGACCGAGCTCGTCCGCACGTGGGCGTGGGTGGCGAGCGCGTTCGCCGACGAACCCGCCGTGGCCGGCTACGACCTGCTCAACGAGCCGGGCATCGGCGCCACCCCGCCGATCAGCTCCGGCCTGCTGCTCGGGCGCTACTACAACGCCGCGATCACCGCGATCCGCGCCGCCGAGGACGAGGCCGGCGGCTACCACCACCTCGCGTTCTTCGAGCCGAGCGTCCTGTGGTCCGGGCTCGCGTTCGACGTGACGCCGCCGCCGGGGTTCACCGACGACCGCCAGCTCGTCTTCTCGCCGCACCCGTACAGCGAGTCGATCACCATGGACCAGAGCCTCGGGCTGACCATCGCCTCGATCGAGCGCAACCTCGCCGTGTCGGCCCGCGCCGCCGCGGCCTACGGAGCGGCACTGTGGGCGGGCGAGTGGGGCTGGTTCGGCGACCCGACGGTCGACGGGGCGAAGGTCGAACGCTTCGGGGCGGCGCAGGACCGGCTCGGCCTCGGCGGCGCGTTCTGGGTGTGGCGGCAGGGGTGCGGCTCGCCCGAGACCGGGGACGACGCGACGTCGTCGGGGAACCTCGTCTCGGTCGACTGCGAGACCGGCGAGCTCACGCCGCCGCCGGCCGGCTTCGCGGACCCGCTGATGCGGGCTTACCCGCGGGCGTTCCCCGGGCGGCTCGACTCGCTGTCGTCGAGCGTGAGCGGACGCGACCTGAAGGTCGTCGCCACCGTCGACGACGCGGACGTGAACTGCGAGGTCGACGTCTGGGTCCCGGGCGACGCCGAGCCCCAGCTGGACACCACCGGGGTGGCGGACGCCGACGCCGTGCGTGTGCCCGGGGGGTGGCAGGTCACCGGCTGCGCGACCGGCACCTACACGATCGCGGTCACGTCGTAGGCCCGACCACCTCGTACGATCCGGGGAGGGAAGGGGTGGTGTGGGTGACGGCCGAACCGGTGCAGCCGCGGCTGCCGCTCAGCCGTGCGCGCGTGCTGCGCACCGCCGTCGCGATCGCCGACGAGCACGGCATCGAGGCCGTCACCATGCGGCGGGTCGCCGACGAGCTGGGCGCCGAGGCCATGTCGCTGTACCACCACGTCGCCAGCAAGGACGCCCTGCTCGACGGTGCGGTGGACCTGGTCGCCGAGGAGATCAACGACGTCGTCGACCGGTTGCCAAGCGGGCCGGACTGGAAGGCCGCCGTGCGCGCCCGGATCCTGTCCGCGCGCGAGGTGCTGCTCCGGCACCGGTGGGTGACGCGGCTGCTGACCACCCAGACGGCCGTGAGCCCGAACGTCGTGCGGTACCACGACCGGCTGGTCGGGCTGCTGCGCGAGGGCGGGTTCTCCTACGACCTCGCGCACCACGCGCTGCACGCCCTGGGCAGCCGGGCGCTCGGGTTCTCCCAGGAGCTCTTCGACCCCGGCGACGGGGCCTCCGCCGGCGCGCTACCCCCGGAGCTCGCGGCCGCCCTGCCGAACCTGGTGGGGATGCTGTCCGAGATCGCGCACGACGACCCCGGCTCGACGCTGGGCTGGTGTGACGACCAGACCGAGTTCGAGTTCGGGCTCGACCTCCTGCTCGACGGCCTCGACCGGAAGCTGTCCTCGTAGACCCTTGACCAAACTTACGTCGTAAGTCACGCTGGTCGCACACAGCCTTACGGCGTAAGGGAGGCCTGATGAAGGCGATCGTGCAGAGCCGGTACGGCTCACCCGACGTGCTGTCGCTCGATGACGTCGACGAGCCGGAACCGACCGCGGACCAGGTCAAGGTGCGCGTGCGCGCGGCGTCGCTGAACGCCCGCGACTGGCACCTCATGCGCGGCGACCCGTACGTCGCGCGGCTCTCGAGCGACTTCGGCCGACGAGGGCCGAAGGAGCCGATCCGCGGATCGGACTTCGCCGGCACGGTCGAGGCGGTCGGTCCGGACGTCACCGCCCTGCGGCCCGGCGACGAGGTCTACGGGGAGTGCGACGGCGCGCTCGCGGAGTACGTGTGCGCGCCTGAGCGGCTGGTGGCCCGCAAGCCGGCCAACCTGACGTTCGAGCAGGCCGCGGCCACGCCGCTCGCGGGGACGACCGCCCTGCAGGGCCTGACGGACCGGGTCCTGCCCGGCCAGAGCGTGCTGGTCAACGGCGCGTCCGGAGGAGTGGGCACGTTCGCCGTGCAGCTCGCGAGGGCGTTCGGCGCCGAGGTGACGGCCGTCTGCAGCACCCGGAACGTCGAGCTGCTGCGGTCGCTCGGGGCCGACGTGGTCGACTACACGCGCGACGACGCGTTCCGGGCCGGGCGTCGGCACGACGTCGTGCTCGACCTCGTCGGCAACCGCTCCCTGCGGGACCTGCGTCGGGCACTCACGCCGACCGGGACCCTGATCCTGTCCGGCGGCGGGGTCTCCCGCGGCGGGTCGGTCCTCGGCCCGATCGGCCTGCTGGTGCGTGGGCTCCTGGCCAGGCCGTTCGTCAGCCAGCGGATCGTGGCGCTCCAGGTGGTGCCCGGCGCCGAGCACCTCGACGCCCTGCGGGAGCTGGCCGAGGCCGGGACGCTCGTGCCCGTGATCGACCGGACGTACCCGCTGCCGGCAGCGGCCGACGCCCTGCGGTACCTCGAGAGCGAGCACGCGCGCGCGAAGGTGGTGATCGCGGTCTAGCCGCTCGGGACCTTCGCGTCGAGATGCTCGCTCAAGGTGTCCTCGCGCAGCGCGTCCATGAGGGTGCCGAAGGGCTCGGTGTCGGGCACGAGGGCGGGCGGCACGCTGGTCGCCGAGAGCGTCGTCGGCACCGGCACGACCTCCACCGCGGACGGCCCGAGGTTGCGGACGCTGGTGAGCAGACCCACCATCTCGGCGCGGTCGAAGCCCTCGTCCACGGCGACCGACCCCGACACGACGCTGAGCAGCCGCAGCCACGTGACCGGGTTGCGGCGCACCTCGCTGTCGCCCAGCCGGTCCAGGATCGCGCGCAGCCAGGTGGCCGAGCGCTGCGAGCGCGCGAGGTCGTCGCCGCCGCCGCCCCGCACCCAGGCCAGCGCGAGCGCGCCGCTGAGGTGACGCTCGCCGGCCTTGGCCTCGACGCGGCCGTTCACCACCAGGTCGTTCTCGAGCTTCAGGTCCACCCCGCCGAGCGTCTCCGTCACGCGGGCGAACGTCTCGGAGTCGGTGAGGGCGACGTGGTCGAGGCGGACGTCGGTGAGCTGCTCGACGGTCTGCACCGCGAGCGGCGGGCCGCCCGCGGCGAAGGCCGTGCGCAGGGTGCCGGGCCCCTCGCCGGGCACCTCGACCCCGAGGTCCGGGGGCATGGCGACGACCTGGGCGCTGGACCGGTCCGCGGAGACGTGCACGAGCATCACGACGTCCGTCTGCGCGGCGGCGGCCGCCCAGCTTCCCGTCTTCTCCGTCTTCAGGTCGTCCGTCGACCCGAGCACGAGGATGGTCACCGGGTGCCCGTACGACGGAGGCTTCGGGACGAACGACGGGGGTCGAGTCGGCAGGTCCGCGAACGGGTCGGCGAAGCGCTGGACGCGGCTGTCGAGCAGGCCGGCGACCAGCAGCACCCCCGCGGAGGCGGCGAGGACGAAGGCGAGCAGCGCCGCGACCCCGATGATGGCGATTTTGCGGCTGCGGCGGGGGTGGCGCACCGGCGCCGGGTGGTGGCGGACGGGCGCGGGTGGGTCGGCCGGGCCGGGGATCGGCTTGACCGTCCGGACGATGTCGTCGACGGCCGCTTCCACCTGGTCGAACGAGCGCTGGTACGCGCCCCTGCCCTGCCCGGCGGGGTCCGAGACGTCGTCGTCGGTCGCGACCGCCGGCGCCGTGGGCCCGCGGTGCTTCGGCGCCGCCTTGACCAGGGCCGAGAGCCTCGTCGCCACGTCGCCCTCGGGCAGGGCGTCCGGGCCGATGGCCTCGGCCACCCGCGCGAGCTCGCGCAGCGTGAACGTCTTCCCGACGGCGGACGGCACCTGGCGGACGACGGCCGACCGCTCCTGCCGCGTGGCCGTGAGGATGAGGTCGGCGGACTGCAGCGCCTCGGAGTCGAGCAGCCGGGCCTCGTGCCTGGCATCGCCGGCGCCCGCCCCGGCGAGCAGCTCGTCCAGCGGGCTCGGCACCGGCTCGCCGAGCGCGGCGTGCGTCCCCGCGCTGGTGACCGCGATGCCACCGTCCTGCCCGAGCCGGGCGCGCAGCAGCCTCTCGGCGGCGGGCGAGCGGGCGACGTTGGTGGTGCCGACCACCAGGACGTCGAACACGCGCACCGCGGCCGTCGACGGGGCTGCCGCGGACGGGCTCATCCGGCCAGTGTGGGGGCAGTCGGGCTTGCGCGCTATGGCAGCGTTCGGGTGGAAATGTCCGGATGACTCGATCGGGTGGTTCAGGGTGCGGACCCGCAGGTCCACTTCCCGACGAGGCTGGGGGTGTTCAGCAGGTTCTCGGCCGCGGCGCTGAGGGTGGACCCGTCCGGGCACACCTCGACCGGGTCGTCCGTCGTGGCCGTCTCCACCCAGTCCTCGTCGAGGCCGGCGGAGATCGTGAGCTGGGCTATGGGGTCGAGCTGGTTCGCGTCCTGCGGGGCGGGCGCGGGCGGGCTGTCGACCACGTCGACGGACACGCAGAGCACGAGCGTGTCCGCCGCGCCCGCGCCGCACCGGGGCTCGTGATGGCCGACGGCGCGCAGTGCCAGGAGCAGGGCGCACCCGACGACCGTCGCGGCGATCGTCCACCGCGCGCGGGCCCGCGACCGTGGATCGTGCGACATGCGCCACCCTCCTCGCTGCGTCGTGGACTGAGCGGACCGTATCGATGCGGAGGGCGCCGGGGGCAGTGTCGTCACCCGCTCGGTGCAAGCAGCACCTAGGGTTTCGAGCAGGCGCAGCGTCGCGCCGGGTCCCTGAGGGGGAGGGCATGGCGATACCGACGGACGTGCTCGCGGCCGCCGCGTCGGCGCTGCAGGACGTCGATCCCGCCCGCCGCGACCTGTTCGAGCTGCGGCTCGAGCGCTGGTGGCCGGACCTGCGCGACGGGATCGAGGCCGCGTACCCGGGGGCGCCTGGGCTCCTCGCGGACCTCGTCGCGAGCGCCGCCCGCACCTACGCCGAGCGCGACCCGGAGCTGCACCGGCTCGACCAGCAGCGGACGCTGGCGCCGGACTGGTTCCAGGACCCGCGCATGCTCGGCTACGCCGCGTACACCGACAGGTTCGCCGGTGACCTCGCGGGGGTGCGCGGGTCGGTCGACTACCTGCGCGAGCTCGGGGTGACGTACCTGCACCTCATGCCGCTGCTGCGCCCGCGCGAGGGCGACAACGACGGCGGCTACGCGGTGGCCGACTACCGGACGGTGCGCGACGACCTCGGCACCATGGACGACCTGCGGGCGCTCGCCACGGACCTGCGCCACCAGGGCATCAGCCTCGTGCTCGACCTCGTGCTCAACCACGTCGCGCGCGAGCACGAGTGGGCGGCCCGGGCGCGCGCGGGCGAGGAGCGGTACCGCGACTACTTCCACGTCTACCCCACCCGCACGCTGCCCGACGCGTACGAGCGGACGCTGTTCGAGGTGTTCCCCGACTTCGCGCCGGGCAGCTTCACCTGGGACGACGACCTGCAGGGCTGGGTGTGGACCACGTTCCACTCGTGGCAGTGGGACCTGGACTGGTCCAACCCGCACGTCTTCGCGGAGCTCATGGACGTGGTCCTGTTCCTGGCCAACCAGGGCGTGGAGGTGTTCCGGCTCGACGCGATCGCGTTCCTGTGGAAGCGGATGGGCACGTCGTGCCAGAACGAGCCCGAGGTGCACGCGATCACGCAGGCCCTGCGCGCCGTCGCCCGGATCGCGTGCCCCGCGGTGGTGTTCAAGGCCGAGGCGATCGTCGGGCCGGCGGACCTCGTGCACTACCTGGGCACCGGCCAGCACCACGGCAAGGTCAGCGACCTGGCGTACCACAACGGGCTGATGGTGCACGTCTGGTCGATGCTCGCCGCGAAGGACGCGACGCTGGCCAGCCAGGCCCTGCGCGCCCTCCCGCCGATCCCGTCGACCACCGCGTGGGTCACGTACGTGCGGTGCCACGACGACATCGGCTGGGCGATCGCCGACGAGGACGCGGCCGCGGTCGGGCTGGACGGCTACCGGCACCGGCACTTCCTCTCGGACTGGTACGCGGGCGAGTTCCCGGGGTCCGACGCCCGCGGCCTGGTGTTCCAGCACAACGCCGCGACCGGCGACCGGCGGATCAGCGGGACGGCGGCCAGCCTGGTCGGGCTGGAGGCGGCGCGGGCGGCCGACGACCCGGCGTGGGTCGACGCCGCGGTCGCGCGGCTGCTGCTCGCGCACGCCGTGGTCCTCGGCTGGGGCGGCGTCCCCGTGGTGTGGTCGGGCGACGAGCTGGGGCTGGCCAACGACCCGGCGTGGGCCGACGAGCCCGGGCACGGCGGCGACAACCGGTGGGCGCACCGGCCGCGGCTCGACCCGGCGGCGGTCGTGCGGCGGAACGCGGACGGAACGGTCGAGCGGCGGGTGTTCGAGGGGCTGCGGCACCTCGCGCGGGTCCGGGCGTCGCTGCCGCACCTGCACGCGTCGGTGACGAGCGAGGTGCTCGGTCCCGACGACCCCGGCGTCCTCACGGTCGTGCGCCGGCACCCGCTCGGACCGCTGCTCGCGGCCTACAACGTGACCGGCGACTGGCGGCCGGTGCCTGGGTGGCGGCTGCGCGAGGTCGGGCTGGCGTCGCCCGTCGACGCGCTCACGGGCGTGCCGGCCGGGCCGGGGGACGACGACAACCTCTGGCTCGCGCCGTGGCGGGCGGTCTGGCTGACCTGAGACCCTCTCAGTCTCCGGCCGCCCGGCGCTGGACCACTTGGCCGAGCAGCGTCGCGACCAGCTCGGTGGGGGACAGCGTCAGCAGAGCGATCGCCGGGTCGTCGGCGACGGACTTCCACCCGGCCGGCACGCGATCGTCGGGCTCCAGGGCGTGGCCGACGGGGAGGGCGTGGTCCGGAAGGTACCGGCGGTCCGCCGGGACGGTGCCCTGGCTCAGCACGATGTCGTCCGCGGCGAGGACTAGGTACCCGTCGGGCTCCAGCTCGGGGGCGGCCACCACCCGCACGGTCGGGATCGGCACGGGCGACGTGACTCGCAGCGTGGGGAGCGCGACGAGGAATATCTCGTGCTGCGACACCGGGTCGGTGAGGCCTGCGAACCACGAGGCAGGCAGGAACACCCGCAGCGTGTCCGCGCCGGCGCCGGTGTCCGTCGGTGTGCCGAGCCACCCCAGGACCGTGCTCGCGGCTAACGCGTAGGCCGGATCGTCGGCGAGGGCTCCGAGCACCTGGAGGACCTCGGGCGGCACCTCGCCAGATGCCTCGCGGAGCAGGTCGTCCGTCGTCCACGGGGCTTCGTCGAGCAGCCGACGCAGCGCCGCGGCCGCCTGGTCCTCGTCGCCGCGCACCGCGGTCTCGACGGCCTCGCGCGCGAGGCTGCTCAGCACTGCCTGCTGCGAGAGCTGGTCGGCGTATGCCCGCAGCGACGTCACCTCGGCCGCAAGATCGTCCCAGCGTCCCGGTCCGTCCAGCACTGCGGCCAGCTCGACCGGTCCGCCGTGGGCGACGGCGAGCAGCGCGGCACATAGGTCGGCCGTCAACTCTGCGTTGGCCGCGCCATCCTGGCGCAGCCGCGTGAGGTCGACGTCGGCGTCGACGGCCTCGAACTCCGCGAGGCGACGCCGCGCCACCTCGTCGATCCGGGCGACCTCGTCCGGCAGGGTGCCCAGCATCGACTCGATGAGCGGGCGTTCCAGCCGGGCCCAGTCCGTGACTGCCAGCGGGTTCGTCGCGGACTCGAGCAGCAGGGTCCACGCGTCGACCGCCTCCGCCGTGCGCCCGCCGAGCAGCAGCGCCCGCGCGATGGCGTTCTGGCCGTCCCCGCCGTCCTGACCTTCGGCGGCCCGTAGGCGCTCGCCCGCGCTCAGGAGCGCCGGGACGTCCTGAGCGACGAACGCCGCGAGGGCCTGCGCGGCCAGGCCGGACATCTCGCGCTGCTGATTGTCGAGCTGGCCGAGCCACCCTCGCACCACCGCGAGCGCGTCGTCCTGGCGCTCGAGCGTGAGCAGGGCGAGCACGTGCGACGCCCACGCCCACGCCCAGGTCGGGTCGACTTCGGCCAGGGACTCGAACTCGCGTACTGCCTCCGCGGGCCTGCCGCTGCGCACGTACGCGAAGCCTCGGGCGCACGCCTCCCAAGTGTCGTCGATCCCGTCGAGCACCGTAACGACCTCGTCGAAGCGGCCCATGTTGGCCAACGTCCGGGCGATGCCGGAGTGGGCGAGGTCGCCGGTGATGCTGCCCGTGCGGGCGAAGCACTCGTAGGCCAGGTGCTCGAGGTCGAGCTCGTCGGCGGCGTCTCCGAGGGCCGCCCAGCGGCTCGCAGCGTCGGGCAGGAACGCGACCGCACGGGCCGATGCGAGCAGCGCCTCGTGCATGAGGGCGGACTTGGGCTGGTCCTCGGCCCGAGCCAGCTGCTTGTCCAGGACCGCGATGACGAGGTAGCACCACGACTCGCTCCCGGCCAGGTCCAGGTGTTCGCCTACGGACCGCGCGAGCCGGATCGCCTCGTCGAGCTCGGCGGCGACCTCCCGGTACGGCAGGCTCTGCGACGTCACGGCCACGATGTCCGCCAGCGAGAGCGCCGCGAGCGCGTGCAGCCGGTCCGAGGCGCCGTCCACCCGCATCGCCCGCCGGTAGCAGTCCGCCGCGAGCCGGAACTGCCCGGCCCCTGATCGCGCGTCGCCGGCCTGCGTGAGGGCCTCGACCTGCGCGTCCGGCTCGACCTCGATGCTCGCGAGGATCTCGGCGGCCGACGCGCGCAGTGTGCCGTCCGCCCTGCTCGGGTCGGCGGCGACCTGCTCGATGCCGTGCCGGCACGTCTGTGTGTCGCCCTCGGCGGCGGCGCGCTCGGCCACGGCGTGCCACAGCTCCGGGGCCGGGTCCAGCAGCACGCCGAGCTCCGCGTCCACGTCGGCCAGGGACTCGAGCGCGACGACGGCCGCCCGGGCGGCGCCGAGCGCGCCGTCGAGGTCGCGGCGGCCGCGGGTGCCCGTCTGCTCCGGCTCCTCGGTCAGCCCTCGCCGCCGCAGGAGGATCGAGGTCTGCGCGACGTCCGGCTGCGTGGCGTCCAGCCGACGGGCCGCGGCGCACAGCCCGTCGGCCCCGGCGTCGTCGCCCCGGGCCGCGGCCGCCTGGGCGCGCAGCGCGAGCCGCTGGGCCTCGGTCCGGTCGTCGTCGACGTCGTCCGGCGCGCCTGAGAGGGCGAGCTCCGCCTCGGAGTGCATGCCCGCGCGCAACGCCAGCCGCGCCCATAGCGCCCGCAGGTCGCTCCGCACGGCGGGGTCGGGGACTGTCGTCCCGTCGACGGTCAGCCCGGCGACCGCCGGGGCGAAGACCGAGCGGGCGATGGCGAGGCTCATCTGGTGACCGACGTCTTCGGGTGCCCCGGTCACGGAGAGCGCCGCGCGCAGAGCCGCGATCCGGTCCTGCAGGACCACCGACCCAGTCAGCGGAACCTCGTCAACGAGCCGCAGCAGGGCGTTCGTCTGCATCCGGCTCGCAGCCGTGAGGGCAAAGTCCAGCCACTCGGCGCGCCCGGCGGCCGGGTCGCGGTCGAGTACCTCGCGCAGGTGCTCGCGCGTGGCCGGCCACCCGAGCTCCGTCAGCTCGACGACCCGCGCGAGGTGCTGGACGCGCTGCGTGACCGTGCGGAGCATCGTGAGCCCGCGACCGACAGCCTGGACCCGCTCGTGCAGGGCGGTCCCCATCTCCTCGACGGTCGCGCGGTCGACGGTACGGCCAGCGCTGAGCGCGTCGAGCGCCGCCTGCAGGTCGCCCTCGACGGCGAACGTGGCACCCGCCTCGCGGAGAGCGCGCGCGAGGAGGTCCGTCGGCATCCCGGCTTCCTCGCTCGGCGGCGCGTGGTCACTCACGGTCGACCGGTCCTGCCGGACGTCCGGGCGTTGCGAGGCGAACCTCGTCGACCGGAACCAGTAGCCGGACCTCCTCGATCCCGCGCGTCAGCACGCAGAACCAGCCGAAGCCCGAACTGTCCTCGATGGGCTTGTTCACGGAGAGCTCGCGACGGGCCGCCTGAACCGCTGCTTCGACGGACCGCCCGGCGCGCAGCTCGTCGTAGAACGCGTCGTTGAACTCCTGTGCCTGCCGGGGGTGCACGGGGAACCGCGTCACGACCACCGAGTCCAGCTCGTCCGGGATCGCCGCCGCGAGCGCCTTGAGCGTGAGCGGCTGCTCCCGGGAGTCGACCGACGGCAGCAGGAGCTGTAGGACCGCCACCGTGGCACCGGCGCCGACCGCCGTGGCGAGGATCGATTCCAGGGGGTACCAGCTGGCGCCCACCAGCTGCGCCTGGACCGTGGCACGCTCGTTGGCGAGCGCGACCTGGACAGTCTCCCGGCCGTCGCGGGTGGAGGTCCGCCCGACCGCCATGAGGTGGAAGACCCGGAAGGGGGTCGGCCCGTCGGCGAAGGTCGGGCGGATGTCTCCGAGCCGGGGGTTGACCAGTTCCGCCGAGCGGACACGCCCGCCCTGGTCGCCCTCGATCGAGGCCGTCAGGCCGTACGCGACGTCGGCGGCCGCCGGGTACTCGTACCTCTCGTCGCCGTAGACCACGGGGTAGTCCCACTTGCCCGGGAGGGCGACCACCGCCGCCACGTGCAGGACGTCGTCGGTGGCCGGCGCGGGTGGCCGGCGGTCGGGGAGCGTACGGACGAGGAGGTACTGCTCATCGGTGGATAGGAACCGGTCCTGGGTGCTGGGCACGGCGCACAGCTCCCAGGGGATGTCCGCGAGCGTGCTGCCCGGGGCGATGGTGAGCCGCACGATCACCTGGTCGGAGGCATGCCGCCGCTCGAGCTCGTCGGTGAAGGCCGGCGGGAACAGCGCGCCAGCCAAGAGCCTTCCCAGGACGAGCACCTCGTCGTCGTCGCGGGTGCGCTGGCGCTGCGCCCACCGGAAGAGGGCGTCGCCGATGTCGCTGCCCAGGTTGGGGCCCACCTGGTCCTTGACCCGCCCGATCGGCGCGGGGTCCACCCCGATGCGCCACACCGCCTTGTCGTCCTCGTCCTCCTGGACCACCACCTCAATCTGGCTCGTGGGGTCCCACGCGTAGCCCAGCTGCGCCCACGCCTCGGACCCGAGCGCGTCGCGCCAACGGCGGGAGGCAGCCGGCGGCTCGCGCAGGAGGGCGGCCAGCTCGGGGATCTGCGCCGCCGCCCGCGAGACCGGTACCGCGCCCCCGCCCAGCGCGTCGGCCGCGTCCTTCGACGTGCGGGCGAGTGCGACCACGGCGCCGGTCTCCTGGCTGAACACCGGGCCGCCGCTGTTGCCGAATGTCACGATGACGCCAGGGTCGATCTGCAGGAGCTGGACGGCGCCCGTCACCGCGTCCTGCCGCGTGTGGCCGCCCGCGTCCCGGACCTCGATGCCGGGTTCATGCCCGTCCTCGCGCGGGTAGCCCACCACGGAGAACGGCCCGTCCACCAGCTCCCCGCCCAGCGCGGCGCACGGCTGGCTGGCAACGACCTGCGCCGCTGGAATCCGCAGGAGCGCGACGTCGAGGTCGGGTAGGACTGACACGACGTCCACCGCCGGGACCAGCGCGCCCGTGAACGGCTGGATGTCCAGCCGGGTCCCGCCGCGCACCACGTGCTCGCACGTGAGGACCAGGTCGTCGTCGACGAAGACCGCGGAGCCCTTGGGCTTGCCGTCCACCACGACGAGCGCGGTGGACGCCTTGAGTAGGGCCTTGAGCTTGTCGACCGTGGCCTCCGGGAGTGTCACCGGTCAGCCCTTGGCCCCGGTCTCCCGTGACCCGTCCCACTCGAGGGTCACGGTGATGCTGCCCTCGCCCTTGCCCTTGCCGATCATCGCGACCAGCCCGCTCGACTCGATGGCGACGCCGAACGACAGCTCGACGGTGGCCTTGGTGGGGGACGCGCGCTTCAGCGCCTCGAGCACCTCACGGCTGAGCCGTTCGATCGGTGCGGTGAGGGCACCCAGTCGGGCAACGACGTCCTCGTCGGCGACCAGTGTCGGCCCGACCTGCTCCGCGGCCACGGCGAGAAACACGGGGTTGCCCTCGTCATCGGTGCCGAGATCGACCGTGACAATCCGCTCGCCCGCCATGCACAACCCCCTCGGTGCGCCACCGGTCCCGCTTCGTCCGAGCGTGGCAGCGGTGCGGCGCGCGGGTCAAGGTGTGCCGCGACCTGCGGGAACCTTCCTCAGGAGCCGGTGACCAGGGGCAGGATCACGGAGTCGATCATCTGCACCACGAACTCGTCGTCGACGTGCTGCCCGGCGACCATCTTGCGGTAGGCGATCATGGCCGGCGCGACGGCGGCGACCATGTCGAGGTCGACGTCCGCGCGCAGCTCGCCGCGGGCCTGCGCGCGCTCGAGCAGCCCGCGCATGAGGTTCACGCGGGTGCGGACGAACTGCTCGTGGAACACCGCCGCGACCTCGGGGTTCTCCTTCACCGCGGACATCAGGCCGGACATCAGCTCCGAGTCGTCCGTGCGCGGCCGGCCGTAGCGGACGGCGAGCAGGTCGGAGCGCAGCGAGCCGGTGTCGGGGATGTCGTCGACGGTCTGGGCCACCCCGCGGACGCACACGACGGCGTCGACGGTGAGCTGCACCTTGGACGGCCAGCGGCGGTAGACGGTGGCCTTGCCCGCGCCCGCGCGGTCGGCGACGGCGTCCATCGTCATGCCGTCGAACCCGCGCTCCGCGAGCAGCTCGCGCGTGGCCAGCAGGATCGCGTCGTCCTTGGACTCGTCACGTCGTCGGCCGGCTTTCCGGGTCGTCGTCGCCCCGGTCAGGTCGTCCACGGTCATTCGTCGCCTCTTTCGTCGTCGGACCCACTGTAGCCGGATAAATCGAGACTGGGGGGTTCCGGAACTGGCAAGTTCCGTATTACAGTCGCTCCACCGACCACGACGTCCCAGGAGCATCACCATGTCGTCACCCGCCCAGACCGCCACACAGAGCCGGCATCGCTGGTTCGTGCTGGCCACGGTCGCCCTCGCCCAGCTCATGGTCGTCCTCGACGCGACCATCGTGAACATCGCGCTGCCCTCCGCCCAGGCGGACCTCGGGTTCAGCGACAACGACCGCCAGTGGGTCGTCACCGCCTACGCGCTCGCCTTCGGCAGCCTGCTGCTGCTCGGCGGCCGCCTCGCCGACATGTTCGGCCGCCGCCGCATGTTCCTCATCGGCCTCGTCGGCTTCGCCCTCGCGTCCGCCCTCGGCGGCGCCGCCCAGACCTTCGAGATGCTCGTCGGCGCCCGCGCGCTGCAGGGTGCGTTCGCCGCGGTCCTCGCCCCGGCGGCCCTGTCCGTGCTGACCACCACCTTCACCATCCCGAAGGAGCGCGCCCGCGCGTTCGGCGTCTTCGGGGCCATCGCCGGGATGGGCGGCGCCATCGGCCTGCTGCTCGGCGGCTTCCTCACCGAGAACTTCAACTGGCGCTGGAACCTCTACGTCAACGTGGTCATCGCCGCGTTCGCGTTCGTCGCCGGCACCGTCCTGCTCTCCCGCACCGAGGAGCGGCACGACACCCGCATCGACGTGCCGGGCGTGATCCTCGCGTCCACGGGCCTGTTCGCCCTGGTGTTCGGCTTCTCGCAGGCCCAGCCTCAGGGCTGGGACGCGCCGGCGGTGTGGGGCTCGCTCGCCGCCAGCCTGGTCCTGCTCGTCGGCTTCGTCCTGCGGCAGCGCACCGCGCAGCACCCGCTGCTGCCGCTCGAGATCGTCGTCGACCGCGACCGCGGGGCCGGGTTCCTCGCGATCCTCGTCGCCGGGTCCGGCATGTTCGGGGTGTTCCTGTTCCTCACGTACTACCTGCAGCTCACCCTGGGCTACACCCCGATGCAGACGGGCGCCGCGTTCCTGCCGATGGTCGTCTTCATCGTCATCACCGCGCAGGTCCAGTCGAACATCCTGGTCCCGCGGTTCGGGCCCAAGCTGCTGGTCCCGATCGGCATGCTGCTCGGCGCGAGCGCGATGCTCTGGTTCACCACGCTGGGGCTCACCAGCGGCTACCCGCGGGTGCTGGTCGGCCTGATCGTGATGGGCATGGCGATGGGCTCGATCATGCCCGCGTCGTTCCAGATCGCGACGCTCGGCATCGCCCGCCAGCAGGCCGGCGCCGCCTCGGCGATGGTCTCCACCAGCCAGCAGGTGGGCGGGGCCATCGGCACGGCCGTGCTCAACACGCTCGCCGCGACGGCCGCCGCGGCGTACGTCACGGCCCACGCGCCCGCCAGCCCTCAGGTGCTCGCCAACGCGGCGCTGCACAGCTTCTCGGTCGCCTACTCGTGGGCCGCGGGGATCTTCCTGCTCGGCGCGATCCTCACCGCGACGCTGTTCCGCACCCGCGCCGACCGCGCCGCTCGCGCCGAGGCTCTCGCCCCGGCCACCCAGGACGGGGCACCGGTGCTGGCGCACTGAAACATAGGTAGTCACTACCGATCTGCACAGGCGGTGCGGATTCCTACGGTGATCGGGCCAGCCCACTTCCGGGCTGGTCCGATCACTGTTCCAAGGAGCACTCCGATGCCGCTGTTCATGGATGTCCACCACCTCGGCGAGGTCACGCTGGGTGACGTCGCCCAGGCGCACCAGGCCGACCTCGCCACCCAGGAGGGTCACGGGGTCAGCTACCTGCAGTACTGGGTCGACGAGCAGAACGGGAAGGTCTTCTGCCTCGTCGACGCCCCGTCCGCCGAGGCCGCCTCGACGGTGCACCGGGAGGCGCACGGCCTCGTCGCCGACGCCGTGTACCCGGTCCAGGAGGGTCACTGACCCGACCCGTTCACCGAGGAGGTCTGGGGGTATGGCGACCCGATGTCCACCCCCAGACCCCTCCGGCCCGTCGAGAGGGCCTCAGCCGGCGAGCTGACCGATCCACCCGTCGACCGCTGCAACGTCCAGGTCGTCGGCCGTCGCGATCTTCAGGCTCCACCGCGACCCGTCGGCCGACGCGGTCAGCGCGCCGGTCGCCTCGGTGACCTCGGAGCCGTGCCAGAGGAGCAGGGTGACCCAGCGGGGGAACGCCTTGAACCCCGCGACGGGGTCGTTGCCGCGCAGCCAGACGGGGTGGCCGTGCCACATGCTTCCCTCGGCGTCGGGCAGGCGGGCGTCGAGCCGGTCTCGCAGCGCGGACCCAATGGCGGCCTGGTCGGCGGGCAGGCCCGCGAGGTACTCGTCGATCGTCATGGTCGTTCTCCTTCTCAGGCGGTGACGGCGTCGAGCCAGCCCTGCCAGGCGGCGGTCGCGCGCGTCTCGTCGGTCGTGCCGAACAGGTGGTGCCCCACGCTGGGGGCGTAGTAGCCGCGGAAGAACCGGTAGAGCCCGTCGCCGCTGCGCACGCCGACCACGTCGGGAGCGGCCCAGTCGACGACGCCCTCGATCGGGGGCAGGCCGGTCGGTGTGAGCGTGACCGTGTCACCCACCGTCGCGTCGTCGGACAGCCCGAGGTCGGCCTTCGCCGCGGCCCAGGCGCCGTCGAGGTCGCCCGGGGCGCCCGACGGGGTGACCGCGATGCCAGGCCGCCCGGTGAAGTGCGTGAGGTACTGCGCGAGGGTGTGCAGGTACATCCGGCCGCCGCTGCGCATGGCCTCGTACTCGTCCTCCCAGTCGTCGGCGGGCAGGAAGCCGCTGCTCACGACGCGGAGCACCGTCGAGCCGCTCTGGCGGGCCTCGAGGAGGAACTCCATGGCGAAGAACCGGCCGTCGGGGCTCTCGGCGCCGCGGAAGGCGAAGCGCCGTCCCGGCTCGAGGGCGACGATCTGCGACTCCTGCTGCCAGCCGCCCATGCGGGTGGTGACGACGCCGTCCTCGGGCCGCACCTCGGTGGCGCCCATGAACCACGAGCTGATCCCCGGTCCGGTGGCGATGGCGTCCCAGACGGCGTCGGGGCTCAGGTCGAACGAGAGCTCCTCGGGGACCTCGAACGCGTGCGGCATGTCACTCCTTCTCTCTGTCGGCGCGGGACGTGGTGCTCGGGTGGACGGCGACCACCAGCCGGAAGGTCCGGCCGTGCGCGGCGTCCTCGTGGTGGTACTTGGAGACGAGGGCGAGCGCGGCGCTGCTCAGCTCCTCGGCGAACGCGGACCGGTCGGCCGCGGAGGCGAACCGGACCTCGCCGTCCAGCGCGAACGTGGCCAGGGTGCGCTGCTCGCGCGCGGCGCCCGTGATCAGGGCGCCGACGTCCTCGACCAGCCGGCCGGCCAGCGACAGCAGCCAGGCCGCGGAGAGCCGGTCGGGCGATCGCTTCGGGTCCGGTCGCAGGGACGCGAGCGCGGCGGGGGAGATGACGTACGAGAGCGCGGTCGCCCGCATCACGCGCTCGACGACGTTGCCCTTGCGGCGCTCCTCGGCCAGCTCGATCAGGCCGTGGTGCTCGAGCGCCCGCAGGTGGTAGTTGACCTTCTGGCGCGGCAGCCCGAGCCGCTGCCCGAGCGCGGCGGCCGAGCTGGGCTCGGCGAGCTCCGCGAGCAGCCGCGTGCGCATCGGGTCCAGCGACGCCTCGGCCACGGCCGGGTCCTCGATGACCGCGACGTCGAGCACGTCAGCCCCGCCTCGGGCGCAGGGTGGTCACGACGACGCCGTTCGGGTACTCCGTCGACGACACCCGCTCGAGCGCCGTCCGGTCCGCGAAGATCGGCTTCCCGTTGCCGAGGAACACGGGGTGCACCGTCAGCCGGTACTCGTCGACCAGGTCGTGCGACGTGAGGTACCGCGCGAACGTCGCGCCGCCGGACGCGCCCAGCGGTCCGCCGTCCTGGGCCTTGAGGCGCGGGATCTCGACCTCCGGCGGGTCCGTGGCCAGCCGCGACCCCTGCCAGTCCACGGACTCCAGAGTCGTCGAGAACACGACCTTCTCCAGGCCGTTCATGATGTCCGCCAGCGGTCCCTCGGCGCCGGGCCACGTCGCGGCCTGACCCTCGTAGTTGACCCGGCCCATGACGATCGCGTCGAAGCCCGCCAGGAGCACCTCCGTGTCCGCCATGAGCTCAGGGCTGAAGTTCGGGAACATCCAGTCGAGCCCGTCCTCCGGCGTCGCCACGAAGCCGTCGAGGGAGACGTTCATCCCCAGCGTCAGTGTCCGCATCGGTCGCTCCTGTCCGTCGTCGCCGTCCCGGGGCGGTGGTCGCGCCTCGTCGGTGGCTCCAGTCTGCAGCCGATCGATTCATTTGTCTAGACAGAAAGATTGTTCGGTAGTCAACTCGTGACGACCAGCTGTCTGCGGGACGTCAGCCGACCTCCACCTTTCGGTGGACGGCCCCCGTACCTATCGTGAGTCCGTGCACCCTTTGAGCCGACGCGTGCGGGACGCCCGGGAGAAGGCTGGGCTCAGCCAGGGCGAGCTCGCGCGTGCCGCCGGCGTGCACCCCACCTACATCTCGCACGTCGAGCGCGGGACGCGCACGCTCGGCCCGGACTCGCTCGCCCGGGTCGCCGAGGTGCTCGACGTCCCGGTCGCGTTCCTGGTCGACGGCGAGCGGGCACCCGAGTACCGCTCCGCCGAGAGCGCCATCGTCGAGGCCCGTCGCCTGTCCCGCATGGGGTCGCCCAAGGCGGCCGCCGAGGTGCTCGCCGGCGCCGACGTGTCGGGGCTCGACGTCGACGCGGCGGCCCGGGTCGGCCTGGCGCACGCGGAGGCCCTCGACGTGGCCGGCGAGCTCGAGGGGTCGGTCGACGTGCTCGAGGGCGTCTGCGAGCGGCTCATCGAGGCCCGCCGGTACCCGCAGGCCGCGTACGCCGCGATGCGGATCGTCATGGCGCTGACGGAGCTCGGCGACCTGCACCGTGCCGTCGCGCGCGGCGAGGACCTGCGCGAGCGCCTGCCCGCCTCGGTGGCGGGCTCCGACGAGGTCGTCCGGCTCGAGTCCACCATCATCTGGGCCTACGTCGCTCGCGGCGACACCACCTATGCACGCTTCCGCGGCCGGCAGCTGCTGGCGCACACGCGTGAGCACGGCTCGGCCCGGGCCGTCTCGTCCGTGCACTGGAACCTCGCGTTCGTCGACGACGCCCTGGCCGATCCCGACGCCGCCCTGGTCCACCTCGAGTCCGCGATCGCGCTCGCGGGCGCCGACGAGATCGACCGGGACCTGCCGCGGCTGCGGCTCGACCGGGCCTACCTCCTCGTCACCGTCGAGCCGCCCCGGCCCACCGAGGCGCTTGCCGAGCTCGACGCCGCCCAGACCGCCCTCGAGATCGGGGAGTCGCAGGTCGAGCTGGCGCGCGTGGAGTCCGTGCGGTCGCGCGCCTGGCTGCTGCTCGACGACGCCGACGCCGCCCAACGGCACGCCGCGCAGGCCGTGGAGCTGCTGCGGGACGGCGTGCGCCGGGACGCGGCGGCCGCGCACGAGGCGCTGGGCGACGCGCTGCTCGCGCAGAGTGCCCGCACCGAGGCGGTCAAGGAGTACCGGTCGGCCGCCGAGCTTCTCGACATGATCGCGTCCGGCCGGTCCGCGGCGACGCTGTGGCGGCGCATCGGCGACCGCCTCCGCGTGGCCGGTGACGCGGACGAACGGGTGGTCGAGGCGTACGGTCGCGCGCTGGCCGCGGCAGGTATCCGAGGGGCGGTGCCGCTCCCCCCGCGGCCCTGACGTACCGGGTCGTGTCTACCCCGGTGTTGTCCGCGTCATTGCGCCCACGACACCAGGCTGGGGACCATGCCAGGTGTACCGGAGAGTCCGGCACACCCTCGGGAAGGTCCCCTCATGAAGAAGCTCGCCATCACGCTCGTCCTCGCCCTCGCCACCGTGACCGGTCTCGCGGGCGTCTCCGCGGCCTCCCACGGCTCCGTGGTGCTCGCCGAGCCGTGCTGCAAGACGCACTGACTCGACCGCACGACCCGTCGCCGACACACGCACCGGCCCCCGGTGCGTCACCGCGTCACGCGTGCGGCGGGCCGGGTCGTCGTCGCCCCCTCGGCAACGACGACCCGGCCTCGTCGGGGGCCGTCACGCGGCCCGCGTGTACAGGGCGGTCCAGGTCTGCGGGCCGCCGATGCCGTCGACCTCCAGGCCGTGGGCCTGCTGGAACGACCTGAGTACCGACGACGTCTGCGGTCCGTGGATGCCGTCGACGTCGATGACGGCGCCGCGGTCGTGCAGGCGCTGCTGGTAGGCCTTCGTCGCGGCGCTGGTCTGCCCCTGCTCGGTCGACCCCGGGAACGGGGGCACCAGGGCGGCGGCGGCCCGGCTCACCGGGCCGAGCGTCCCGTCCTGGACCAGGCCGGCGGCCAGCTGGAACGCCGTGACCGCCGCGGTCGGGTCGGTGACGCCGTCGATCGGCCCGGTGTAGAAGCCGAGGCCGTGCAGGATCGACTGCACGTCCTGGCGCACGGGATCGGCGGTCTGCGGGGTGATCGAGCCCTCGAAGATCGTCACGAAGCCCACGACGTTCGACTTGCGCACCTTCCGCGCGCAGACGTTGCCGTTGTACTGCGAGCCGTTCACCTTGGCGGAGGTGTTGCCCTCGATCGTCGTGAGCGTGCCGTCGGCGTTGACCGTCTCGACCAGGCCGACGTGGCACACGGGCGGGGTGCCACGGCCGTTCTTCGACACGGTCGGCCACATGAACAGGATCAGGTCGCCGGGGTGGGCGTCGGCGGTCTTCCACTTCCCGCGGTCCTTGCCCCACTGGACGATGTTCGGGGTCCAGCCGGTGGCGGGGCCGTCGGTGATCCCGGCCTTGCGGAGCACCCAGCACGCGAAGTAGCCGCACCAGGCGGCCGTGGACGGCGCGTTCCAGTACTGCTTGTACTTGGAGCCGCCGATGGTGCCCAGCTCGGCGCGGGCGATGTCGAGCGCGGCGAGTGCGGGGGAGACGTAGTCGTACTGGTAGCCGGGGCCGCCCGGGGGCTCCGGCGGGGCGGGCGGGAGGACGGGCTCGCGGGTCTGGCCGATGCCGGACGGGTCGAGCCAGTCGACCGCCGGGTCGGGGTCCTGGGCGAACGTCTCGACCGGGACCGTGTCGTTCTCGACGAGCACGCCGGGCGGCATCTCGTCGGCCGGAGCGACGCTCAGCGGGCCCGTGGCCTGCAGTGCTGTGACGGCCGGTGCGGTGCCCGGCGAAACGGTCTCGTCCATCGCTCGACTCCCGTGTCCTCGATACGTCCGTCATCCTCCAGGAGCCGCGGATTCGTCAAGGGATACAGCATCTTTGTCATGCCTCTACAGACGTCCGGAGGCGCCGCAAATCCACCCGCGGGATTCACCCGGATGGGCCGCCTGGACGTTTGACCAGCAGCGCATCCGTGCCGCACACTCGTTCTGACGGTGCGCATCGCCTGCCCCCTGCGCGGTGCGCACCGTTTCCACGTCCGGAGGCGGGACGGGTCCCCTGACCCGTCCCGCCCTCTGTTTTCCCGGTGTGTCCCGCAACGGCGCGCCATGCCCGGGATCACGCGGCAGCGCGGTTAGCGTTCCCAGCGTGACCGTCCCCGTGCGCACCACCGGCCCGGGACCCGACCAGGCTCCTGAGACCGGCGCAGACCCCACCGACCGCCCGGTGCTCGTCGAGCCCGCGACGCCCGCCGAGGTCCTCGAAGGGGCCGTCGCCACGTGGCGCGCGGCTCTGGTCGAGGCCGCAGGTGGGTCGACGCTCGTCGACGTCGAGCTGCTCGGCGAGGCCGCGCTCGACCTGTCGGCCGCGCACCCGTCGGGGATCTCGCAGCTCTTCGCCGGCCGGGAGACGCGCCTGTCCAACCTCGTCCGCGAGGGATCCGCGCTCTCCACCGCCCGCCGCCGGGCGCGGGCCGTCAGCGCGCGTGCCGCGGTGTACGCGCAGCGGTACGGCATCGCGCCGACCTCGCTGGCCATCGGCGTCGCCACCTGGACCGAGCGCACCACCCCGGACATCGCGAGCGACGACGTCGCGGCCCTCGCGTCGGTCACCCGCCAGCGGACCCCCGACGGCGAGCAGCCCGCCGACGCCGCACCGCGGACGGTCCGGGCACCCGTGCTGCTGCGGCCCGTGACCCTGCGCGCCCGGGGCTCGGGCGAGAGCGACTACGAGCTCGCGCTCGAGCCGTCGCTCGAGGTCAACCCCGTGCTGGCGCGGGCGCTGCGGTCGCGCGGCGCGCTGCTCGACCCGGGCGCGGTCGCGCGCGGCACGTTCACCACCGACGGCTTCGACCCGCGCGGCGCGCTGCAGCGGCTCACGTCGCTGGGCGAGGCCGTGCTCGACGACTTCTCGATGAGCGAGCGCGTCGTCGTCGGCACCTTCGTGCACCCCGGCCAGATCCTGGTGGACGACCTCGACAACCTGTCCGGCACGCTCGAGCGGCACGAGGTCGTCGCGGCGCTCGCGGGCGTCGACGAGTCCCGCGCGCGGCTGCGTCGGGTCCTGCCGCCGCCGGTCCGCGGCGACCGGGACCCTGGCCACGAGCGCGGCGTCGGCGACCTCGATCCGGCGCAGCAGCACGTGCTCGACATGGTGGCCACCGGGACGCACCTGTTCGTCGACGCCCCGGCGGGCGCCGACGTCACCGGCACGCTGGCCGCGCTCGTCGCCGACGCGGCCGCGACCGGGCGCACCGTCCTCTACGTGCCGGGCCACCGCCGCGCGGCCACTGCCCTCGCCGACCGGCTCGGCGCGCTCGGCCTGGGCGACCTGCTGCTCGACGTCGCGCCCGACGCCGGCTGGCGGTCCGCCATCTCCCGCCGCCTGCTCGGCGCGATGACGCTCGAGGCGCCCGCGGTCGACGCGCACGGCGTCGTGGCGCTCCGCACCGAGCTCGTCGCCACCCGCGAGCGCCTGCGCTCCTACGTCGACGCGCTGCACGCCGAGCGCGCGCCGTGGGGCGTGTCGGCCTACGACGCCCTGCAGCAGCTGGCGCGCCTGACGTCCGCGCGGCCGACCCCCAAGACGACCGTGCGGCTGACCCCGGACGTCGCCCGCGTGCTCGATGCGCCCCGCAGGGCCGACCTCACGGCCGACCTGGTGCGCGCCGGCGAGCTGAGGGCGTTCCGCGTCCGGCCCACCGACACCCCCTGGTACGGCGCGGACCTGCGCACGCGTGCCGACGCCGACAACGTGGTGCGCCGCCTCGCGCGCGTGCTCGACTCCACCCTGCCGTCGCTGGTCGAGCGGACGGCGCAGGTGGCCGCCGAGACCGGGCTCACGCAGGCGACCACCGTCGTCGCGTGGGCCGAGCAGCTGGGCATGCTCGACGGCGTGCGGGCCGCGCTCGACGTGTTCCAGCCGATCGTCTTCGAGCGCACCGCCGCGGACCTGGTCGCCGCCACGGCCACCAAGGAGTGGCGTGCGGAACGCGGCCTGGAGATGGGCTACTGGCTCCGGCGCCGGCTGCGCAAGCAGTCGAAGGACATGGTCCGCCCGGGTCGCCCGGTCGCGGACCTGCACTCGGCGCTGCTCGAGGTGCAGGCGCAGCGGGAGACGTGGCAGGCGCACTGCCCGTCCGGCGGCTGGCCGCGCCTGCCCGACGGGCTCGAGCACATCGAGGAGGAGTTCGCCGCGGTGCGGGCGGACCTCGACGCCCTCGACGAGGTGCTGTCGACGACCCCCGGCGGTGCCGGCCTGTCGACGATGCCGTTCGCGGCGCTGACCGAGCGGCTCACGCGCTTGCGGTCCGACACCGATGCGCTGACCGACCTCCCGGACCGCACGGGGCTGCTGCACCGCCTGCGCGCAGCGGGCCTCGGCGCCCTCGTCGACGACCTGGCCACCCGGCGCATCGACCCCGCCCTCGCCCCGGCCGAGCTGGACCTGGCCTGGTGGAGCACGGTCATCGAGCAGATCCTCGGCGAGGACCCCGCGCTGGCCGGCTACGACGGCGCCGCGCTCGGCGCCCTGTCCGCCCAGTACGCGACGCTCGACCGCGCCCACGTGAAGAGCCTGTCCGGCCCGGTGCTCGGTGCCGTCGTCGGTCACGTCTCGCACGCGCTGCGCCAGCACCGCGAGCAGGCCGAGGCGCTGTTCGCCGACCTCATCGAGGAGCGGCTGACGTCGCTGCGCGACACGGTCGTGCGGCACCCCGACGTCGCCCGCCGCCTGCGCCCGGTGATCGCCGCGAGCCCGATGCTCGTGCCGCAGGTGCTGCCCCCGACGCGCACCGTCGACCTCGTCGTCATCGACTCCGCCGCCCACCTGCCCGTCGAGGTCGCCCTCGCCGCCGTGGCCCGCGGCCGGCAGGTCGTGGTGGTCGGCGACGCCCGCTGCGCGTCCGGCACGGCCGTCCGCGAGCTCGCCGACGTCCTGCCGTCGGTCGCCCTGCGCGCCGACTCGTCGCGCCGCGACCCGTACCTGACCGCGTTCCTCGCGGCCCACGGCTACGCCGGCGTCCTGCGCCCGACGCCGCTGCCGCAGCACCTTCCGCTGGTCGGCCTGGACCTCGTCGACGGCACCGGGATGCCCGACCGCGAGTCCGGGTCCGTCGACTCGACCCGCGAGGAGGTCGAGCACGTCGTCGAGCTGGTGCTCACCCACGCGCTCCTGCGTCCCGACGAGTCCCTGGCCGTCATCACCGCGACCGCCACGCACGCCGAGGCGATCCGCGAGTCGGTGCTGACCGAGGTGCGCGGCAACCCGGCGCTCGCCGCGTTCTTCGACTCCGGCCGCGTGGACCCGTTCGTCGTCACGGACCTGCCCAACGTCGCCGGTCTGCGGCGCGAGGCGATCATCCTGTCGCTCGGCCTCGGCCGGACCCCGCACCGTCGCGTGCTCCACACCTTCGGGCCCATCTCCGCGCCCGGTGGTGACGCGCTCCTGCTCGACGCCCTCGGCTCGACGCGGCACCGGCTCACGGTCGTGTCCTGCTTCGGGGCCGACGACCTCGACGCCGAGCGTGTGCGCGGCGCCGGCCCGCGACTGCTGGCCGACCTCCTCGCCTTCGCGGCCCGCCGCGCCGCCGGGCAGGACGTCACCGACCTGGTCAAGCCCGAGCCCGCGGACCCGCTGCTGCGCTCGATCACCGCGGCCGCCGCCGCCGCGGACGAGGCGCTCGCCGCCGCCACCCAGCCCGACCGCCTGCTGCTCGACCTCGCCGAGCGGCTCTGGAAGCACGGCCTGCTGGTCGAGGCCGACCACGGCATCCCCGGCGGCGACCGGATCCCGCTGGTCGTCGGCCACCCCGATCTTCCGGGCGAGATGCTGGTCGCCGTCCTCACCGACGACGAGTCCTACACCGCCGAGCCCAGCGTCCGCGTCCGCGACCGCCTCACCGCCGACCGCCTCGAGCGCGTCGGGTGGAGCGTCGTGCGCGTCTGGTCGGCCGCCGCCTTCATGGACCCCCAGGCCGAGGTCGACCGCATCCGCCGCGCCGTCCACGCCCGCGTGCCCGCGCCGGCCGCGCCGCGCAGCGCGCCCCTGCACCTCGGGCTGATCGAGGAGACCGACGACGCCGAGGAGCTCCCGACCGCCGCCGCCACCGAGCCGCCCGCGCCGGCCACCGGTGCGTGGTCCGCTGTCGGGGTGATCGAGTCGGGTGACGACGCGGCACCGGCGGGCGCCCAGGCGCCGGTCATCGGCGCGCAGCCGGCTGGTGCTGACCAGGAGACGCCGGCTGCCGCCGACGCGCAGACGCCGGCCACCGATCCTCGGCCGGCCACCGCGCCGATCCGCGTGTCGACTCGTCGGGTCGCGGTCCCGGCGATCGTCCCGACGACCTCCGGTGCCGTTGCGGCTGCCGCGGCCGGAGATCCCGCGTCGGCGCCCGTCGCGGCCACGCCCACCGCCGGGGCGCCGTCCGCACCGGCCGGAGCCCGGTCCGAGTCCGCCGAGGATGCGGGCGCCGCCAAGGCAGCCGACCCCGTCACGTCCGCCGAGCCGGTCGCCGACGCCGAGGACCCGCGTCCGCCGAGCCGCCCCCTCCAGCTGGCCCTGGCGGTGCCGACGCGGCAGCGTCCCGACATCCGCACGGGTCTGCCGATCGGCGCCTACAGCGACGACCAGCTGGACGAGCTGGTGGCGTGGCTGCAGTCCGACGAGCAGGAGCGCACGCGCGAGCAGCTGGCCGCCGCCCTGCGCGACGAGCTCGGCATCACGCGTCGCTCGTACCGCATCGACACGGCCGTCCGCAGCGCGATCAGCCGCGGCATGCGCTGACGAGCGGTCAGCCCGCGCGGCGCGTGCCCGACGGCTCTCCGTCCGCCGGATGCCCGCGCGCACGACTGGTGCTCGATGGCGTCTCGGCGAACCCGACCGCACCTGTCGCATCGGTGAGATGGGATCATCGAGCGTGGCCTCGACAGACCGTCCCGACGACGCGCCCTCCGCGCGTCGGTCGCGGCGCGTCGTCCGGCCCGCCGGGACCGTCGGCGGTGACGACGCCAACCTGGTGTCGAGCCACCCCGCGATCTCGGCGGACCCGCCACTGGTGCGCGAGCCCAAGGCCCCGACGGCTGAGCCCGTCGTGGGCGGACGGAGCGCCGACGACACCGACATCGGCTGGGGCGAGCGCGAGGCCGGCTCCAACGACGACCGCCTGACCCAGGACAAGCCGCCGCACTGGTAGCCGGCCAGCACCCCTGATCGCCAGGGCGGCCGGTGTCAGTGGGGTGCGGGATGATCGCAGGGCCGCTCAGTCGACCACCCGAAGGAGACCCACCCATGGCCGAGGTTCTGCTGTTCCACCACGCTCAGGGGCTGACGCCGGGCGTCCAGGAGTTCGCCGAGACGTTGCGCGCCGCCGGCCACACCGTGCACGTGCCCGACCTGTACGACGGGCGGGTGTTCGACGACATCGAGGCCGGACTCGGGTACGCCGGCGAGGTGGGGTTCGGCACCGTGATGGAGCGCGGGCAGCACACGGTCGACGCCCTGCCGGACGGCATCGTCTACGCCGGCTTCTCGCTCGGTGTGCTCCCCGCGCAGATGCTCGCCCAGACGCGCCCCGGCGCCAAGGGAGCGCTGTTCTTCCACTCGTGCGTGCCCACGTCGGAGTTCGACAGCGTGTGGCCCAAGGGCGTCCCGGTGCAGATCCACGGGATGGACGCCGACCCGTTCTTCGTCGACGAGGGCGACATCGAGGCGGCCCGCGCCCTGGTCAAGGAGGCGGCCCCGCACGGCGAGCTGTTCCTCTACCCGGGCGAGGAGCACCTCTTCGCCGACAGCAGCCTGTCCTCGTACGACGCCGCCGCGACGGCGCAGCTGACGGAGCGCGCGCTGGCGTTCCTCGCCACGATCAAGTAGCCGCCGCCAGGTCTCGTCTCGCGCGAGAACAACGTTGCGCTCGCTGTGGGGGTCCATAGCGAGCGCAACGTTGTTCTCGGGGGAGGGCGGCCGGGGTGCCGGCCGGTCAGAGCGGTGGGGTCGTGGGGCCGCTCGGGGGGATCGAGGGGGGCGGGTCCGTGCGGGGGTTCGGCACGTCAGGGGCACCGGTGCCGGCGTCGTTGATGATCGCCCGCGTGGGACGGGCGGCGAGCAGGTCACGGATCTCCTGCAGCAGCAGGATGTCCTCCGACGGGGCGGCCGGCTCCTCCTCCTCGCCGCGCTTGCGCCGCGCCGCCAGGGCGTTGAGCGGCAGCACGATCAGGAAGTACACGGCGGCGGCGGTGAACAGGAAGAGGATCAGCGCGTTCAGGATCAGCCCGAACGAGAACTTGGCGCCGTTGATCGTGAAGGACCAGACGTTGCTCAGGTCCGTCTGACCGAAGATCGCGGAGATCAGGGGTCCGATCAGCCCGTCGACGATGGACTTGACCACGGCTCCGAACGCCGCACCGATGACGACACCGACCGCCAGCTCGATCGCGTTGCCCCGCGAGATGAAGTCCTTGAAGCCCTGGAACACCTTCGCGGTGCCTTGCAGACCCTGACGTGCGCCGTTGAGCCCGGCGTTGAGCCTGTCCGTCACGTTGCCCCCTCGGGGTAGGTGGTGGTTTGACCCGTCTCGGTCGGTCGATCATGGCACGACGACCGCGGACAGCAAGGCGGAGGCGGCGGCGCCGGCGAGGGCCGGAGCCTCGGCCGGAGCGACGGCCAGGAGCACGGGGACGGAGGTGTCGGCCGAGCCGCCGACCCCGAGCGCGCCCTCGTCCGCGGGTCGCCGGGCGACGGGCAGGACGAGGGCCCGCGTCGCCACGACGCTCCCCGGACCGCCCTCCGCGGTGGCCGCCAGCACGTCGACGCGGACACCGGGCGACAGCAGGTCGGCGACGGCGGGGTCAGCGAACCGGACGGTCGCGACGACCGTGCCCGGTGGCCCGCGGACCTCGGCGTCGGCCAGCAGGCCGGGCAGCACGGGCACGCCGCGGGCGAGCGGGACCGCGGCGGACTCGCCGACCACGCGGCGGGCGTCGGCGAACGCGCCCTCCGGGACCAGGGCGACCGGCAGCCGGACGACCCGCAGGTCCGCTTCGGTCACGGTGGTCCCGGCGAGGATCTGGCGGGCGGCGACGACGACCGCGGACGTCGGCGGCTCGGGCGGTCGGAGGGCCTGGACGGTGCACCCCGAGGCGATGCCCAGGCAGGCGGCCGCGACCAGGAACCGGGCGCGCCAGAGCCCGATGCGCACGGCGAGCCCGAGCGGGCGCCGGCGACGCGGCAGGGGCGGTGGCTGGCCGCCGAGCGGACGTGGGTGCATGGCCGTCGACGCTAGGACGCCACGACGGAAGGCGATCTGGGGCGGGCACCGGAGGAGGGCGAGAGCACTCGTCGGTGGGGCTGTGGGCGTCTCGTGCGCGTTGCGCTGTCCCGGCCGCGGACCGAGATGTCAGCGCCTCGAGGCTCGCAGGCCCGAGCGGTGCGGAGCGGGGCGAGCGGCCCGAACGAGAGCGGCGCCCCTCACCGGAGGGTGAGAGGCGCCGGAGGCTCGGTGCGCGTCGGTCAGGAGGACGCGGCCGGCTTCGCGGCGTTGCCACCCGTGGCAGGCGCGGGCGTCGAGGATGACGCGGTCGCGGGTGCGGGCGTCGCTGCGGGGGTCGTGGCCGCGGGGCTCAGCGACGACGACTTCGCACCGGCGCGGGCGTCGTTGCGGTAGAAGCCGGAACCCTTGAACACGACGCCGACGGAGGAGAACACCTTGCGCAGGCGTCCCTCGCACTCGGGGCAGACGCTCAGCGAGTCGTCGCTGAACGACTGCACGATCTCGAAGGCGTGACCGCACGCCGTGCAGGCGTAGGCGTAGGTGGGCACTGAAGGTCTCCTGGCAGCTGATCGAGCGGGCGGAAAGGTCTGGCACTCGCGTCGTCCGAGTGCCAATCGTAACCGCTCGCCCGACCGGGACATTCCGACGCCCGCCGCCGGGCGTCGCGTCGGCCGCGGCCGGGACGGCGAAGTACCCTCCGAAGCGTGTCTCGTCCTCACCTCGCCCGTCTCACCCTGATCACCGTCGCCGCGGTGGTCGTCGTCGCGCTGGTGGTGTCGGTGGTCACGGCGTTCGTCGTCGTGCGCCGCCCGCTGCCCGAGGTGGCGGGGGAGCAGAAGCTGGCGGGGCTCGATGCCGAGGTCACGGTCACGCGGGACGCGCGGGGGGTTCCGACGATCACGGCGACCACCGCCGACGACCTCTTCCGCGCCCAGGGCTACGTCGCCGCGCAGGACCGGTTCTTCGAGATGGACTACCGCCGGCACGTGACCGCCGGGCGGCTGTCGGAGCTGGTCGGCGAGAACGCGGACGCGCTCGAGGCCGACAAGGTCATCCGCACGTTCGGCTGGCGCCGGGTGGCCGAGCAGGAGTGGGACCTGCTGGAACCCGCCACGCGGGCCGCCCTGCAGTCGTACGCGGACGGCGTCAACGCGTACCTCGACGGCAAGGACCCGGGCGCGATCGCCGTCGAGTACACCGTGCTCGGTCGGCAGGTCACCGTGCGGGAGCCGGAGGCGTGGGACCCGATCGACTCCCTGGCGTGGCTCAAGGCGATGGCCTGGGACCTGCGCGGCAACTACGACGACGAGCTCGCGCGCGCCGCGGCGTTCTCGTCGGTGGGGGACATCGCCCGCGTCAACGAGCTGTTCCCGACCTACCCGCAGGACCTCAACCAGCCGATCCTGTCCGCGGCGGAGGTGCTGCCCACCCAGATCGTCCAGACGTCGGCGACCACGACGCCGCTCGACCTGGGGGACGCGGACGTCCAGGCCGCGATGGCGTCAGCAAGCGCCGCCCTCGCGGCCGTGCCGCACCTCCTGGGCGACGGCGAGGGCGTCGGCTCCAACTCGTGGGTCGTCTCGGGCGACCGGACGGAGTCGGGCAAGCCGCTGCTGGCCAACGACCCGCACCTGAGCATCTCCGCGCCGGGCATCTGGGAGCAGGTCGGGCTGCGGTGCGCGGACGTGTCGGCCGAGTGCCCGTTCGACGTCTCCGGGTTCGCCTTCGCGGGCATGCCGGGCGTCGTCATCGGCCACAACGCCAAGCTCGCCTGGGGCCTGACCAACCTGGGCGCGGACGTCACCGACTTCTTCCTCGAGCGGGTCGACGAGAACACGACGCGGCTCGACGACGGCGCGGCTCCGATCACCGAGCGCACCGAGCTCATCCACGTCAACGGGGCCGCCGACGTCCGGCTGACCGTGCGCGAGTCGGTGCACGGGCCCATCGTCAGCGACGTGCTCGACCTCGTCGGCGTCGGGACCGCACCCGTGCCGGAGGGTGCCCCCGGCCGCCGGTTCGCCGTCGCGCTCGGCTGGACGGCCCTGCAGCCCGGCCGGACCATGGACGCGGTGCTCGCCATGAACGTGGCGTCGAACGCCGACGACATCCGCAACGCGGCCGCCCTGTTCGACGTGCCGTCGCAGAACATCGTCTTCGCGACGACGGACGGCCACATCGGCTACCAGGCGCCCGGCCGCATCCCCCTGCGCGCGACCGTGCTCGGCGGCCCCGTCCCGTCGAACGGCACCTGGCCCCGGCCGGGCTGGGACAGCCGCTACGACTGGAAGGGCTTCGTCGACCCGGCGGACATGCCCCGGACGATCGACCCCGCCGACGGCTTCATCGTCACCGCGAACCAGGCGGTCACCCCGGCCGGCCTCGGGCCGTTCCTCACCGAGGACTGGGACTACGGCTACCGGTCCCAGCGCATCCGCGAGCTGCTCACCAAGGCCACCGCCGAGGGCAAGGTCGACGCGGCGGACATGAGCAGGATCCAGCTCGACCAGCACAGCCCGTATGCCGACGTGCTCGTCCCGGTCCTGCTCACGCTGAACATCGACGACCCGTTCTACGACGACGGCCAGGAGCTGCTGCGCACCTGGGACCGGGTGCAGTCGTCCGACTCGGCGGCGGCAGCGTACTTCTCCGCGGTCTGGGCCGACGTGCTGAGGTCGGCGTTCGCCGACGACCTGCCGGAGGGCTTCGGCCCGGACGGCGGCTCACGATGGCTCGAGGTGGTGCGCCGGTTGCTCGAGGAGCCCGCGTCGCCGTGGTGGGACGACAAGTCGACGCCCGGCGTCGTCGAGGGTCGCGACGAGGTGCTGACCCGCGCCATGGTCGCGGCGCGCCGTCAGCTCACCGCGCAGCTGGGACGCGAGGCCACGGACTGGCGCTGGGGTCGGCTGCACACCGCCGCGCCCCAGCACCCCGTGCTGGGCGGCGAGTCGATCCCGGCCGTGATCCGCAGCCTGGTGAACCCCGACGCGCTCCCGGTGGGCGGCGGCTCGTCCATCGTCGACGCCACCGCCTGGGACGCGAGCGCGAGCTCGTTCGGCGTCACGTCGGCGCCGTCGATGCGGATGGTCGTCGACCTCGGGGACCTCGACGCGTCGACGTGGGTGACCCTGACGGGCACCTCGGGCCACCCGGCGAGCGTGCACTACGCCGACCAGTTCGGGCCGTGGTCGCGCGGCGAGACGTTCCCGTGGCCGTTCACGCAGGCGGCCACCGAGGCGGACGTCCGGGACAGGCTGACGCTCACCCCGTGATGCGGTGCCACTCCAGGGGGGTGGCCACCGCGTCGACCAGGCGGTCGTGGCGCTCGCGGGGCAGCGGGCGGCTGGCGGCGTCGTAGAGCTCTTCCGGGAAGACGAGCGCGACCACCGGGACGCCCGGCCGGATGTGCTCGAGCGCGCGGTCGTACCAGCCGCCGCCCTGGCCCAGCCGTGCACCGGTGGTGTCGACGGCGAGCGCCGGGGCGATGACGACCTCGGCGTCGCCCAGCGCCGCCGCTCCCAGGGTGTCGCCGCCCGGCTCGGGCGGACGGCCCGGCGCGCGCTCGCGCAGGTCGTCGGGACCCGCGTACTCCGCCCAGTCGCGCTGCAGCCCGCTGCCCAGCACGGGCATCAGGACGCGGACGCCGCGGGCCGCGAGGGCCTCGAGGAGCGGTCCCGTCCCCGGTTCGGTGACGCGCGAGGCGTACACGGACACGCAGGTGGCCTCCGCCACCGCGGGGATGGTCAGCACGACGTCGGCGAGCGCGCGGGCGGCCTCGTCGCGAAGCCGGACGGAGCGGGTCTTGCGTGCCTCGCGGATGGCGACCCGGAGCCGTTCCTTGACGTCCTCCACCTCGTCCCCCTCGGACACGCGCGGATACGGCTGGGCGACGCTGCTCATGGGGACAGTCTCGCGCACCCGGGGACGCCCGGGCGACGTCCCGGGGGATCGATCGTGAACAGCCGCACGTGGTGACGCACGCCACTGCGCACCTCGGCGGCCGCGGCTAGGGTCCCGGCATGACGATCCACAAGGCAGTCATTCCCGCCGCGGGCCTGGGGACCAGGTTCCTGCCCGCCACGAAGTCGACGCCCAAGGAGATGCTCCCGGTCGTCGACAAACCGGCCATCCAGTACGTCGTCGAGGAGGCCGTCAGGGCCGGGCTCGACGACGTCCTGCTCATCACGGGCCGCTCCAAGCGCACGCTCGCGGACCACTTCGACGCCGTCCCGGAGCTCGAGGCGGCCCTCGAGGCGAAGGGCGACCTCGAGCGGCTGGCCAAGGTCCGGGAGTCCACCGACCTCGGCCACGTGCACTTCGTCCGCCAGGGCCAGCCCAAGGGTCTGGGCCACGCGGTGCTGCAGGCCAAGCACCACGTCGGGCAGGAGCCGTTCGCGGTGCTGCTCGGCGACGACCTCATCGACGAGCGCGATGAGCTGCTGAGCACCATGCTCGCGCTGCAGGAGCGGACCGGCGGCTCGGTCATCGCGCTGCTGGAGGTCCCGGAGTCGCAGATCTCCCTCTACGGGTGCGCGGCGGTGGAGCCCTTCGACGGCGCGGACGACGCGGACCAGGTGAAGATCACCGGGCTCGTCGAGAAGCCCCCGGCCGACGAGGCGCCGAGCAACCTGGCGATCATCGGCCGGTACGTGCTGCACCCCGCGGTGTTCGAGGTGCTCGAGAACACCGAGCCGGGCCGCGGCGGCGAGATCCAGCTGACCGACGCGCTGGCGACGCTGGCCGACCTGCCCGCGTCCGAGGGCGGCGGCGTGTACGGCGTGGTGTTCCGGGGGCGCCGCTACGACACAGGCGACCGGCTCGACTACCTCAAGGCCGTCGTCCAGATCGCGGTGGACCGTCCCGATCTGGGACCCGACTTCCGCGCCTGGTTGACCGACTTCGCGGGGTCGCTCGCCGACTGACGCGTCGGGCGGGGCAGAATGCGCGCATGAGATCGGTCCAGGACCACCTAGCGGCCGTGCTGGCCGCCGTCGGACCGGTCGCACCCCTCGACGTCGTGCTGCACGACGCCGTGGGCTGCATCCTCGCCGCGGACGTCACGGCCACCCACGACCTGCCGGCGTTCGCGGTCGCGTCCCGCGACGGGTACGCCGTGGCCGCGCACGACACGGCCGGCGCCGGGTACGCGAGCGAGCTGGCGCTGCCGGTCGCGCACGACGTCCGGCCCGGGTCCGGCGGACCGCTGCGGCTGGTCCCCGGCACCGCCGTGCGGATCGCGTCCGGTGCGCCGCTGCCGCTGGGCGCCGACGCCGTCATCCCGCTCGAGGAGACCGACCGCGGGACCGCGCGCGTGGCCATGCAGCGCCCCGCGGTCGCCGGGCAGCACGTGCGCGCCGCGGCGTCGGACGTGCGCGCGGGGGACGTCGTCATGGCGGCGGGGACGCGGCTGGGCGCGCGGCAGCTCGCGCTCGCGGCCGCGATGGGCCGCGGTCGGCTGCGCGTGCACCCGACTCCCCGGGTGGTCCTGCTCTCGGTGGGCGACGAGCTGGTCGAGCCGGGGACCAACGCCGACCGCTCCGGCGGTGGGGCGTTCGAGGCCGACGGGCACGCGCTCGAGGCCGCCGTCCGCGACGCCGGCGCCGCCTCCGTCCGGGTGGGCATCCTGCCCGACGACCGAGCGATCCTGCGCGAGGCGATCGAGGACCAGCTGGTCCGCGCCGACCTCATCGTCATCACCGGCGGGCTCTCCGAGCTGACGCACGACACCGTCAAGGACGTGCTCGCGCCCATGGGCAGCGTGCGGCTCGACCAGATCGCCATGACGCCCGGGCAGCGGCACGGGTTCGGGACGGTGGCCGACGAGCTGGCCAGCGACAAGTCGGTGCCGATCTTCGCGCTGCAGGGGCACCCCGTCGCGGCCCAGGTGTCGTTCGAGGTCTTCGTCCGCCCGGCGCTGCGCGCCATGGCCGGGCACACCGAGCTGTTCCGACCCTCGGTCGCGGCCGAGGCCACCGAGGGCTGGGTCTCGCCGCCCGGGCTGCGGCAGTTCGTGCCGGCGACCGTCCTCGGCTCCCCCGAGGAGGGGTACCGCGTCACCCCGATCGGCGATCCCTCGGCGCCCACGATCAACGCGCTGGCGCAGGCCAACGCGCTCGCGGTCGTCGGCGAGCAGGACCTGACGGTGCACCCCCGCCAGATCATCCACTGCCTCGTCCTGGAGGGCTGATGGCCACCGGCTGGCCCGCTGTGCTCGTCGAGGGCGCCGTGCGGCTGCGTCCGCTGCGGCGGCGCGACCAGGAGACGTGGATGGCGCTGCGCGCGCAGAACGCCGCGTGGCTCGAGCCGTGGGACGCCACGAGCCCGGTGCCCGTCACCGGTCCGCGGCCGTCGTTCGGCACGTTCGTGCGGTCGCTCTCGGCGCAGGCGCGCGCGGGAGTGACGCTGCCGTTCGCCATCGACCTCGACGGCCGGCTGGTCGGCCAGCTCACCGTCTCCTCGATCACGTACGGGTCGTTGCGGTCGGCCGCGATCGGCTACTGGGTGTCCGAGCACGTCGCCGGCCTCGGGATCACGCCGACCGCCGTCGCGCTGGCGACCGACCACTGCTTCACGTCGCTGGAGCTGCACCGCGTCGAGGTCAACATCCGCCCCGAGAACGGGCCGTCGCTGCGCGTCGTCGAGAAGCTCGGCTTCCGCGACGAGGGGCTGCGCGAGAAATACCTGCACATCCAGGACCGGTGGTGCGACCACCGGACGTTCGCCCTGACCGTCGAGGACGTCCCCGGCGGCCTGCTGGAGCGCTGGCGGGCCCGGAACGGGTGACCCACAGGGCGACACGCCGAGGCGGTCCCGAGGACGCGCGGCCCCGACGCCTACCGTCGTGACGTGAACGATCTCGCAGGACCGGTCGCGCTCGCGCTGGTCGGCCTGTGGGTGGCTTATCTGGTGCCGCACAAGCTGCGACACCGGCAGCAGCTGCTCGAGTCCCGGGCGGACGACCGGTTCTCCGAGGCGCTGCGCGTGGTCGCGGTGAGCGACCGGCGCATCCGCCACGAGGCCGCCTCCGCGGAGTGCGGGCCGACGGCGAGCAGTACCGCGGGGCTGCTGACCCCGAGCAAGGGGCTCCCGGTGGCCACCGGGAGCGCGACAGGAGGCACCACCGTGGACCGACCGCACGGCACCCAGGACCGGATCACCACCGACGCGGCTCGCCGCGCCGCGCAGGCACGTGCTGCCCGGGCGGCGTCCGTCGCCCGCCGCGCCGCTGCCGCGCGCCGTCGCGCCGTCCTCGCGGGGCTGCTCGTCGTGGCCACCGTCGTCGGCTGGGCGGCCGTCGGGCTGAGCCCGCTGGTCACCTGGGTCGCCGGCGCCGTGCCCACCGTCCTGCTCGGCTCCGTCCTCGTGCTCGGTCGCCGTGCCGTCCTCGCCGGGCGTGAGGCCGACGAGGCCTGGGAGCAGAAGCTCGCCGACGAGCGTCGGACGGCCTCCGGGCCGCGCACCGGGGCCATGCGGGCGGTGGCCACCGCCTCGCGCGCCGGGGCTCCGGCCACGGCCAAGCCGGCCGCCTCAGCTCCCGCCGCTCCGGCGGCCGAGCCCGCCGCCGCTCCGAGCGAGGCACCGCTCGCCTTCGTCACCGGCCGCGCCATCCACCCGTCCGACGCCAGCACGGAGGTGTTCGAGCGCATCGTCGCCGACAACGGCGAGTCCGACGGCCCCGTGCGGCACGCGTCCACCGGGCAGGTCCCCGTGGTCCGTCGCTCGGCGACGGAGCAGCCCGCCGCGGGGGAGGACGAGGCCTGGTCCCCGGTCCCCGTGCCGCGCCCGACCTACACGATGAAGGCGTCGGCACCCCGCCGCGAGCCCGCCCCGCTGGAGAACCTCGAGGGCTCGACGGCCGCCCGCACGGCCGGGGCCGAGGCGCCCAGCGACGCCGAGCGCACGCCGCTCGAGGCACCCGTCGAGACGACCGGCAGCATCGACCTCAACGCCGTCCTGGCGAAGCGCCGCGCAGCGGGCGAGTGACCCCGCCGATTTCGCGATCCGCCCGGGCCTGGTGTTAGTCTTTAGCCCGCTCGCGGGGCTGTGGCGCAGTTGGTAGCGCGTCTCGTTCGCAATGAGAAGGTCAGGGGTTCGAATCCCCTCAGCTCCACCCGCACACGAAGGCGGCCCCCTCCGGGAGGCCGCCTTCGTCGTTCCCGGAGGCGCGCCGACGCGGCGGCCGACGCGCGGCCGGGCCGCTCGCGTGAAGACTCCGTTGCGGCGTGCGCGACAAACTCTTCACGCGAGCCCCACGGGCGGGCCGCGGCGATGCGGGCACGTCCGGACCCGAGCGCCGGCCATGCGTGAGGACACACCTCGCGACCCGGGCCGGGAGAGCCCGCACGGCGATCGCGAGCCTGTGGATTGCGTGGCGCGGCCGACGCGCATGTCGCGGGACCCTGCCCGCCATGACTGACTCCCGGAGCACTGGATCGGTCGCGGCCAGGCTGCCGACGGCGCCCGGTACGGCGGCACGGACCGCGATCGCGCGACAGGACGCCGTGGCGACCTCGGCGCAGCTGCAGGCCTGGGGTGTCGGGCGCGCGATGCAGTCACGGCGGATCGCACGCGGTGACTGGCAGCAGCTGTGGCGAGGTGTCGTCGCCCTGCACTCAGGTGCGATCACCTGGCGGGAGCGCGCGCGTGGAGCGCTGCTCTACGCCAGCGACGGCGCCGCGCTCTCCCACGGCTCCGCCGCATTCGTGCACGGGATCGCCGCGTCGCCCGGACCGCAGATCGTGGTCAGCATCCCTGGCCACCGGGCCGTGTCGGCGCAACCGGGGATCGACGTCCGACGCCGGCGGGCGATGCCGTACGCGGGAGGGCGGCTTCGTGCGGTCGGCGTGGACGCCACGGTGCTGGACCTGGCGCACGAGCTCCTCGTCGAGGACGACGTCGTCGCTCTCGTCTGCGAGGCCGTCCGCGCAGGTGTCCTCCCGGGGCGTCTCCTGCTGCATGCCGGTGAGCGCAGGTTCCTCCGGCACCGCCAGCTGGTCGAGGACCTGCTGGGCGACGACGGGCAGGGCATCGAGTCGCCGCTCGAGCACCGGTACGTACGCGATGTCGAACGTCGACATCGGCTGCCGGCCGCGCAGGCTCAGGTGAGGGAGCGGTCGGGTGGGCGATGGATCCGCGCCGACCGGGTCCACGCCGGGCTCGGAGTGCGGATCGAGCTTGACGGGCAGCTGGCGCACCCGGACGGTCGAACGGATCGCGACACCTGGCGGGACAACGCCGTGCTGATCGAGCGGGCGGAGATCACCCTGCGCTACCGGTGGCGCCACGTGGTGGCCGAGCCGTGCGCCACGGCAGCGCAGGTGTCGACCGCGTTGCGCTCGCGCGGCTGGGCAGGTCGTCCGAGGCCCTGCTCGCCGACCTGCTCCGTGCTCGCGTGAAGACTTCGCCACGCTGAGCGCAACGAAGTCTTCACGCGAACGCGGCCGGAGACGCCGAAGGCGGCCCCGGCATGGGGGCCGCCTTCGGGAGCGGGCTCAGAGGATGCTGCGGCGACGGCTGCGGCTGCCGGAGACGGCCGCGACGCCGATCGCGGCGAGCACGACCTGGAACAGCAGCTCGATCCAGTCGACGCCGTTCGTCTCCTGGACTCCGACGAGGCTGGCCAGCCAGGTGCCGATGAGGGCTGCCACGATCCCGATCACGATGGTCAGCAGGATCGAGATCCGCTGCTTCCCGCGGACGAGCAGGCGACCGAGGATGCCGATGACGGCGCCGATGATGATGGCGGAGATGATGCCTTCGGGGGTCATGTGGAACTCCTTGACTACGAGGGGTTCTATCGGGTACGACGAGTGAATCTAGGGGGGATCCGCCGGATCCGCGCGCTGAGCGCGGTGACAGACTGTCGCCGTGCCCTCCGTAGCGCCCGCCGAGGGCTTCGTCGCCCGGGCCCGCAGCTGGGTCGACCCGCTGGTCGTGCTCATCCTCTCGGCGCTGCTGCTGGGGCTCCTGCTCCCGGCGCGAGGGACGGCCGCGGACGTGCTCGCCGTGGCGAAGACGGCGGCGATCGTCCTGCTGTTCTTCCTCTACGGCGCGCGGATGGCGACCGAGGAGATCTGGGCGGGGCTGCGCAACTGGCGGCTGCAGGGCTCGATGCTCGCCGCCACGTACGTCGCGTTCCCGGTGCTGGGCCTGCTGGTCCAGCTGCTGCCCGACGCGGTCGTCTCGCCCGAGATCAAGACCGGTCTGCTGTACCTGTCGCTGCTGCCGTCGACCGTGCAGGCGTCGGTGGTGTTCACGTCGGTCGCTCGCGGGAACGTGGCCGGCGCGATCACCGGCGCGACGATCTCCAACCTCGTCGGCATCGTGCTCACGCCGCTGCTCGTCGGCGTGCTCCTGGCCCGCACCACCGGCGGCGTCGGCAACCCCGCGGGCATCCTGGTCCAGCTGTTGCTGCCGTTCGCGGCCGGGCAGCTGCTGCACCGCTGGATCGGTCCGTGGGTGCGGGCGCACACGCGACTGACCCGGTTCACCGACCGCGGCGCGATCGTGCTCGTCGCGTACGCCTCGGTGAGCTCCGCGACGGTGTCCGGGGCGTGGGCGCACGTCACCTGGGTCGCCGTCGTGGTGCTCGTGGTCGTGTGCGCGGCGATGCTCACGTCCATGCTGGCGCTGACCTGGACCGGGGGCGGGCGGCTGGGGCTCGCGCGCGGCGACCGCGTCGCGCTGCTCATGTGCGGGTCGAAGAAGAGCCTCGCGACGGGCCTCCCGATGGCCGCCGTCCTGTTCACTCCCGCGCTCGCCGCGAGCGTCGCGCTGCCCGTCATCGTCTTCCACCAGCTGCAGCTGGCGACATGCGCGGTGCTCGCGCGCCGACTGGCCGCGCAGGTCGAGTAGCGTCTCCCTGGACCGGTTCGTCCAGGCCGTCCCCGCCGCACCCTTGTCGAGGAGCTCCGTGCCCGACGTGATCGCCGTCGTCCCCCAGCCCGCTGTGCTCGAGCGGACCAGCGACGCCCCCTTCCTCTTCACCGAGGCGACGACCGTGGTGGTCGACGGCCGCCCGGACCTCATCGGCATCGCGGTTCTCGCGGCCGACCTGCTCGGCCGCGTGAGCGGGCGTGCAGTCGAGGTGCGGTACTCCGAGGCGGGGGCGTCGGACATCGTGCGGCTGCGGCTCGTCGAGTCCCTTCCCGCCGGCGACGAGGCGTACCGGGTGGTCTCCCGCAACGGCCGCGTCGACCTCGAGGCGCGCACGCCCGCCGGCCTGGTCCGGGCGATCGTCACGCTGCGCCAGCTCATCGTCACCGCGCCCGGCGGCGTGCTGCGCGTCCCGGGGGTGCGGATCGAGGACTGGCCGCGCTACGCGTGGCGCGGGCTGTCGCTCGACGTCGCGCGGCACTTCGTCACCGTCAGCGACGTCAAGGTCATCATCGGCCTCCTGTCGCACTACAAGCTCAACGTGCTGCACCTGCACCTGACCGACGACCAGGGCTGGCGGCTGCACGTGCCGTCGCGCCCGCTGCTCACCCGGCTGTCCAGCAGCACCTCCGTGGACGGCGACCCCGGCGGGTTCTACTCGGCCGAGGACTTCGCCGACATCGTGGCCTACGGCGCCGTGCGCGGCGTCCGCGTGGTGCCCGAGATCGACGTCCCTGGGCACGTCAACGCCGCCACGCACGCGTACGGCGAGCTGACGCCGTCCGGTGAGCCCACCGACGCCTACACCGGCATCGAGGTCGGCTTCAGCAGGCTGCACGCCGACCTGCCCGCGACCGGCGCCTTCCTCACCCACGTGTTCTCCGACGTCGCCGCGATGACCCCCGGCGAGTACGTGCACATCGGTGGCGACGAGGTGCTGACCATGGAGGCCGACGAGTACGCCACGCTCGTCGCCGCCGCGTCGGCCGCTGTCCGGGCCGCCGGCAAGAAGGTGGTCGGCTGGCAGGAGATCGCGCACACCCCGCTCGAGCCCGGCACGGTCGTGCAGTACTGGGACACGCGGGTGGACCCGGCGCCGTTCGCGGCCGCCGCGCAGGCCGGCGCGCTGCTGCTGATGTCGCCCGCGTCGAAGGCGTACCTGGACATGAAGTACGACGCGAGCACCGAGCTCGGCCTCGAGTGGGCCGGGCACGTCGAGCTGCGCGACGCCTACGACTGGGAGCCGTCCACCCTCATCGAGGGTGTGCCCGCCGAGTCCGTGATCGGCGTCGAGGCAGGGCTCTGGACCGAGACGCTGCGCGACCTGCCCGCCCTCACGCAGATGCTGCTGCCCCGGCTCGCGGCCGTCGCCGAGGTGGCGTGGTCCGCGCCCGAGCGCCGCGACTGGGAGGACTTCCGCACCCGGATCGCCCGGCACGCGCCGTTCTGGGACCGCCTGGCACTGTCGTGGTACCCGAGCCCGCAGGTCGAGTGGCCCAGCTGACCGTGCCGGTCGTCAGATCCAGGTGCGCAGCCACATGTGGGAGTGCCAGAAGTTGTACGGCACCACCCACGCGGACCAGATCGGGTAGAAGAACGCGCTGACCAGCACGATCAGCCCGACGAGCATCCCGCAGCCGATGATCGCCCACTTCCGGCCGCGAGGATCCAGGTCCTTCGGGCCGACCACCAGACCCATCACGTACACCAGCGTGAGCACGACCCAGGGCGTGAACGCGATCGAGTAGAACGTGAAGATCGTGCGGTGCGCGTAGGCGAACCACGGCAGCCAGCCGGCGACGATGCCGGACAGCACGGCGCCGGCGCGCCAGTCCCGGTACCGGAACAGCCAGACGACCGCGACGATGACCGCCGCCGCCGCGCACCACCACAGCACCGGGTTACCCAGCGCGACGATGGCCTGCGAGCAGCTGGGGGCGCCGCACGCGTCCTGGGCCGCCTGACCGGTGAGCCCGGAGATCTCGGTCGGGTAGAAGAACGACGTGGGCCGCCACTGCACGATCCAGCCGATCGGGTGAGCCGCGTACGAGTGGGGCGTCTCGAGCCCGTTGTGGAACGCCCACATGTCCTGGTGGTACTTCCAGAACGACCGGAGCGCGGGCGGCAGCCACTGCACGCCCTGGTCGGGGTTGTTCTCGGCCCAGAGCCGCCCGTACGACTCGCGGTGCGTGAACCACGACCACCAGGTGCCCAGGTAGACGACGACGGCGATGCCGACCATCGAGATCCCCGCGACGATGCCGTCCTTGAGGATGCCGGCCCGCCACCAGTGCCGGACCCCGATCGCGCGCCGCGCGGTGAGGTCCCACGCCACGCTGAGCAGCCCGAACACCGCGAGGAAGTACATCGCCGACCACTTCGTGCCGAGCGCCAGGCCGAGCAGGACCGCCGCCGCGAGCCGCCACCAGCGGACCCCGAGGCGCGGCCCGTCGTCCAGCTCGCCGCCCTCGTCGAGCCGCCTCCCGGCCCGTTCGGCCAGCCGCCGTCGGGCCTGGTCGCGGTCCAGCAGCAGGGCGCCGAACGCCGCGAGCAGGAAGAACATGAGGAACGGGTCGAGCAGGCTGACGCGGGACATCACGATCGCCTCGCCGTCGACCGCCATGAGCAGGCCGGCCACCGTGCCGAGCGCCGTCGACGCGAACAGGCGGCGGCCGATGCGCGCGACCATGAGGACCGCGAGCGTGCCGCAGATCGCCGCCGACAGCCGCCACGCCGCCGAGCTGCCCACGCCTCCACCGAGGTGGATCCCCAGCGCGATCAGCCACTTGCCCAGCTGCGGGTGCACGACGTACTCGCCGGTCGTCGTGAGGCCGCTGGTGTCGCCCGCCTCGAACGCCGGGTTCGGGTTGTCGCCCCACTGCGCCTCGAAGCCGTTGACCAGCAGCGAGTAGGCGTCCTTGACGTAGTACGTCTCGTCGAACACCAGGCGGTGCGGCCGGCCCAGGTCCCAGAACCGCAGGAAGGCTCCGAGCAGCGTCACGGCCAGCGCCCACGCCCAGCCCGTCAGGCGCGCGCGCGGGGTGCGGTCGAGCGCGAGGGAGTCGTCGCCGAGCAGCCGACGCAGGAACCGGCCGCGGTGGGACTCGACCGGACCCTCCACGTCCCGCGACTCGTCGTGCACGAGCTCGGTCGGGGCGTCGGTCTCGGTGGTGCTGCCACCGGCGAGGTCGTCGTCGGCGGCCGACGACCGCTCGTGCGGGGCCGGGACGTCCTCGGAGCGGGGGGAGGGGGCGGTGCCTCCCTGACGGGCGGTCAGGGTCGCGGCGTCGTCGTCTCCGGTGGGCGGCACCGGGTCATCGTAGGGGCGAGGGCTGTGCGGCGGGAGGGGTCCGGCGAGGTGGCAGGCTGACGGCGTGACCCCCGTGAGTCCCCCCGCGCAGACCCCCGGTCGCCTCGTGCTGGCCGCGACGCCGATCGGCAACACCGAGGACGCGTCGGCGCACCTGCGGCGGCTGCTCGCGGAGGCCGACGTCGTCGCCGCGGAGGACACGCGGCGGCTGCGGGCGCTCGCGGCGAGGCTCGGCGTCGAGATCGGCGGGCGCGTCGTCAGCCACCACGAGCACAACGAGGCCGACCGGTCGGCCGACCTGCTCGAGGTCGTCGCCAACGGGGGCACGGTCGTCGTCGTCACGGACGCGGGGATGCCTGCCGTCTCCGACCCGGGCTTCCGCGTGGTGACCGCGGCCGTCGCGGCGGGGCTGCCGGTCACGGCCGCGCCCGGGCCGAGCGCCGTGCTCACGGCGCTGGCTCTGTCGGGCCTGCCGACTGACCGGTTCTGCTTCGAGGGCTTCCCGCCGCGCAAGCCGGGCGAGCGGGCACGGGCCTTCGAGCTCCTGGCCGACGAGCGCCGCACGATGATCTTCTTCGAGGCGCCGCACCGGCTGGACGACACCCTGCGGGCGATGGCCGACGGGTTCGGCGCCGACCGGCCCGCCGCCGTGTGCCGCGAGCTGACCAAGACGTACGAGGAGATCGTCCGTGGACCCCTCGCCGAGCTGGTCGCGTGGGCGTCGGCCGACCAGGTGCGCGGGGAGATCGTCGTCGTGGTGGGCGGCGCGGTGAAGGCGGTCGAGCTGTCGACCGCGGACCTCGTGGCCGAGGTGCTGTCGCGCGCGGACGGCGGCGAGCGGCTGAAGGACGCGGTCGCGGAGGTGGCGGCGGCGGCCGGTGTCCCGAAGCGCGACCTGTACGCGGCGGCCCTGGCGGCCAAGCCCCGCCCCGACCGCACCCCGCCGACCGGTCCCTGACCGCCGCCGGTTCCTGACCACGACCCGCCGACCAGGCCATGGCCCCAGCGTCGACCCGGCCCCGCGACACTCGTGGGCCCGCTCGTCACGGACGAAGCCGGTCGAGAACAACGTTGCATGCGTTATCGGGCGTCAGAACGTTCCCCACGTTGTTCTCGCTGGGGGCGGGGCGGGGGTGTCCGCGGCGACGGGTCTTCCGGTCGTGTCAGTAGAAGACCGCGTCGCGCGGGCCGACCGGGTGGCGGAACGTCCGCCAGACCCACGCCTGCGCCGCGAGCAGGACCGGCACGCACGCGAGGAGCGCGAGGCCGAGGTCGGGCACCGGTGACGCGGTCGCGGCCAGGCGCGGCGCGAGCGCGACCGCCGCGGCGACGACGGGCAGGATCCCACCCGCGACGAGCGCGAGCAGTGCGCGGTGCAGGCGACCGTCCGAGAGCGCGGGCCGGGCGACGAGCGCGGAGCCCGAGCCGGCGGCGACGACCAGCGGGGGCAGGACCGCGGTGAGCGGGCCGTCGGCGGGGACCAGCATCACGTAGGCGAGCGCGGCGGCGGCGAGCAGACCGGCGGACCACGGGAGCGACCGCAGCGCCAGCCGCGCGGCGCGCCGGCGCAGCTCGCCGGACGTCCGCATGGCGACGAAGGTCGTGCCGAGGACCCGCGTCACGGCGATGGCCGACAGCCCGGTGAGCACCGGGACGACGACCCGCGCGGCGATCGACGGCTGCGGCGGCAGCCAGACGAGCGCGCCGCCCAGCAATACGCCGGCCACGAGCGGCAGGGCCACGGACGCGACCACGATCACGCGCTCCCAGCCGGCCCGCCACCGGGCGCCGGGCCGCCGACTGCGGAGCCCGACGCCCGCGTCGCGCAGCACCCAGGCGACCAGAAGGGCGATGACCAGCGGGTACGCGACGAACCAGAGCCCGCTCTCGAGCTCCGGGAAGCCGGCGACCAGCACGCCGGCGGCGGCCACCAACCAGACCTCACCGGCCAGCAGGAACGGGCCGAGCGCGGTGAGGACGGTCCGGCGCTCGCCCGGCGTGCGGCCCACCGAGCGCAGCGTGGCGCCGAGCCCGTGGTTGATCCCGTCGAGCACGGCCCACCCGGCCAGCGAGCCCGCCAGCAGGACGGCCCACAGGGCGGTCATCGGGACACCTCGGCGAAGGTCAGGGGCTCGTCGGCCTCGCGGGCCTGCGACGATGGTGCGCCGAGGGCCGGGTTGCCCGGGCCCAGGCGCGCGAGTCGCGCGAGGACCAGCCAGTCGACGACCGCGAGGGTGGCGATGAGCCCGACGAGGACCGCCAGCGAGACCAGCACCGACGTCGCGGTGTGGGCGGACGTGGCGTCGGCGGTCCTCAGGACACCGACCACGACCCAGGGCTGCCGGCCGATCTCGCGTGCCAGCCAGCCGAAGATCGCGAGCACGAACGGCGCCGGCAGCACGACGGTGAGGAACCCGTAGAACCCGCGCCGCAGCCCGAGCGGCAGCCGGAACAGCGCCCCGCGGACCAGGAGCGCCAGCATCGGGAACGCGCCGAGGAACAGGACGAGACCGCCGAGGATCATCAGTCCGAGCGCGACGCCGGCCACCGGGGACTGGGTGGGCTCGTCGGCTCGGTCCGCGAAGTAGGAGAACTGCGAGAAGCCGAACCCAACGGCGAGGAGCGCACCGACCGCACCGACGACGACGCCGGTGCGCAACGAGCGCTGGAACAGCTCGTCGTGCCCCGTCTCGCGGCGCAGGTGCCAGGCGCTGGTGCCGACGACGACGAACGCGCCGGCCAGCAGGCACGCGCCGACGACGTGCCCGAGGGACAGGACGGCCGCCGGGTTGAGCACGAGCGCGGCGGTGTCGGTGAGGTGCGCGACGCCGTCGACGAGCTCGTAGCCCACGGGGTGCCGCAGGAAGCCGTTCGCCACCATGACGGCGAACGCCGAGGCGTACCCGGTGACCACCACGAGCCAGAACACCGCCGTGTGCACCCACCGGTTCAGCTGGTGCCACCCGAAGACCCACAGACCCAGCAGCGTCGACTCGAGGAAGAAGGCGACCATCGTCTCGACGGCCAGCGGTGCCCCGAACACCTCGCCGGCCACGTCGAGCAGCCCTGGGAAGTGCAGCCCGAACTGGAGCTCGAGCAGGATGCCCGCGACGATCCCGAGCGCATAGTTGACCAGGTAGAGCTGGCCCCAGAACCGCGTGGCGCGCTCGTGCACCTGACGCCCGGTGACCGCCCACCGGGTCTGGAAGATCGCGACCACAGGCCCCAGGCCGAGGGTCACCAGGACGAACAGGAAGTGGATGCCGGCCAGCAGCGCGAACTGCGTGCGGGCGGCGTCGACGGCGGTCACACGGTGGACGCTAGGTGCGTCCGCGGGCAACGGACCCCGCTCCCAGGGGAAGACCGGGGACGGTTCCGGGTGGTCCCGGAGGCGGGCCCGCGGCCGGCTCAGGGTGGTCCCGGAGTGCGGGGCCGCGCGCGTCGTGCTGGGCTGGATCATGGCTGTGCGACGAGCGTCCCGCGTACGGTCGGCCGCTGCGGTGGCCACGGTCGCGCTGCTGGCGCTCATCGGAGCCTGCGGACCCGACACCCCGGCACCCACGGAGACCGCCCCGACGACGGCGGCCTCCGGCGAGCCGAGCGGCGCGGCCACGGTCGAGGTCACCGCGGTCGACGAGATCCTCGGCGACCTCGACGTCCCGTGGGGCCTCGCCTTCCTGCCCGACGGCGAGGCGGTGGTCACGCTGAGGGACGCGGCGCGGCTGATCCTCGTCGGGCCCGACGGCGCGGCGACGTCCGTGACCGGTCCCGGTGCCGACCAGCTGACCGACCTCGTCGTCGCCGACGGTGAGGGCGGTCTGCTCGGGGTGGCCGTGCTGGGCTCGTCGGGAAGCTCGGTCGACCTGGCCCTCTACGCGACCGCCGCCGACGACAACCGGGTGCTGCGCGGCACGCTCGACGGCTCGACGCTGGGGGAGCTGCGCCCGATCGTCACGGGCATCCGCAAGGCGGGCAACCACGACGGCGGCCGGCTCGCGGTCGGCCCGGACGGCTACCTGTACGTCACGACGGGCGACGCCGGCGACCGGCCGTCCGCGCAGGATCCCGACAGCCTGAACGGCAAGATCCTGCGGGTCACGCTCGACGGCGACCCCGCGCCGGGCAACCCGGAGGACGGCTCGCCGGTCTGGAGCATGGGTCACCGGAACGTGCAGGGTCTCGGGTGGGCGCCCGACGGCCGGATGTTCGCGTCCGAGTTCGGGCAGGACGCCTGGGACGAGCTCAACGTCATCGAACCGGGCGGCAACTACGGCTGGCCGGAGGTCGAGGGGAGGTCGGACGACGCCGACTTCGTGGCGCCCGTGGCCACCTGGGCGACCGCCGACGCCTCGCCCAGCGGCCTCGCGGTCACCGACGAGGGCGTCTACCTCGCGGCCCTGCGCGGCGAGCGGCTGTGGCGCGTCCCGCTGACGGCCGACGGCGTCGGGACCCCGCAGGCGCTGCTCGAGGGGCAGTACGGGCGCCTGCGCGCGGTCGCCGTGGCCCCGGACGGGTCACTCTGGGTCATGACGAACAACACCGACGGGCGCGGCGACCCGCGGCCGGGCGACGACCGCATCCTGCGGGTGGTCGTCGGCTGAGCCGACCCGGCGCGCTCACCTAGGATCGGCGGCATGTCCCGCATCCTCTCCGCCGTCGCATGGCCGTATGCGAACGGCCCCCGCCACATCGGTCACGTCGCCGGCTTCGGTGTCCCGTCGGACATCTTCAGCCGCTACATGCGGATGGCGGGCAACGAGGTGCTCATGGTCTCCGGCACCGACGAGCACGGGACGCCGATCCTGGTGCTGGCCGAGCAGGAGGGCGTGAGCCCGCAGGAGCTAGCGGACCGCTACAACCGCGTGATCGTCGAGGACCTGACCAACCTGGGGTTGTCGTACGACCTCTTCACGCGGACGACGACGCGCAACCACTACGCGGTCGTGCAGGAGATGTTCCGCACGGTGCACAAGAACGGCTACATGATCGAGCAGTCGACCATGGGGGCCATCTCGCCGAGCACCGGGCGCACGCTGCCCGACCGGTACGTGGAGGGCACCTGCCCGATCTGCGGGTACGACGGCGCTCGCGGCGACCAGTGCGACAACTGCGGCAACCAGCTGGACGCCATAGACCTGATCAACCCGCACAGCCGGATCAACGGCGAGACGCCGAAGTTCGTCGAGTCGAACCACTTCTTCCTCGACCTGCCGGCGTTCGCGAGCGCGCTCGAGGCGTGGCTGCGGACCCGCGAGGGCTGGCGTCCGAACGTGCTGAACTTCTCGCTCAACCTCATCGACGACCTGCGCCCGCGCGCCATGACGCGGGACATCGACTGGGGCATCCCGGTCCCGCTCCCCGGCTGGGAGGACAACCCGAACAAGCGCCTCTACGTCTGGTTCGACGCGGTCATCGGGTACCTGTCGGCGTCGATCGAGTGGGCGCGGCGCAGCGGCGACCCCGACGCGTGGCGGCCGTTCTGGAACGACCCCGAGGCCCTGAGCTACTACTTCATGGGCAAGGACAACATCACGTTCCACTCGCAGATCTGGCCGGCGGAGCTGCTCGCCTACGACGGCCGCGGGACCAAGGGCGGGTCGCCCGGCGAGTTCGGCACGCTCAACCTGCCCACCGAGGTGGTGTCCAGCGAGTTCCTCACCATGGAGGGCAAGCAGTTCAGCTCGTCGCGCGGCGTCGTCATCTACGTCCGCGACCTGCTGTCCCGCTACCAGCCCGACGCGCTGCGGTACTTCCTGTCGGTCGCCGGCCCGGAGAACCAGGACTCGGACTTCACGTGGGCGGACTTCAAGACGCGCACGAACTCCGAGCTGGTGGCGGGCTGGGGCAACCTGGTCAACCGCACGGCGAGCCTCATCCACAAGAACTTCGGCGAGGTGCCGACGCCCGGCGAGCTCCAGCCCGTGGACGAGGGCCTGCTCGCGACGACGGCGGCGGGGTTCGGCAAGGTCGGCGAGCTGCTCGGCGGGCACCGCAACAAGGCGGCCATCGGCGAGGCGATGCGGGTGGTCCAGGAGGCCAACCGGTACATCTCCGAGACCGAGCCGTGGAAGCTGACCGGCGACCGCGACCGCCTGGGCACGGTGCTGCACACGGCCGCGCAGGCGGTGAGCGACGCGAACACGCTGCTCGCGCCGTTCCTGCCGCACTCGGCGCAGAAGGTGCACGAGACGCTCGGCGGTACGGGCACGTTCTCGCCGCTGCCCCGGATCGACGAGGTCACGGACCTCGACGACGACTCGCGGCACTACCCGATCATCACGGGCGACTACGAGCTCGGCCGGACGGTCGCGCCGTGGCGGTCGAAGCCGCTCCTGCCGGGTACCCCCATCGCCAAGCCCACTCCGGTGTTCACCAAGCTCGACGACTCGATCGTCGAGGAGGAGCTCGAGCGGCTGCGCCAGGGTTGATGGCGCGCACCAAGGAGCGGGGCTGGCCCGCGCCGCCCGAGCCGCTGCCGGCGCCGGTCGTCGACAACCACACGCACGTCGACACGGTGCTGCCGTGGGAGGCCGACGGGTGGGACCCCGACGGCCGGTCGCCCGACCTCGCCGCGCACCTCGAGCGCGCCGCGGCGGTCGGGGTGACCCGGATGGTGCAGGTCGGCTGCGACCTCGACGCCATCGCCTGGACGGACGCGGCCGTGCGTGCGCACCGGGAGCTGCTCGGCGCCGTCGCCGTCCACCCGAACGAGACGGTGCGGCACGCGGGCATCGTCGAGGCGGCCCCGGACGGCCTCGAGCCGGACGAGCCCTACGAGGTGGATCTGGCCGCAGCGATCGACGTCGTGGAGCGGACCGCGCGCGGCAACCCGCGCATCCGCGCCATCGGCGAGACCGGCCTCGACCACTTCCGCGCCGGCCCGCGCGGCCGCGAGGTCCAGCGGGAGGCGTTCCGCGCCCACATCGCGCTGGCCAAGGAGCTGGGGCTGGCGATGCAGATCCACGACCGCGACGCGCACGACGCCGTGGTCGAGGTGCTGCTGGCCGACGGGGCGCCGGACCGCACGGTGTTCCACTGCTTCTCCGGCGACGCGGAGCTGGCTCGCCTGGCCGTCGCGCAGGGCTGGTTCCTCTCGTTCGCCGGCCCGATCTCGTTCAAGGCCAACGACGAGCTGCGTGCCGCGCTGCGCGAGGTCCCGCCCAGCCTGCTGCTGGTGGAGACCGACGCGCCGTACCTGACGGTGCACCCGTTCCGCGGCCGGCCCAACGCCCCGTATCTCCTACCCGGCACGGTCCGCACGGTCGCCGAGGTCACCGAGCGACCGCTGGAGGACGTCTGCCGCGCGCTGTCGGCGACGTCCGAGGCCGTCTACGGGACCTGGTGAGAGGTATGTCCCGATCTGTCGCCGGACACACGGGTGACCGTGGTCCCGGACGACGGATCTCGACTTCCCGCCTCGGTCACGGATCGGTTACGGTCGGACCTGCTCGACGCGTCCTGGACACCCGTCCGTACGACGTTCCTGAGCACCGGCCGAGAGGAACCACCGAGTGACGCCCGACCTGGAGCATGCGACGCCGCGTCGCGGACTCCGAGGTCGACGTGCCGTCCGGGTGGTGGCCCAGGCCGCCGTACTCGCCGTCGTGGCGGCCGCGACGAGCGCTTTTGCGGTTCTCCACAAGACCGTGACGGTCGACGTCGACGGCACCTCGGTGCAGGTCGAGGCGTTCGGCCGGACGGTCGGGGACATGCTCGCGAGCGGCGGCATCACGGTCGGCGAGCGCGACCTGGTCGCCCCCGCGGTGGACCAGCCGATCTCCCGGGCCGGCCAGATCGTCGTCCGGCACGGTCGCGAGCTGGCGGTCGAGGTCGACGGCTCGCAGCGGGACGTCTGGACGACCGCGCTGACCGTGGGCGAGGCCGTGGACGGCCTGGGGCTGCGCGACGACGAGGTCCGCCTGTCGGCGTCCCGGTCAGCGGAGCTCGGCCGCGACATGCTGCGCGTCTCCACGCTGAAGACCATCCACCTCGTCGTGGACGGGCAGGTGATCGACGGCGTCAGCAGCGCCGCCACCGTCCGCGACGCGCTGCGCGACATCGGCCTCGTGCTCGACGACGGCGACCAGGTCTCCGTGCCGCTCGACGCCACCGCGGTCGACGGCCTGGTGGTCCTCGTGACCCGCGCCAGCACGGGCGGCGAGACGGTGACCGAGGCCATGCCGTTCGACTCCCAGGAGGTCGAGGACCCAGGGATGGTCAAGGGCAACACCGTCATCACCACCAAGGGCAAGGCCGGCGTCCGCACCACGACGTACGAGCTGCAGGTCGTCGGCGGCGTGGTCACCGGTCGCACCCCGATCGCCTCCGTGGTGACGGTCGCGCCGGTCACGCAGGTCACCAAGGTCGGCACGGCCGAGCTCCCCGACCCCACCGTCGTCGCCGTCGAGCCGGGCACCGCCCAGGCCCTCGGCAAGGAGATGGCCGCCGCGCGCGGCTGGGGCGACGACCAGTTCGCCTGCCTCCTCTCGCTGTGGAACCAGGAGAGCGGCTGGCGCGTCAACGCGGCCAACCGGTCCTCCGGTGCGTACGGCATCCCGCAGGCGCTGCCGGGCTCGAAGATGGCGACCGTCGGCGCCGACTGGCAGACCAACCCGGCCACGCAGATCACCTGGGGCCTCAACTACATCGGCGGCCGCTACGGCAACCCGTGCGGTGCGTGGGCGCAGCACGAGGCCAAGGGCTGGTACTGATCCGCCGGTTTCACCCGGTGTGTGGCCGATTACCCGTGTGACGACGCTCACGCCGCCTGACGTGGGGCGACGCCCGACGACAGGGTGAAACGAGCACGGATGTACCGCATCGGGCGGTAGGCGCGCTTGGCATTCTGGTCACGATCCGGTTACGGTCGGTCTCGCCTCGCGATCTGGACATCAGCCCATCTGCGCTGACGTCCGGTCCGTGAGGCACCGGCGCCCGCTCCGTGTGGGCCGCCGCGACGGCCGGATCGGGGATCCGGGACCGACGGGTGACGCCCCCCTCCGGGTGTCCGCCGAACCTCGAATCCCGAGGTTCACCGCCGGGCGCCGCACCTGTGGCGCGCTCCGCCCCCCGTGCCCGGGCACCTCGACGGCTGGAGCCCCGTGCAGTTCTCGACCCTCATCCCTGGTCCCTTCGCGCGATCCCGCGACACGTCCGAGCCCGATGGCCCGGACGAGCCCCGTCCGAAGGACCACTGGTCCGGTCGGGCACGCATCCTCCCCATCTCCGCCGCGGCGGTGGCCCTCGTCCTCGCGGGCGGGTCGGCCGCGTTCGCGCACGCGCAGAAGTCCGTCACGCTCGACGTCGACGGCAACGTCACCCAGCTGAGCACCTTCGCCGGCTCGGTCGACGGGTTGCTGGACGACCAGGGCGTCGTCGTCGGCGCCCGCGACGTCGTGAGCCAGACCGGCGCGCTGGGCGAGGGCTCCGAGATCGTCGTCCGTCACGCTCACCAGGTCGCCGTGACCGTCGACGGCCAGGAGCAGTCGGTCTGGACCACGGCGCTGTCCGCGGACGAGGCGCTCGACTCGCTGTCCGCGCGCGGCCAGTCCGTCGCGCTCGTCGCCTCGCGGTCCGCCGCGGGCGGTCGCCCGGAGCTGGCGCTCGACCTCGCGCTGCACGGCCCGGCGGACGTGGTCGTCGACGGCCAGACCCTCGCGGTCACGGACGCCGACGCGCGCGTGGCCCAGGTGCTCGGCGAGCTCGGCATCACGCTGAACCCGCTTGACCGCGTCTCGGTGGTCCGGACGGACACCGGCCGCGTCCAGGTCGTCGTCAACCGCGTCATCATGCAGGACGTCACCTCGACCGTCGCGGTCCCGTTCGCGTCGAGCACGCAGCAGGACGCGTCGCGGTACACGGACCAGAAGCGCACGCTCACGGCGGGCGTCCCCGGCGTCCGTACCGTCGTCGAGCGCGTCACCACGGTCGACGGCGTCGAGTCGGGCCGGATCGCCGTGTCCGACACCGTCACCCAGGCCCCGGTCGACGAGGTGCTGAGCGTCGGCACCAAGGCGCGCCCGGTCGTCCCGAAGGCCCCCGCGGCCTCGACGGGATCCCCGGTCACCGCGGGCGGCGACGCCGACTCGCTCAACTGGGCGGCCCTCGCGCGCTGCGAGTCGGGCGGCAACCCCACCTCCGTCTCCGGGAGCGGCAAGTACTACGGCCTCTACCAGTTCTCGGTCGGCACGTGGCAGGGCGTCGGCGGTGCGGGTCTTCCCTCGCAGGCCTCGCCCGAGGAGCAGACGTCCCGCGCCAAGATGCTCTACAACCGCTCGGGAGCCGGCCAGTGGCCCACCTGCGGGAAGAACCTGTTCAGCTGATCGCCTCAGAAGCCCCCGCCCGGTACGCCGGGCGGGGGCTTCTGCCGTGCTCGCCTAGGCTCGTGCGCATGTCAACCACCACCACGCTGCTCGGGCCTGCGGAGATCCGCGAGCTGGCGGAGCGCGCGGGCGTGCGCCCGACCAAGCAGCTGGGCCAGAACTTCGTGCTCGACGGCGGCACGGTCCGCAAGATCGTCCGGCAGGCCGACGTCGCCGAGGGCGACCGCGTGGTGGAGATCGGCTCCGGCCTCGGCTCCCTGACGCTGGGGCTGCTGGAGGCGGGCGCCGACGTGGTCGCCGTGGAGATCGACCCGACGCTCGCGAGGCTCCTCCCGGGCACGGTCGCGCGGCACGTGCCGGGGCTGACGGTGGTGGCGGGTGCCGACGACGAGCCCGTGGTGCTGCGCGACGAGGCCGGCCGCGAGCGCCTGACGATCGTGCTCTCCGACGCCCTCGACGTGCGCGAGCTGCCGGGCCCCCCGCCCGTCGCGCTCGTCGCCAACCTGCCCTACAACGTCTCCGTGCCGGTGCTGCTCACGTTCCTCGAGCGGTTCGACTCGCTCGAGCGCGTGCTCGTGATGGTGCAGGCGGAGGTGGCCGACCGCCTCGCCGCGCCGCCGGGCAGCCGCACGTACGGGGTGCCGTCGGCGAAGGCGGCCTGGTACGCGTCGGCCCGCCGCACGGCCACGGTCGGGCGCACGGTCTTCTGGCCGGCGCCCAACGTCGACTCGGCGCTCGTGCGCTTCGACCGCCGCGAGCCGCCGGTCACCGACGCCTCGCGGGAGGCCGTGTTCGCCGTCGTCGACGCCGCCTTCGCCCAGCGCCGCAAGATGCTCCGCTCGGCCCTCGCGTCCCTCGCCGGCAGTGCCGACGCGGCCGTCGCGGCCCTCCAGGCGGCCGGCGTGGACCCGCAGGCCCGCGGCGAACGGGTGGACATCGGCGGCTTCGCGCGCATCGCGGAGCACCTCGGGCCCGCCGCCGGGCGACCTGGCACAGTGGAGCCGTGACGCTGACCCCCGTGGCCCCGCTGCCCGAGCACGAGGTCAAGGTCCGCGCGCCCGGGAAGGTCAACCTGTCGCTGCGCGTCGGTCCGCGCGAGGACGACGGGTACCACGCCGTCTCCACGGTGTTCCAGGCGGTGTCGGTGTTCGAGGAGGTCGTCGCCACCCCGTCCGACACCCGCGAGCTCACCGTGAGCGGTCCGCAGGCCGAGCTGGTGCCGACGGACGGGTCGAACCTGGCGCTACGGGCCGCGGCCCTGCTCGCGGAGCACGCGGGGATCGACGACGGCGTGCACCTGCACCTCAACAAGGGCGTGCCGGTCGCGGGCGGCATGGCGGGGGGCTCGGCCGACGCCGCCGCGGCCCTCGTCGCGTGCGACGCCCTCTGGCGCACCGGGCTGAGCCGGGACGACCTGCTGGAGCTGGCCGCCGAGCTGGGCTCCGACGTGCCGTTCGTGCTGGCCGGCCACACCGCCGTCGGCTCGGGGCGAGGTCACCTGCTCACTCCCGCGCTGAGCCGTGGCGAGTTCCACTGGGCGTTCGCCGTGCAGGACCGCGGGCTGTCCACGGCCGCCGTCTACGCCGCGTTCGACGAGCTGCACAGCTCGGCGATGGTGCCCGACCAGGAGGACGACGTCCCCCTCATGCAGGCCCTGCGCGCGGGGGACCCCCGGGCGCTCGGCGCCGCGCTGCACAACGACCTGCAGATGGCGGCCCTCGAGCTCGATCCCGGCCTGGCCGAGCCGCTCGCCGTCGCCCAGGACGCGGGGGCGCTCGGCGTCGTCGTGTCCGGGTCGGGCCCGACCATCGCCGCCCTGGGCCGCAGCCGGCAGCACGCGCTGGTGCTCGCCGCGGCGTTCACCGCGTCGGGGGTCGCGGACCGCGTGCTCACCGCGGCCGGCCCCGTGGCCGGCGCGCGCGTGGTCAGCTCCACGGACTGACGCCCCCGCCCGGCCACTGAGTCGACGCGCCCCTCAGCCGCCTACAGGAATGCGCGGCATCCGGCCGCTGGACGGCCGGATCTCGCGCATTCGTCGGCAGCCCCCTTGACATCCCGGCCGCACGAGCAATACTTAAGCACATGCTTAACAATGGCGAGCTGGACAAGGTCTTCAAGGCCCTGTCCGACGCGAGCCGGCGCGCGATGGTCGAACGGCTGGTGCGCGGCCCGGCGTCCGTCAGCGCGCTCGCCGAACCGTTCGCGATGTCCCTCCCGGCGGTCCACCAGCACCTCGCGGTGCTCGAGGACGCGGGCATCGTCACCTCGCACAAGATCGGCCGCGTCCGCACGGTCCAGCTCGCCCCCGGCGCCCTGACCGGCGCAGGGGAGTGGATGGGCCGGCAGCGGCTGCCCGCCGAGCGCCGGCTCGACCGGCTCGGCGACTTCCTCGACGCCTCGACAGGGAAGGACCCCTCATGACCAGCACCACGCAGCGCAGCCAGCTGCACAGCACGTTCCAGCTCGAGCGCACCTACCGGGCTCCGCGCGAGCTGGTGTGGGCGGCCTTCGCCGACGCCGACGCCAAGCGGCGCTGGTTCGGCGGCGGGGACGACACGGAGCTGTCCGACGACTTCCGCGTGGGCGGTCACCAGGTCTCGGCGGGGACGGTGCCCGACGGTCCGGTCTACCGGTACCGCTCCACCTACACGGACCTGCTCGACGGGGAGCGCATCGTCGCCACCTACGACATGTGGCTCGACGACGCCCACATCTCCACGTCGATCACCACGATCACCCTCGAGGACGCCCCCGACGGCACCCACGTCACGTGGACCGAGCAGGGCGTGCACCTCGACGGCCACGACACCGGCGCCGAGCGCGAGCACGGCACCGGTGAGCTCATGGACGCGCTCGGCGCGTCGCTCCCGCACTGACCCCCTGAGAGGAACGACACCATGACCACCCGCACAACCGGCGCCGTCGCCCACGCGACCTTCGTCATCGACCGCACGTTCGACGCCCCGCTCGCCCGCGTCTGGGACGCGTTCGCCATCCCCGAGCAGCACGCCCAGTGGTTCGGCACCGACGAGAACTTCACCGAGACGGAGGCTTCCGACGACTTCCGCGTCGGCGGCCAGGCCGTGCAGGACGGCCAGTGGCACGGCGGGCCCACCAGCCGGTACGTCGCCACCTACACGGACATCGTCGAGCGGGAGCGCATCGTCTCGACGTACGACATGTGGGTGGGCGGCGAGCACCTGTCCACCTCACTGACGACGACCGAGCTCGAGGCCGTCGACGGCGGCACCCGCGTCACGTTCACGGAGCAGGGTGCCTACCTCGACGGCAAGGAGGACGGCAGCGGGCGCGAGGAGGGCTTCCGGGGGATCCTCGACGTCCTCGCCGCGTACCTCGCGCGCTGAGCCCGGCTCAACCGCAGGCCGCGGCGCCGTCCGCCGACGTGAGCACGCCGCCCGGCGGGGTCCACGGGGTCTCGACGGCCGGGGGCGGCGCGGTGCCGGTGGGCGGGGGTGCCGTCGCCGGCGCCGCCTCGCCCACCGGCTGGTCCGCGGCGATCCGGGCCCAGAGCTCGGCGGCCGCGGGCGTCGCCTCCACGCGGTTCGAGTCCGACCGGGCGACCGCGGTCGGCATCGAGGCGAACACGATCCGGTCGGCCTGCAGGTGGCGCAGCGACAGCCCGAACCCGGCCAGGTCAGTCAGGGACTGGAAGCCGCTGCTGGCCGTCAGCGAGCTGGTCGCGGCCTGCGCGAACCGCAGCATCGCGCCGGGGTCGGTGAGCACGTCGCGGCTGAGCACCGAGCGCGACATCGCGGCCATGAGGTCGTGCTGGCGCGTGATCCGACCCGTGTCGGAGCCGTCGCCGATGCCGTGCCGGGCGCGGGCGAACTGCACGGCGGTGAGGCCGTCGAACACCTGGGCGCCGGCCCGGACGTGCAGGCCGGTGTCCTCGTCGTCGAGGTCGGTGGGCAGGCACATGGGCACCCCGCCGATGGCGTCGACCATGTCACGCAGGCCGACGAAGTCGACGAGCACGAGGCCGTCGAGCCGGACGCCGGTGAGGCTCTCGACCGTCTTCCACGTGCAGGCGGACGCGGACTCGAGGTCGTGGCCGTGGTTCCAGCCGACGGCGAACGCCTCGTTGAACTGCCGGTGCGCCCGGGCCTCGGTGGTCGTGCCGTCCGACATCGTGCAGGACGGCCGGTCGGCCAGGAGGTCGCGGGGGATGGACACCAGCTCGACGCGGGACCGGTCCGCGGACACGTGGGCGACGATCGTGGTGTCGGACTGCATCCCCTCCTCCGCGCCGCCGATGTCGGCGTTCTCGCCGCTGCGGTCGTCGGAGCCGATGATCAGCAGGTTCACCGCGGAGCCCGCGCGCGCGTCGCCCGGCGGCGGCGCCGTGGGGGACGGGCGCGAGCGCTCGTCGCCCACCAGGTCGGCGACGTCGACCTCGCCGATGTTCGACTGCAGGCTCAGGTAGACGGCGGCCGCGCCGGCCACCCCGAAGGTCAGGACGCCGACCGTGACCAGGCCGACCGCCCGGGGCCACGTCGTCCGCCGGCGCTCTCGCGCGTGCTGGTTCACCCTTCGGACGTTAACGCGCAGGTCAGCCCTGGCATCGGCGGTCCGTGTGGAGGGCCTGTGCGGGTCTGCGGGTAGCCTTCACGCAAATGGCTCACCTTCTCGGCGCGGACCGCGTCACGCTCACGCTGGGCACGCGCACCCTTCTCGACGAGGTCTCCCTCGGGCTCGACGACGGCCAGCGGATCGGCGTGGTCGGCCCCAACGGCGCGGGCAAGTCGACCCTCCTGCGCGTCCTGTCGGGCATGCAGGCGCCCGACGACGGCCGGATGACCCGCGCCGGCGGCGTGCGCGTCGCGGTCCTCGAGCAGCGCGACGACCTCCTGGCGGGCAGCACGGTCCTCGACGTGGTGCACGGGTCCGCCGACGAGCACGAGTGGGCGACCGACTCCCGCATCCGCTCGGTCCACGCGGGCCTGCTCGCCGACGTGTCGCTCGACGCGGACGTCGCGACGCTCTCCGGGGGCCAGCGCCGCCGCGTCGCCCTCGCCGCCCTGCTCGTGCGCGACGACGAGGTGCTCGTCCTGGACGAGCCCACCAACCACCTCGACGTCGAGGGCGTCGCGTGGCTGGCCGCGCACCTGGTCGAGCGGTACACCCGGTCGAACGGCGCGCTCGTGGTCGTGACCCACGACCGCTGGTTCCTCGATGCGGTGTGCACGCGTACCTGGGAGGTGCACGACGGGGGCGTCGACCAGTACGAGGGCGGGTACGCCGCCTACGTGCTGGCGCGCGCGGAGCGGGCCCGGAACGCCTCGACCGCCGAGGAGAAGCGGCAGAACCTGCTACGCAAGGAGCTCGCCTGGCTGCGCCGCGGTGCGCCCGCGCGGACGTCGAAGCCCAAGTTCCGCATCGACGCCGCCAACGCGCTCATCGAGAACGAGCCGCCGCCGCGTGACCAGCTGAGCCTGACGCGCATGGCGACGGCGCGGCTGGGCAAGGACGTGCTCGACATCGAGGACGCGTCCGTCGTCTACGGCGACCGGGTCCTGCTGCACGACATCACCTGGCGGCTCGGCCCCGGCGACCGCGTCGGGCTGGTCGGCGTGAACGGCGCCGGCAAGACCTCGCTGCTGCGGCTGCTGTCGGGGCGACAGCAGCCGACGACCGGCCGGGTCAAGCGCGGCAAGACCGTGCAGGTGGCGGAGCTGACCCAGGATGTCGAGGACCTGGACGAGCTGGCCGGCCTGCGCGTGATCGAGGTGATCGAGAGCGAGAAGCGATCGGTGGTCGTCGGCGGCAAGGAGCTGACCGCCGCCCAGCTGGTCGAGCGGCTCGGCTTCGACCGCGAGCGGTCCCGGACCCCCGTGCGCGACCTGTCCGGCGGTGAGCGACGCCGGTTGCAGCTGCTGCGGCTGCTCGTCGGCGAGCCCAACGTCCTGCTCCTCGACGAGCCGACCAACGACCTCGACACCGACACGCTCGCGGCGCTGGAGGACCTGCTGGACGGCTGGCCGGGCACCCTCATCGTCGTCTCGCACGACCGCTACCTGCTCGAGCGGGTGTGCGACACCCAGATGGCGCTGCTCGGCGACGGCCTGCTGCGCCAGCTGCCCGGCGGCGTCGAGCAGTACCTGGACCTGCGGCGCACCGCCACGGCGACGGCGTCGTCCCCGCTCGACGCCAGGCCGGTGACCGAGGCCGCTCCCGCGGCGGTCTCGACGGCCGACCTGCGCACCGCCCGCAAGGAGATCGCGCGCATCGAGCGGCGGCTGTCCCGCATCGCCGACCAGGAGACGACGCTGCACCAGCGCATGTCGGAGCAGGCGACGGACCACCAGGCCGTCATCGCCCTCGACGCCGAGCTCCGCGCGCTCGCGGCGGAGAAGGACGAGCTGGAGACGGCCTGGATGGAAGCCGCGGAGATCGTCGGCTAGGTCTCCCGGCGCATGCTGCGCAGGGCCAGCGCCGAGGCGGTGCCCATGGTCAGCACGGCGGCGAGCACGACGAGCAGCGGCGCGGTCCAGCCGCCGCTCGACGCGTGCACGGCCCCCAGGACGCTCGGCCCCAGGGCGGCGCACCCGTAGCCGATGCTCTGCACCGTGGCGGACATGCGCCGGGCGGCCGCCTGCGAGCCGGCGCTGGACGCGATGACCGTGAAGATCACCGCGAAGTTCCCGCCCTGCGCCACCCCGGCGAACGTGCACCACACCGCCCACCAGGCCGGCGCGAGCAGCAGTCCCACGGGCAGGGCCACCCAGCCGACCGCGATCGCCGCGGACACGGCCGCGACGGGCGCGCGCCGACCCAGCGCGATCGGCACGGCGATGCCGCCGACCATCCCGAACAGCTGGAACAGGGCCGCCGCCCCGCCCGACGCGGCCCGCTCCAGGCCGAGCGTGTCGTGCAGGACCGACGGCAGCCACGCGCTGACCGCGTAGTAGCCGAACGCCTGCCCCGCGAACGCGACGGCCAGCAGCCAGGTGACGGGCCGCCGCCACACGTTCGGCGCGCCGGCGGTCGCGACGAGCACGACGGGTTCGGCCTTGCCGATCGGGTACGCCCGCTGCCACACGACGAGCGCGACGACGGCGAGCAGCCCCCACGACGCGAGCGCCCAGCGCCAGCCGATCAGCGCCGCCAGCGGTGCGGTCAGGGTCGTGGTCAGGACGCTGCCGCCGTTGAGCGCGGCGGTGTAGAGGCCGGTCACGCGGGGCACGTGCCCCGGGAAGTCGCGGCCGATGACGACGGGGACGGCCACGTTGCCCGCGGTGATGGCGACGCCGATGAGCACGGTGCCGGCGAGCGCGGTGCCGAACCCGTCGGAGGACCGCAGCAGCGTCCCCGCCAGCACGGTGACCAGTGACGCGGCGACCACGCGCCCGGTGCCCAGGCGCCCGAGCAGGACCGCCATCAGCGGCGTCGCCAGCGCGAAGCAGAGGACCGGGATGCCGGTCAGCAGGCCGACGCCGGCGGCGCTCAGCCCGAGGTCGGCGCGGACGTCGTCGACCACCGGGGCCAGCGCCGTGATCGGTGCGCGCAGGTTCAGCGCGTACAGCAGGACGGCGGCGAGCAGGAGTCCCCGGGCGGCGGACCGCGCCGCCGTCATGCCCTCACGACGCGTCGAACGGCGCGGTCACCTCGCGCAGCAGGTCGGCCAGGCGGTCGCGGTCGGCCTCGTCCAGGTCGCCCAACAGGCCGCGCTCGACGTCGAGGAGGTCGGCGAACGCCGCGTCGACCCGCGCCAGGCCGGCGGGCGTGAGCTGCACGAGCACCCCGCGTCGGTCGTCGGGAGCCGGTTGCCGCTCGACCAGGCCGTGCTCCGCCAGCCGGTCGATGCGGTTGGTCATGGTGCCGCTGGTGACCAGCGTCTGCGTCAGCAGGGCGCCGGGGGAGAGGCGGTACGGGGCGCCGGCCCGACGGAGCGCCGAGAGCACGTCGAACTCCCACGTCTCCAGGTCGTGCCGCGCGAACGCGGAACGCCGGGCGAGGTCGAGGTGCCGGGCGAGGCGGCTGACCCGGGACAGGACGGTCAGCGGGCGGACGTCGAGGTCCGGGCGCTCGCGCTCCCAGGCGAGGACGATCCGATCGACCTCGTCGCGGGACCCCGGGGCATCCGGGGACGTGCGTGCCACCATGTCGCGAGATTACTCGACGTCGACAGAGATCCCGGTCACACGGTGCCGGTGAGCGTCGGCCGGCGCTCGAGCCCGGACAGGCCGTTCCACGCGAGGTTCACCAGGTGGGCCGCGACGACGTTCTTGCTCGGGCTGCGGGCGTCGAGCCACCACTGACCGGTGAGCGCGACCATGCCCACCAGCATCTGCGCGTAGATCGGTGCCGTCTTGGGGTCCTGGCCCTGCTTCTTGAACTGGTCGGCCAGCAGGTGCTCGACCTGCGTGGCGACGTCCCCGATCAGGCTGGAGAACGTGCCGGTCGCCTGCGCCACGGGCGAGTCGCGCACGAGGATCCGGAACCCGTCCTCCGACGCCTCGATGTACCCGAGGAGCGCCAGGGCCGTCCGCTCGACCATCGCCTTGGGGTGCCCGCCGCTCTCGAGCGCACCGCTGAGCGCGCTCGTCAGCGCCTGGATCTCGCGGTCGACCACGACGGCGTAGACGCCCTCCTTGCCGCCGAAGTGCTCGTACACGACCGGCTTGGACACCTCGGCACGGGCGGCGATCTCCTCGACGCTGGTGCCGTCGAACCCCTTCTCGGCGAACAGGCGGCGCGAGACGTCGAGCAGTTGCGCCCGCCGCTGCGTCCCCGTCATGCGGGAGCGGGGTGCGCGCTTGCTGTCGGTGGCCACGGGCCCATCATGCCGTGAGCGCCCACGGCGGCTGGCAGACTTGGCGACCACGACGCCGCACGCGTCGGTCCGCCCTGGTGTAACGGCAGCACGCCGGCCTTTGGAGCCGTGCAGTCCAGGTTCGAATCCTGGGGGCGGAGCCGCCGACGCGCCCGTTCTGCGGGCACGGGTGGACGGAGTACGGTGCGGCTCATGGCGACGACGCGCGGGAAGCGTGCCCCCTACCTCCTGCTCGGCGTGCTGGTGTTCGTCGTCGTGTCGCAGGTCGTGGACCTCGCCGTGGGCGCGCCCGAGGTGGGCGTCCGGGTCGCCGTGCTGGTCGCCGCGGCCGTCGGTGCGGTGGTGACAGCCGTCTGGATCGCCCGGCGCCGGCGCGTCGTACCCCCGCCACCGCGCCCGCTCACGCCCGCGCCGGATGACTCCAGCGCGGCCGGAGCGACCTCCGCGCCCGGGTAGAGTGCACGGTGCGCACGAGATCCGCCGCCCGAGACCCGGGCAGATCCGCGAGGAGCACCCCCAGGTGACGTTCCCCCGCCCGGCCGCCGTCGTCGTCCTCGCCGCAGGTGAAGGAACCCGGATGCGCTCGGCGACTCCCAAGGTCCTGCACACGCTGGCCGGCCGCAGCATGGTCGGTCACGCGCTGGCCACCGCCCGCGCCCTCGAGCCCCGGCGCGTCCTCGTGGTCGTCCGGCACGAGCGTGAGCAGGTCGCCGCCCACGTCCGTGAGCTGGACCCGCAGGCGTTGCTGGCCGACCAGGACGAGATCCCCGGCACCGGCCGCGCCGTCCAGGTGGCCATGACGGCGCTCGACGCCGCCGCGCAGGCCGACGCCGCGCAGGACTCGACCGTCGGCTCGGCCACGCACGCGCAGGTCGTCGGCGCCGTCGTCGTCATCGCGGGCGACGTCCCGATGCTCGACGCCGCCACGCTGCACGAGCTGCTCGAGGCCCACCACGCCGACGGCAACGCCGTCACGGTGCTCACCACGGAGGTGGCGGAGCCCACCGGCTACGGCCGCATCCTGCGGGAGCCCGGCACCGGCGACGTGCTCGGCATCGTCGAGGAGAAGGACGCCGACGACGCCCAGCGCGCGATCACCGAGATCAACTCCTCCATCTACGTGTTCGACGCCGGCGTGCTGCGCGGCGCGCTCGGCCGGCTGGGCCGCGACAACGCGCAGGGCGAGGTGTACCTGACCGACGTGCTCGCCATCGCGCGCACCGACGGCGGCCACGTCCGGGCGCTGCGCACGGACGACCCCGTGCTGGTCGAGGGCGTCAACGACCGGGTCCAGCTGTCGGTGCTGCGGGCCGAGATGAACCGCCGCATCCTCGAGGACTGGATGCGCGACGGCGTCACGGTGGTGGACCCGGCGACCACCTGGGTGGACGTCGACGTCGAGCTCGAGCGGGACGTGACGCTGCTCCCGGGCACACAGCTGCATGGCGCGACCGTGGTCCGCGAGGGCGCCACCGTCGGCCCCGACACCACGCTGACCGACGTCGAGGTGGGTCCGCGGGCCAGCGTCGTGCGCACGCACGGCAACCTCGCGGTGATCGGCGCGGACGCCTCGGTCGGCCCGTTCGCCTACCTGCGGCCCGGCACCGTGCTCGGCGACGCCGGCAAGATCGGCACGTTCGTCGAGACGAAGAACGCGCAGATCGGCACCGGCTCGAAGGTCCCGCACCTCTCCTACGTGGGCGACGCGACGATCGGGGAGCACACCAACATCGGTGCGGCGTCGGTGACCGTCAACTACGACGGCGTGAACAAGCACCGCACGACCATCGGCTCGTACGCCCGCACCGGAGCGGACAACATGTTCGTGGCGCCCGTGACCATCGGCGACGGCGCGTACACCGGGGCCGGCAGCGTGATCCGGCGGGACGTGCCCTCCGGCGCGCTCGGGGTCAGTGCCGGCGCGCAGCGCAACATCGAGGGCTGGGTCCAGCGCGCCCGGGCCGGCACGGCAGCCGCCAACGCGGTGGTGCGTCCCTCGGGTGCCGACGACTCCGACCTCTCCCCGCAGGCACGCGCCGAGCGCGAGCGCGCCTCCGCGGCCGCAGCCGACGCCCCACCGACCCCACCGCCGGCACTGCCTGACACGGGCACGAACACGAAGGACTCCGCACGATGACCGGGATCATCTCCTCGGACGGCGAGAAGCGTCTGGTGCTCCTCTCGGGGCGCGCCCACACGGACCTCGCCACCAGCGTCGCGGCCCACCTGGGCATCGAGCTCCTGCCCACCACGGCGTACGAGTTCGCGAACGGCGAGATCTACACGCGGTTCGGGGAGTCGGTGCGCGGCGCGGACACGTTCGTCCTGCAGTCGCACGCCTCGCCCATCAACACGTGGATCATGGAGCAGCTGCTCATGGTCGACGCGCTGAAGCGGGCGTCGGCCAAGACGATCACCGTCGTCGCGCCGTTCTACGGGTACGCCCGGCAGGACAAGAAGCACCGCGGCCGCGAGCCTATCTCCGCCCGCCTCATGGCCGACCTGTTCAAGACGGCGGGCGCCGACCGCCTGATGAGCGTCGACCTGCACGCCGCGCAGATCCAGGGCTTCTTCGACGGCCCGGTCGACCACCTCTGGGCCATGCCGATCCTCACGGAGTACGTGCGCACGCGCGTCGACACCTCGAACGTCACGGTCGTCTCCCCGGACGCCGGCCGCATCCGCGTCGCCGAGCAGTGGGCGGCCAAGCTGGGCGGCGGGCCGCTGGCCTTCGTGCACAAGACGCGCGACATCCGCAGCCCCAACAAGACGGTCGCCAACCGCGTGGTCGGTGACGTCGAGGGCCGCAGCTGCGTGCTGGTCGACGACCTCATCGACACCGCCGGCACCATCGCGGGAGCCGTCCGCGTGCTCATGGAGGCCGGCGCCAAGGACGTCATCGTCGCGGCCACCCACGGCGTGCTCTCCGACCCGGCGGTCGAGCGGCTGCAGGGCTGCGGCGCGCGCGAGGTCGTCATCACCGACACGCTGCCCATCGCCGAGGACCGCCGGTTCCCGCAGCTCACGGTCCTGTCGATCGCCCCGCTCATCGCCCGCGCCATCCGCGAGGTCTTCGACGACGGCTCGGTGACGTCCCTGTTCGACGGCCAGGCCTGACGGTCGTGCGCGACGACGAGGTCGCCCGTCGCGGCCCGCGCGGCGGCGTGACCGTCAGCGGCCACGGCGCGGCCGACGCCGTCCCCGACCGGGCGGTGGCCGACCTCGGCGCCGAGGCCCGGGCGGTCGACGCCGAGCGCGCGCTCGGCCTCGCGGCCGGGTGCGTCGACCGGATGCGCGCCGTGCTGCGCGAGGCCGGCGTGGACGACCGCGCGATGCGGACGACCCAGACCAGCACGTGGACCGACGGCTCCGCGGCCGGCTCGTCGCGCGTCGTGGCCCGGCTCGGCCTGCAGGTCACGCTGCTCGACGTCGCGTCCGCCGGCGATCTCGTCGGCGCGGCTGTGATCGCCGGCGGTGAGCCCGCCCGCACGGACGGCATCCGCTTCGAGGTCAGCGACCCCACCGAGGCGCAAGCCGCCGCCCGCGAGGCCGCCTGGGCCGACGCGGTCGTGCGCGCGACCCACTGGGCCGAGCTCTCGGGCCACCGGCTCGGTGCCGTGCAGTGGGTGCAGGAGGGCGGGTCCGAGGGCGCGCCGGTGTTCCTGTCCCGCGCGAAGGGCGGCGTCGTCGCCGCGATGTCGGTCCCCGTCGAGGCCGGCGTGCAGCCGGTGACGGCCGCCGTCACCGTCCGCTGGGGCTGGGCCGACGACGAGGGCGCGGCGTCGCACTGACGGGCAGACTGAGCAGCGGGTTGGGCTCCGCGCCTCCGACCGGGTAGTCTCTCCAGGTTGCCTCGGCGAGGGACGAAGGACGGTCGACGAAGTTCCACGACCACCTGTCGCTCCGTGATCGACTGGGCGAGCGCCTCCGCGTGCCCGTCCTGCGTCCCGCGTCGAGGCCACCACACCTGTCTAGATCCGCGTCGCCCGGCTCCCGCCGCGCACGCCACGCCATCACAGCCGCCACGTCGCGTCCACTGCGCCGACGTCAGCACTTGGGAGTACACGTGTCCGAGGTCAAGCTCGTCGCCACCACCCGTACCGAGTTCGGCAAGGGCGCCGCGCGCCGCCTGCGCCGCGCCGACCAGATCCCCGCCGTCCTGTACGGGCACGGTTCCGACCCGCTGCACGTCGCTCTCCCGGGCCACGCGACGATGCTCGCGGTGAAGCACGCCAACGCGCTGTTCGCCATCGAGCTCGAGGGCAAGACCACGCTCGCGATCACCAAGGACGTCCAGCGCGACGTCGTCAAGAACACGATCGAGCACGTCGACCTGCTCATCGTGAAGAAGGGCGAGAAGGTCTCCGTCGACGTCCCCGTCACGATCGTCGGCGAGTCCGCCCCCGGCACCATCCACGTCGTCGAGACGCAGACGCTGTCCCTCGAGGCCGAGGCGACGCACCTGCCCACCGAGGTCCAGGTCTCCATCGAGGGCCTCGAGGGTGGCGCCAGCGTCAACGCCGGCGACGTCACGCTGCCCGAGGGCTCGGTCCTGCTGACCGACGCCGAGATCACGGTCGTCTCCGTCAGCGTCCCGCACGCCTCCGCCGAGGACGTCGCCGCCGACGCTGCCGCCGCCGAGATCGCCGCGTCGCAGTCCGCCGCGTCGGCCGCCGCCGCCGAGTCGGCCGAGGGCTGAGCCGAAGCGGGGCGCAGGCTCGGACCGACCACGGGTCGGAGTGACTGCGCCGTCGCAGCCTGAGCATTCCCTCGACGCCCGGTACCGTTCCTGACGGTGCCGGGCGTCGTCGTTCCCGCACGAACCCCGCAGGAGGAGACCCGATGAGCGACGGACCCTGGCTGGTCGTCGGCCTGGGCAACCCGGGCCCGCAGTACGCCGGCAACCGGCACAACGTCGGCCAGATGGTGCTCGACGAGCTGGCGCGCCGGACGGGTGCCGCGTTCGGCACGCGGGCGTCGGGCCTGCTCTCGCGCCGGCCGCAGGCGGCGGTGGCCGAGGCGCGCCTCGGGGTCCTGCCGGGCGGGGCGCCCGGCCCGCGCGTGGTGCTGGCGAAGCCGACCACCTATATGAACGTCTCGGGGGGCCCGGTCGCGGCGCTCGCGAAGTACTACGACGTGCCCCCCGAGCGGACGGTGCTGGTGCACGACGAGCTCGACATCCCGTTCGCGGACGTCCGGCTCAAGCGCGGCGGGGGCGAGGGCGGCCACAACGGGTTGCGGGACACGACGAAGGCGCTGGGCACGAAGGACTACGTCCGGGTCCGGGTGGGGGTCGGCCGGCCGCCGGGTCGGATGGACGCCGCGGACTTCGTCCTGCGCGATTTTGCCAAGAATGAGCTCAAGGACTTGCCGTGGCTCGTCGACTCCGCGGCAGACGCAGTCGAGCTGGTGATCACCAGCGGGCTCGAGGCGGCTCAGCTGAGGTTTCACACGAAGGAGTGACCCCGGCCCTCACCTGCGCCAGCATCGGGTGAAACCGGACAGAAGGTGATGAACTGCGCCATACCGACGTATAGCCTCACTCCCATTCCACTAGGCGGATCGGGGGTGCGGAACTGTGGCTGCAGAGATCGTCGACGACATGGATCTCGCGCTCGGCGACCGTCGCGGGCGGGGTCTCGGGCAGCGTCGGTCGTGGGCCTCCGCGGAGCCGTTCGAGCGCCGCTCCACCCCCTTCAACTCGGCTGACGCGGTCGCCGGTTCCTGGCGCCAGATCGTGCACTCGTACCGGGTGCACGCCGCGCTGCTGGACCTGGCCGCCATCCTGCTCGTCGCGACGCCGGTGATGGTCGCGCTGTACGAGCCCGCCGGTCAGACGGCCCTCATGATCGCCGGCGCGACCCTCGGCTTCGTTGCGCTGGTGGCCGTGCTGCACGGCTACGGCGACGCGGTCCTCGGCCGCTCGGCCGCCGAGACCCGGGTGCTCGTCCGGGCCGGCCTGGTCAGCGTCGTGGTCCTCGTCCTGGCCAGCTACGCGTTCAAGGCGGAGGTCTCCCGCTTCCTGGTCTTCGTCGTCGTGCCGGCGGCCGCGCTCCTGGCGGTGACCGCCCGGCTGGTGCTGCGCCGGTCGCTGAAGAAGTCGCGGCTGCACGGCCAGGCGATGATGCGCACGCTCGTGGTCGGCGAGCCCGGTCCCGTCGCCAGCGTGGTGAGCGACCTCGCGGTCGACCCGGCGCACGGCTACAGCGTGGTCGGTGTCTGCCTGCCGAGCGTCGACGAGGAGCAGGTCGTCGCCGGCGCCCCGATGATCGGCGCGGTGTGCGACGTCCCGCAGGTGGTCGTCGACCGCTCCGTCGACGTGGTCGTCGTGGCCGGCTCGTACATCGGCGGCAACGGGCTGCGGCGCCTCTCCTGGGCGCTCGACCGGGCCGGCGCGCAGCTCATCATGGCCACCGACCTCGAGGACATCGCCGCGCCGCGGCTCACCATGCGGCCCACCGGCGGCCTCTCGCTGCTCGAGGTCGAGGTGGGTGCGTCCCGCGGCCGGATGGCGGCGAAGACGGCCCTGGACCGCACGCTCGGCGGGCTCATCATGCTCGTCGCCCTGCCCGTGATCCTGGTCGCGGCGGTCGCCGTGCGGCTCACGTCGCCGGGGTCGCCGTTCTACAAGCAGACGCGCATCGGCGTCGACGGCCGGGCCTTCACCATGTGGAAGCTGCGCACGATGTACATCGACGCGGACGCGCGCCGCGCCGAGCTGCTCGGCTCGAGCGAGGGCAACGCGATCCTCTTCAAGATGCGCCACGACCCCCGGGTGACCTCGGTGGGTCGCGTGCTGCGCAAGTACTCGCTCGACGAGCTGCCGCAGCTGTTCAACGTGGTCCGCGGCGACATGTCGCTGGTCGGTCCGCGCCCCCCGCTCGCCGAGGAGGTGGCCGCGTACGCGGACGCCGTCCAGCGGCGCCTCCGGGTCCGGCCCGGGCTCACCGGCCTCTGGCAGGTGTCCGGCCGCTCCGACCTCTCGTGGGAGGAGTCGGTGAAGCTCGACCTGCGCTACGTCGACAACTGGTCCGTGACGATGGACCTCCTCATCCTCTGGAAGACCTTCCGGGCAGTGCTGCGACCCAGCGGTGCCTACTGACCGATCGCCCGCGACAGCGGCTCCGACCACACCTGGACCTGGAGGTACTCGTGACCGAGACCCGGCCCGACCTGACGTTCCTGGAGGACGACGAGCCCGCGCAGCGGGCGACGCCTCCGGCCGTCGTCGACCGTCTCGTGGTGCACCAGATCGACCTCGCGCGCCAGTCCCCCGGGGGGATCGAGACGTGCATCCGGGGCCTCATCCGCCACGCGCCCGCCGACGTGACCTTCGCGGTCGTGGGCGTCGACGCGGGCGGCGCGGTCCCGGGCCGAGAGCTGGGCCAGTGGGAGCTGCACCGGATCGGCGAGCGCACGGCCTGGTTCCTCCCGGTGGTCACGCTCGACCCGGGTGACCAGCGCCGTCGCATCCCGCACTCGCTGCGGCTCGCCGCCGGTCTCGTCCGCCACAAGCGCATGCTGCCGGCCAGCACCGTCGTGCAAGCGCACCGCGCCGACGTCGCCGCGGTGGCCGCACGGGTGCTGCGCCGGCCCCTCGCCTACTTCGTGCATACGCAGGAGCACGGGCTCACGGGTGCGACCTCCGACTCTTTCTGGCGCAAGGCCGGCAACGTCCACGCCCGGGTCGAGCACAACCTGCTGAAGAACGCGCAGTCGGTCGTCGTGTTCAACCCCGACTTCGCCGAGACCGCGCAGACCATCAACCCGGACGCGATGTTCTCGCCGACGTGGTTCGACCCGACCCTCGTCCGCTACCGCGCCCAGGCGCTGCACCCGCAGCGCGTGATCTGGGTCGGCCGGCTCGAGCAGCCGAAGGACCCTGCGCTCGCCATCGAGGCGTTCCGACGGCTGATCGCGTCGGCGCCGGACCAGGACTGGAGCCTGGACGTCGTCGGCACGGGCACGCAGCTGCCGGAGCTCGAGCGCGTCGTCGCGGCCCTGCCCGCCGACGTGGGCGCGCGGGTCCGGCTGCTCGGCCGGCTCGCCCCCGAGGAGGTGGCCACCGCGATGGCCGACGCCGGCGTCTTCCTCATGACGTCGCACCCCGGCTACGAGGGCTTCCCCCGCGTGCTCGTCGAGGCGATGGCCTCGGGACTGCCGGCCGTGGTCACGGACGGCTCCGACACCGGCTCGCTCGTGCGGGAGGGCCACAACGGCTACGTCGTCAGCGAGAGGAACCCCGATGACCTTGCTCACGCCATCAGCGAGGCCAGCGTCCTCCACCGCAGTGCGGCCCGGGACACTGCCTCCGTCTACGCCGCACCGCGGCTCGTCGCAAGGATCGTCGGTGCCGCGGGGTGAGGGATCGAAGGTCTCGGTGCACGTCTCCCGCTCGGGTGAGGTCACGCTGGCGGGTCGGCCCCTGTTCGTCGGGGACGCGGACGCGCTGATCGCGCGGATCGACCAGCTCCTCCCGGCGGACGAGGTGTACTCCATCGTCACGCCCAACGTCGACCAGACCATCGGCATCGAGCACGACGCGGCGCTGCACGTCGCGTACGACGAGGCCGAGATCCGGATCGCCGACGGCACGCCGCTCGTGCTGCTGGCCCGCATGCTCGGAGCGCACGGGCTGCAGCGGCTCACCGGGGCCGACCTGCTGCCGATCGCCGCCGAGCTCTCCGGGCGCCGCGGCTGGCGCATCGCCGTCACCGGCGGCGCGACCAGCGTGAGCGAGAAGGCCGCCGCCGAGCTGCGCGAGCAGTACGGCGCCGACGTCGTCTCGATCCCGTTCCCCAAGATCGCCGAGGTGGGCGACGTCGAGTCGGCGCAGGTGATCGCGGAGCTGCACGAGGCGAAGGCGGACATCATCTTCGTCTGCCTGGGCTCGCCCAAGCAGGACGTGTGGGTGTCGCACTGGCGCGAGAAGCTCCCGCCGGGGGTCTATGTCGGGGCCGGTGCGGCCGTCGACTTCGTCGCCGGCACCAAGCGCCGCGCACCCGTGATCGTCCAGAAGATGGGCATGGAGTGGTTCTTCCGGATGGCCCAGGAACCCCGCCGGCTGGCCGGCAGGTATCTGGTGCGCGGTCCGCACTTCCTCAGTGTCGTCGCCCGGTCGTTCGCGGAGAGGAACTCACGTCCATGAAGGCACTCGTCACAGGGGCTGCGGGCTTCATCGGGAGCACGCTGAGCGCCCGGCTGCTCCAGGACGGGTGGGACGTCACCGGGATCGACGCGCTGACGCCCTACTACGACCCCGAGCTCAAGCGCGGGAACCTCGCGCGCCTCGGCGCGGGGTTCACGTTCGTGCAGGACGACCTGCGGACGGCGGACCTCGACGCGTTGCTCGACGGCGTCGACGTGGTCTTCCACCAGGCGGGCCAGCCGGGCGTCCGGGCGAGCTGGGGCGACGAGTTCGGCGTCTACCTCGACGCCAACGTGGGTGCCACGCAGGTCCTCCTCGAGGCGGCCAAGCGCGCGAGCGGGCTCAAGCGGCTCGTCTACGCGTCGTCGTCGTCGGTGTACGGGGACGCCACGCGCTACCCGGTGCTCGAGGTCGACCTGCCGCAGCCGGTGAGCCCGTACGGCGTGACCAAGCTGGCTGCGGAGCACCTGTGCTCGCTGTACGCCTCGAACTTCGGGGTGCCGACGGTGTCGCTGCGGTACTTCACGGTCTTCGGCCCGCGGCAGCGCCCCGACATGGCCTTCACGCGGTTCCTCACGGCCGTCCGCGACGACCGCCCGATCACGCTGTACGGGTCGGGCGAGCAGATCCGGGACTTCACGTTCGTCGACGACGTGGTCGAGGCCAACGTGCTGGCGGCCACCGAGCCCGTCCCCCCGGGCACCGTGCTGAACATCGCCGGCGGCACCAACGTGACCGTCAACGAGGTGCTCTCGGTCATCCACTCGGTCACGGGCCGGCAGGTCTCCGTCGAGCGGCACCCGACCGTCGACGGCGACGCCTGGCGGACCGGCGGCGACGCCTCCGCGGCGCGCGACCTGCTCGGCTGGAAGCCGAAGGTGAGCGTCGAGGAGGGACTGGCGCGCCAGTGGGAGTACATCGGGGCCGGTGGTGGCTGACGTCACCTGCGTCATCCCGACCCACGGCCGCGATCACCTGCTGGCCGAGGCCGTCGCGTCCGTGCTGGGCCAGGACCTCGGCACGGACGTCCGTCTGCGGGGGGTCGTGGTGAGCGACGACCTCGGGTCGTCCGCGACGGAGGCGGTCGTCGCGGAGCTCGACGCGGCTTCCGACGTGCCTGTGCGCTACCTGAACTCGTCGGGGCCGCAGGCGGGCACGGCGGGCGCGTCCCGAAACGCCGGCACCGTGCTGGTGCAGACCGAGCTCGTGGCGTTCCTCGACGACGACGACCTGTGGGACCCCGCCTTCCTGCGCAGCACGGTCGGCGCGCTCGAGGCCGGCGGCCACGACTTCGCGGTCGCCTGGACCCACGCGGACGCGCCGGGCTACCGGATGGCGCGGATCGAGCCGGGCCTCGGGGCCAAGGACGTCGTGGCGCGGAACCCCGGCTTCGTCGGCTCCAACTTCGTCATGCGCACCGCGGCGTTCCGGGGCCTCGGCGGCTTCGACCCGGTGCTGCCGGTCTCGAACGACAAGGACCTGCTCGTGCGCGCGCTCTCGGCCGGGCTGACGTACGCCGTCGTGCCCGAGCTGCTCGTCACCAACCGGGTGCACGGCCACGGTCAGCTCACCGACAAGACCCAGCGCAGGCTCGACGGCATCCGTCTGTACGTGCGCAAGCACGACGCCCTGCTCACCCGGCGCGACCGCCGCTACCTGCGGGGTCAGGCCGCGGACGTCCGCCGGGTGGTCGGCTCGAGCGCCCCCGTGCGGTGGTGGTCGACGGTCACGGTGGTGGGGCACCGCGCTGTCGGCGTCCTGCTCGGGGAGAGCCGGTGATCGGGCGCGTCCTCGACCGCCGCGACGCGCTCCTGGTCGTCGGCGTCTGGCTCGCGGCCGTCCTCCCGCAGCTCGCGATCCTGCTGACGACGGGACGCGGCTTCCAGCCGATCACCGACGGCGCCGACCGCGCTGACGGGCTGGTGCAGAGCCTGACCACGGCGTGCAACGTCGGGCTGCTCGCGCTGTGCGCCGCGCTCGTCGTGCTCGGGCTGCGCACGGCGCCGTGGCAGCGCTGGCCGCTGCTCGCGCTCCTGCTGCTGCCGTGGGTCGTGGTCGTGGCGACCGGGCTCGCGGTGTCCTCCCGTCCCGAGACGATGACCGTGCTGTACCCCGCGATCGTGGCGACCGCGTGGGTGGTCGGGGTGTCGTGGCGGACGGTCCCGGTGCTCGGGTGGCTCACCGCCGCGACCGCCGGCGTGAGCATCGTCGCGGGTCTCGTGGTGCCCGACCTCGCCCGGTACCAGGACTACGCGGGTGCCGACGCCGAGAAGGCGGGACCGTTCGGGATCCTCGCCGGCCTGCTGCCGTCGGGGAACAACCTCGGGCTCGCGCTCGCGGTCGGCATCCCGTCGGTGCTCGCGCTGCGCGGAGCGTCGCGGGTGGTCGCCGGGTCGTTGGTGCTCGTCGCGCTCGGCTGGTCGTGGTCGCGCGGCGCCTGGCTCGCCGCCGTGGTCGTGCTGGCCGCCGCGCTCGTCCTCGCGCTCGTCCCGCTGCGTCGGCGCGCGCTCGTCGCGGGCCTGGGCATGGGGGCGGTCGCGCTGGTTGCCGTGGCGTTGCCGCTGGTCACGACGTCCCCGAGCGCGATGGCCAACCGCGGCGGGTACTGGATCGCCGGCCGCGACGAGTTCGCGCAGGCTCCGGTGCTCGGGCACGGCTGGGACTTCTACGACCGGCTCGCGCGCACGTCCGACGACCTCGGCGGGTACGCGTACCACGCGCACAACGAGCTCATGCAGCTGCTGGTCACGGGCGGGCTCGTGCTCGTCGCGGTGGTGGGAGCGCTGCTCGTCGTCGGCGCCGTGCGGGCCGTGCGGGCCGCGGGCCTGGGGGACGCGTGGCCGGCCCTGACGGTCACCGCGATCCTCGCGGCGGGGATCGTCGAGGTGCCGTTCGGCGTCGTCGACCGCGCGATGTTCTGGCCGTACGTGCTGCTGCCGTTGTGCGTCGTGCTCCTCGGGCAGCCGCGCCCGGCCGGGGGCGAACGGGTGGACGTCGCCGACGGGGTACCGGACGAGATCACCGCAGGGCAGGGTGGTCCTCGTGCGTGACGTCCTCGTCTCGGCCCGCGGGCAGACCGACAACCTCGGTGACTCCGTGCTGCGCCGTGGCCTCCTCGACGCGCTGCGGCCGCTCGGCCGGCTCGTGGTCAACGTGGACGGGATGCCCGACGGGTACGTCGGGGCGCTCGGGCTGCAGGCCCAGGACCTGCTCGTCCGGGACCGTCGTGACTGGGCCCGCCGGTCGACCTCCGGCGCGTGGCGCGGCGACGTCTACGGGTTCAACGCGGGGGAGACCTACGCGACCGCCGGCTACGCCGGACACCTGCTGAAGACCGCGCCGCTGGTCACGCTGAGCCGGCTGCGTGGCGGCGCCGGGCTGCACGTCGGCCTCGGGCTGCGCGCGCCGCACCGGCTCTGGGGCCCGGTGCTGAACGTCGCGCTGCTGCCGTGCTCGGTGGTGGCCTGGCGGGACGCCGAGAGCCGCGCCTGGGTGCGCCGCGGCACGGTCGCACCCGACTGGGGCTACGCGTTCGGCACCCTGGACCTCACGGACGCGCGCCACGGTGACGACCGCCCGGTGCTCGCGGTCTCGCTGCGCGGCGACCGCCCGGCGCCCGGCCGGACCTGGACAGACACGGTGCGCGCGGTGGCCGCCGCCCGGTCCCTCGACGTCGTGGTGGTCCCGCAGGTGGGCCGCGACCTGCCCCGCGCGCGGGAGCTGGCGGCGGACCTCGGCGGCGAGCTCGTCGCGTGGGACGGCGTCGACCACGCCGCCGCCGAGAAGGTGGTCCGCGACGTCTACCGGCGCGCGTCGTTCGTCGTGAGCGACCGCCTGCACGCGCTCGTCCTCGGGCACACCGAGGGGGCGCTCCCGGTCGGCCTCGCCCCCGGCAGCGCGGGCAAGCTCGCGCGCAGCCTGGCGACCGTCGGCGCGACCGGCGTCGCGTTCAGCACCGACGGGGTCGGCGTCGACGAGGCCGTGGCCCGCATCGACGCCGTCGACGCGCGGCGGCCCGAGCTGGTCGACGCGGTCGCGCGGGCGCGCGCCCGGCTGGACGGCTTGCGCGTGCAGCTGCGCGGCTCCGTGCGGGGCGCCGGATGACCCTGGCCAGGACGGCCGTGCGCGGCTCTGCCGTGTCCATCGGCGGCCAGGGCTTCCGGATCGTGCTCCAGCTGATCGGCCTCGCGGTCCTCGCGCGGCTGCTCGAGCCCGCCGACTTCGGCATCGTCGCCATGGTCACCGCGGCGATCGGCTTCGCCGACATCCTGCGCGACTTCGGGCTGTCGTCGGCCGCCGTCCAGTCGCCGACCGTGAGCCGGGGGGAGCGGACCAACCTCTTCTGGGCGAACACCGGCCTCGGGCTGGGCTGCACGCTGATCGTGGCCGCGTCGACGCCCCTGATCGTGGCGTTCTACGACGAGCCGACGCTCGTGCAAGTGGTCCCCGCGCTGTCGCTCGTGCTGCTCGTCTCGGGCATCAACACCCAGTACCGGGCCGACCTCGGCCGCGCCCTGCGGTTCGTCGCGCTGGCGTCGTCGGACGTGATCGCGCAGCTGGTGGGCACCATCGTCGCGATCGTCGTGGCCGTGCTGGGCGGCGGGTACTGGGCGATCGTGACGCAGCAGCTGACCGTCGCGCTCGTCGCGCTGCTGGTCAACGTCATCAGCACGCGGTGGCACCCCGGCCTCCCGCAGCGGGGCGCGTCGATCCGGCGGTTCTTCCGGTTCGGGCTGTCGGTGTTCGGCACGCAGGTGCTCTCGTACGCGTCGAAGAACGCCGACACGGTCGCCCTCGGCGCCTTCTGGGGCCCGTCCGTGCTCGGCGTCTACAACCGCGCGCAGCAGATCGCCGTCGTCCCGCTCAACCAGATCAACGGGCCGCTGACCCGCGTGGCGCTGCCCGTGCTGTCGAAGGCCCACCTCGAGCCCGACCGGTTCGCCCGCGCGGCCTCCCGCGCCCAGCTGGCCGGCGCGTACCTCACGGCCACCGTGCTGGCGTTCGTCGCCGGCCTGTCCGAGCCGATCGTCGACGTCCTGCTGGGCCCGGGGTGGTCCGAGGTCGCCCCGATCCTGTCGCTGCTCGCGATCGCCGGTGTGTTCCGGTCCCTGTCCCAGCTGGCGTACTGGATCTTCCTGGCCAGCGGCCGGCCCGGCGTGCAGTTCCGGCTCGACCTGTGGGCGCAGCCGACCATGGTCGCCGTGATCGTGCTCGGCGCCAGCCAGGGCGCGCTCGGCGCCGCGTGGGCCGCCGTGATCGTCTGGCCGCTGTACTGGATCGTCGGGCTGCTGGTCGCCGCCCGGTCCGCCGGCCTGGTCGCGGTGCCGCTCGTCATGCGCGCGGTGCGGGCCCTGCTCGGGGTGGCGCTGCCCGCCGCGCTGGCCAGCTGGTACGTCAGCTCCTGGATCGGTGACCCCGTGCTCGCGCTCGCCGCCGGTGCCGTGGCCGGGGCCGCGCTCGTCGCGATCGTGGCGCTCGTCGTGCGGCCGGTGCGGCGCGACGTCGCCGAGGTGATCGGGCTGCTGCGGCACGCCGCCGCGCGGGGCGAGAAGGCCAAGGCCGCCCGCAGCTCGTGACCGCGGAATGCGCACGGCGCTGCCGGCGCTCTCATGGGCAGATCCCTGCGGTGAGGCGGCCTGGATGACTGTGCACGAGATGACGCTGGACGAGGCCGTCGCGGCCGTCGAGGCGACGTTGGACTCCCCGTTCCTGCGGGTCGACCGCCGGCGGGCACGCCAGGACGCGACGTCGTTCCTCCTGGTGGTGCTCGACACCAGCGGTGGCCGCGGCGACGGACCGATCGCCAACGGGCCGCGGCTCGTCGACCGGCACAGCGGCGTGGTGATCAGGCTGACGGTGCCCGACGCGGTCGCCCGGGCCGAGCGGATGGCGCTCGCCGGGCCCTAGCGCCGGCCTTCCCGGGCAGGTCGGTCAGGCCACGGGGTGGCGCTGCTCGGCCTCGTCGTCGGTCGACGTCGGGGTGCCGTTCGTCGGCGTCCCGTTGGTCGGCCGCTCCGCGACGCCGTGCTCGTCGAGCCCGGAGATCTCCGCGGAGGGGTGCTCACGCAAGGAGTCGGCGCCGGCGTCCGCCGGCGCGGAGGCCTCGGGTTCTCCGTCCGCCGGCCCGGCGTCGGCCGGCGCGGAGTCGGCCGGCTCGGCGGAGATCGACACGTCGGCAGCGGCCGGTTCGTCGAGAGCGGCCGGCGCGCCCGGGAGTGCCGGCGGCTCCTCCACGGTCGGCAC
>NZ_JBFUIK010000003.1:0-208111 GCF_056401915.1 Cellulomonas sp. P4_D11 | reverse complement strand
ACCGCGCGGCGGCGGCGTTCAGCCGGCCGGACTCCGCGGCGGCGGCGCGCTCGGCGGCCGCCTTCTGCTGCCCGCTCGCGGCGGCGGCCTGCTTCTCGGCGGCGGCCTTGGCCTCCCCGCTGGCGGCTCCGGCGGCGCGCTCGGCGGCCGCCTTCTGCTGCGAGCTGGTCAGGTCGTCGACCTCGTCCGTGCGGGCGGCCAGGGCGGACTTGAGCTCGGCGTTCTCCTTCTCGAGCGCGATCTGCTCCGCGCTCTTGGGTTCGGCGGTCGGTTGCGCGGTGGACGGTGACAGCCAGACCACGGCCGACACCAGCAGCAGCGCCAGGGCCACGGCGAAGGCGGCCAGGCGGGCGCGGGGCGAGGCGTGCAGGATGCGGTTCTTGGTGTGCTCAGACATAGGCGAGCGCCTCCAGAGCCAGTAGGGCGAGCGCGATGCCGTACGGCACCGCGGCGAGCGGGTTCAGTCGTCGGCGGGCGGGGGTCGGGGTGGTGGTGGCCTCGGCCGTGCGGCGTCGGCGGACCTCGGTCTGGAGGGCGTGGCCGCCGTCGACCCGGTCCACGAGGTCGACGGGCGCGCCGTCGCCGGCGGACTCGAGCTCGGCCATGAGGTCCTCGTTCTCCGGGCCTCCGCCGTACGCGCCGGCGCGGGTGCCCCAGCCGCTGGCGTGCGCCATGCGCACGAAGCCGAGGATCCGGATCGGCATGAGGAAGAACGTCGAGACGATGATGAAGATCGGCAGCCGGAAGAAGTCGGACGGCTTCTCGTGCAGGTGCCGGATCTGCCGGATGGACATCGACAGCACGGAGGACACGATCATCAGCGCGACCACCCAGACCCAGCCGTTCAGGCCCGTGTAGGTCTCGAGGATCGCCTCGTACAGGTTGGTGCCCGTGTGGGAGACCGACCGGTAGACCCAGCCGAGGATGGTCCCGAGCAGCAGGAACGGCAGCAGGATGTCGGCGAGGAAGAAGACCGCCAGCACGGGGGCGTGGCCGAGCATCCAGGGCAGCATCCGCAGGGTGTTGTACTGGCTGCCCCGCGCCCAGCGCAGCTGCTGCTTGAACAGCTTCTTCACCTGCAGCGGGGCGTCCGTGTAGCAGAGGCTCGAGTACTGGTAGACGGTCCGGTAGCCCGCCTTGAGCGTGAGGTTGGTGAGCGTCCGGTCGTCGGAGACCTCGAGGAACACGCCCAGGAACTTCTCGTTCATGAACTTGTCCATGACCTGCATGAGGATCCGGCGTCGGAACGCGATGGTGCGGCCCGGCAGGCAGCCGACCTGGCCCAGCGCGGACTGCGCAGGCATCGAGTAGAGCGCGCGGGTGTTCTCCAGCCAGTCGGCCCACCGCGTGATCCACGACCGCTCGGGTTCGAGGATCCGTTGGCGCGTGGTCACTCCCCCGACGGACGCGTCGGCGAACGGCTTGACCAGCTCCGGCAGGGTGCCGTCGGTCCAGACCGTGTCCGAGTCGACCAGCACGGTGATCTCGCCCGTCGACATCTGGGTGCCGATCATCACCGCGTTCCGCTTCCCCGGGATGGGCGTGTGCACCCACCGGACCAGGGGCGCGAACTCGTCGCTGACCTCCTCGAGCGCGGTGTTCACGGCGCCGTTGATGACGACGATGACCTCGTCGGGGCGCTGCGCGACGATCCGCGCGAGCACCGAGCGGAACAGGTCCAGCGGTTCGTCGACGACGGGGATGACGACGCTCGTCGTGACCTCGTAGGGGGCCGTGACGGGCCGGTAGCGGCGGGACAGCACGACCTTGACGATCCATAGGGCCCAGACGAGCGTCGAGAAGAAGGCGAAGAGGTAGATCTCGGACTGTCCGGCGAACATCTCCCGGAGCTGTAGGACGAAGACGAACATGTCGGTACCCCAAAGTGGCCGTGTGCGGGCACGGGACAGCTGACCGACGCCGTTGACGATGCAGCGAGGACGGCAGGGGCGTCGGTCGCGGTGGACCGGGTCTACCTGCTCGTCGGAAGGTCGCGGGGTCAGGTTCGACCCGGCGCGACGGCTGCGAGTTCCGCCCTCTTCTGGAGCGGTACGGCCACTGTGCACGCCGGGGGCGACATCACCTAGGGGCTCAGGAAAACTCTGTGTAAACGGATGTAACGGATGTAACGGCTTCCTGAACAGGCTGCGTCAGCGCTGGACGGGCCGCACCAGATCTTGATAATCGGGGTGCCGGGCGATCCACGCCTTGACGTACGGGCAGAACGCGACGACGTCCCGGCCGCTCGCCCGGACGGCGTCCAGCGCACCCTGGACCAGCGTCGACGCGATCCCCTGGCCCTCGAACTTCGGGTCCACCTCGGTGTGCGTGAAGACCACTGTCGGGCCGATCGTGTCGTAGACCGAGAACCCCAGCAGCTCGCCGTCGGGGCTGCGCGCCTCGAAGCGGTGCTTGTCGGGTGCGTCGCTGACCTGCACGTCCGTCATGCCTCGATGGTGGGGCACGCCGGGCCGCGGCGGTAGACCTGATGACACACTGGCCACATGCTCCAGCCCTACCGCGACGTGCTGACGCGTCCCGGGGCCCTCGCCTTCTCCGGCGCCGGCGTGCTCGCGCGGCTGCCCATGTCGATGGTCGGCATCGGCATCGTGCTCATGGTCTCCTCGCTCTACGGCTCCTACGGGCTGGCCGGCCGGGTGTCCGCGGTCTACGTCGTCGCGCAGGCGCTGTGCTCCCCGCAGCTGGCCCGCCTCGTCGACCGCCACGGGCAGTCGCGGATCATGCAGCCCGCGGTCGCGATCGCCGCCGTGGGCCTGGTCGGACTGATCGTCGCCGCGTCGACGCGGGCCCACGAGGCGTGGCTCTACCTCGCGGCGGTCGTCACGGGCGCCGCCATCGGCTCGTTCGGGTCGCTGGTCCGGGCGCGGTGGGCCCGCGTGCTGGGTGACGACCCGCACCGCATGCACACGGCCTACTCGCTGGAGTCGGCGCTGGACGAGCTGGTGTTCATCGTCGGGCCCGTGCTCGCGACGCTGCTGGCCACCGGGGTCGCGCCGACCGCCGGGCTCGTCGTCCCGCTCGTCGCCATGATCGTCGGCGGCTACTGGTTCCTCTCCTTGCGCCGTACCGAGCCCCCGCCCGCCCCGGCCGGCAGCCCCCGCCCGCGCGGCTCGGTGCTCGCGCGGCCCGGGATGATCGTGCTGGCGATCGTGTTCGTGGCGATGGGCTCGATCTTCGGCGCCACCGACGTGTCCACCGTCGCGTTCGCCGACGAGTCGGGGTCGAAGGGCTCCGCCGGGATCATCCTGGCGATCTTCGCGCTCGGGTCGCTCATCTCCGGGCTGCTCTACGGGACCAGGCAGTGGAAGCGGCCACTGCACCTGCGGTTCGCCACCGGCGTCGTCGCTCTGGCGATCGGCGTGTGCTTCTTCTTCCTCGTCCACTCGCTCGTCGCGCTCGCCGCGGTGATGTTCGTCGCCGGGTTCGCCATCGCGCCCACGCTCATCAACGGCAACGGCCTGGTGCAGGACCTCGTCCCGCGCGAGCGGCTGACCGAGGGGCTCACCTGGGTGGGCACGTCCCTGGGCGTCGGGGTGTCGGTCGGGTCCTCGATCGCGGGTGCGCAGATCGACGCGAACGGATCCCACGCCGGGTTCCTCGTCGTCGTGATCGCCGCCGGGTTCGCGGTGGTGGCGACGCTCGCGGCGTTCCGCACGCTGCGGGGGGACGCCGGCGAGCACGTCCACGACTCCGTCGAGGCCGGCTCGCCGTCGGCGACCGGCGGTGCGGCCGTCGCGGCGTGCGAGGTCGCGGAAGCCGTCGAACCGGCTCGCTCCGTCGGAAAACTCGAGCCGTGATCGACACCCTCCGCCGGCTGGTCCGTCCGCTCGGTTCCCTCGCCTCCGCCGACCTGCTGACGGGCGGCCAGTTCGCGACGACCTACCGCGTGACGATGACCGACGGCTCGCGGGTCGTCGTGAAGACCGCGCCGGTGGGCACCGACCAGCTGCTGACCTACGAGCGCGACCTGCTGCGCGCGGAGGCGATGGTCTACGGCCTCGCGTCGGCGGTCCCGGAGCTGCTGATGCCGCGGGTGCTGCTCACCGACTTCTCGCGCACCCTGCTGCCCAGCGACGTGCTGGTGGTCAGCCACCTCCCGGGCGTGCCGATGGTCGACTCGGGCCTGGCCGACGACGACCCGCGGACCATGCGTGACCTGGGCGCCGTCATGGCGACGCTGCACGGGCTGACCGGCGAGGCCTTCGGCTACCCGTCGGCGCCGGCACCCAGCTGGCGGGGCGCGTTCGAGCGGATAGTCGAGGACCTGCTCGCCGACGCCGCGCGGTGGTCGGTCGACCTGCCCGCGGAAGCGGTCCGCGCGGCCGTGGCCCGGCACGCCGACCTGCTGGACGCCGTCGACCGACCCGCGCTCGTGCACACGGACCTCTGGGCGGGGAACCTGTTCGTCGTGCCCGAGACCGGGGAGCTGGTCGGGGTCATCGACCCGGAGCGCGCGCTCTGGGGCGATCCCCTGCTCGAGCTGGTCGGCCTGCACCAGATGCGCCGCGACCCCCCGCCGCCCGCGCTCCTCGAGGGGTACGGCGCCGGGCTGGACGTCACCAGCCCGTCCGCTCGCACGCGCCTCGAGCTGTACCGCATGCGGCACTGCCTCGTGATGGCGATCGAGATCACGCCGCGCAGGTTCGAGGGCGACTGGGTGGACGGTCACCGCGCGACGGTCACGGCGAACCTGCACGCGGCGCTGGCTGCGCTGGCCTGAGGTGCGACCCGGGCGGCCGGGGTCGACGATGGGCGGACCGCCCAGCACACCCGGAGGTCCCCCGTGGCACGACGCCGTTCGATCGCCGACCTGCTCGTCGCCCAGCTGGTCTCCGCCGGCGCCCGGCACATCTACGGGATCGTGGGCGACAGCCTCAACCCCGTCGTGGACGCCGTGCGCCGGGCGCGCGAGGACGGCGTCGACATCGCGTGGGTGCACGTCCGGCACGAGGAGGCCGGGGCCTTCGCGGCGGCGGCCGAGGCCGAGCTGACCGGTCGGCTTGCGGTCTGCGCCGGGTCCTGCGGACCGGGCAACCTCCACCTCATCAACGGGCTCTACGACGCCAACCGCTCGCGCGTCCCGGTCCTCGCGATCGCCTCGCACATCCCGAGCGCCCAGATCGAGACGCAGTACTTCCAGGAGACGCACCCCGACCGGCTGTTCCTCGAGTGCTCGGTGTTCTCCGAGATGATCTCGACGGCCGCGCAGGCGCCCCGCGTCATCCGGTCGGCCATCCACCACGCCTACGGGGGGCCGGGCGTCGCGGTGCTCACGCTGCCGGGCGACGTCGCGGACCTCGAGGCCCCCGACGCCGGCGTCGACGTGCTCACTCCCCCGCCGGCACCCCGGGTGGTTCCCGACGAGGGCGCGGTGCGGGCGCTCGCCGAGGCGATCGACGCCGCGGGGAAGGTGACGATCTTCGCCGGGGCCGGGGTCCGGCACGCCCGGGCCGAGGTCCTGGCGCTCGCCCGGGTGCTGAACGCGCCGGTCGGGCACAGCCTGCGCGGCAAGGAGCACATCCAGGTCGACAACCCGTTCGACGTCGGCATGTCCGGGCTGCTCGGGTACGGCGCGTGCCAGTCCGCGATGGAGGGTGCCGACCTGCTGCTCCTGCTCGGCACGGACTTCCCGTACGACCAGTTCCTGCCGTCCGGCGTCCGCACCGCGCAGGTCGACATCGAGCCCACCCGGCTCGGGCGGCGGACCCGCAACGACCTCGTGGTGCTCGGGGACGTCGGCGAGACCGCGAAGGCGCTCCTCGCGCTGGTGACGCCCAAGAAGAGCCACCGGTTCCTCGACCAGATGCGCAAGAAGCACGAGCGCGCGATGAGCGGCGTGGTCGGCGCGTACACCAAGGACGTCGAGCACACCGAGCCGATCCACCCCGAGTACGCGGCCGTGCTGCTCGACGAGGAGGCGCCCGACGACGCCGTGTTCACCGTCGACACCGGCATGTGCAACGTCTGGGCGGCCCGCTACATCACGCCCAACGGCCGGCGTCGGGTCATCGGCTCGTTCCTCCACGGGTCCATGGCCAACGCGGTGCCGCACGCGATCGGCGCGGCCCTCTCCGGCGGCGGGCGGCACGTCGTCGCGATGGCCGGCGACGGCGGGCTGTCGATGCTCCTGGGCGAGCTCATCACGGTGAAGGTGCTGGACCTGCCGGTCAAGATCGTCGTCTTCGACAACGCGACGCTCGGCATGGTCCGGCTCGAGATGCTCGTCGACGGCCTACCCTCGTACGCCACCGACACCCCGCCGGTCGACTACGCCGCGATCGCGTCGGCGGTCGGCATCCCGTCGGTGCGGGTCGAGAAGCCCACGGCGATCCGCGCCGCCCTGCGCGAGGCCTTCTCGCACGACGGTCCCGCGCTGGTGGACCTGGTCACCGACCCTCGCGCGCTGTCGCTGCCGCCGAAGATCACGCGCGCGCAGGTCTCGGGGTTCACCGCCGCGATGAGCAAGGAGGTGCTCGGCGGCGGGCTGGGCGAGGTCATGGCGATGGCGCGCTCGAACCTGCGGAACGTGCCCCGCCCCTAGGGGACGGGGTGCCGCGCGTCGTAGTCCCAGAACGAGCGCTGCGTGCGGACCAGGACCCACAGCAGCACCACGCAGAGGCAGCCGCCGATGACCGCGGCCCAGCCCTCACCGATCTTCGCCGCCGCCCCGCCCAGCAGCGCCTCACCCAGCCGCGGGCCGCCCGCGACGACGACGATGAACACGCCCTGCAGGCGGCCGCGCATGTCGTCCGGCGTGGCGGTCTGCAGGATCGTCTGGCGGAACACCGAGCTGATCGCGTCACTGGCCCCGGCGACCACGAGCATGAGGACGGCGATCGCGAGCGCCAGCCAGAGGACCTGGTCGGGGTGGGACTGCCCGGCGAGGACGAGGACCAGGCCGAACCCGGCGATGGCCAGGCCCCAGATCGTGATGGCCACGGCGATGATCCGGCCCTGCCAGCGGATCCGGGTCAGGCCGCCCGAGAACAGTCCGGCCAGGCCCACGCCGACCGCGGCCGACGCAGCCATCACCCCGGTCGTCGTCGCGCCCCCGCCCAGGTAGACCAGCCCGACCGCCGGGAACAGCACGCGCGGCGAGGACGTGATCATGGCGACCAGGTCCACCGCGAACGTCATCCGCACGTTCCGCTGCGTGCCCAGGTACCGGAAGCCGTCGACCACCGACGCGAGCCCGGCGCGCTCGCGGCGCGTCTCGGAGTGCTCGGGCGGCTGGGCCGGCAGGCGGAACACCGCGGCGAGGGCGGCGGTGAACAGCAGCGCGTCGAGCGTGTACGCGACGCCGTAGTCGAACGCGGCCACCAGCGCGGCGCCCAGCAGCGGCCCGACCGTGAACGCGACGCTGAACCCGAGCGTCTGCAGGGCGTTCGCCGCGGGCAGCAGCGTGGGGTCGAGCAACCGCGGGATGATCGCCGACCGCGCGGGCGCGTTGACCGCGAACGCGCCTGACTGCACGGCGACCAGCGCGAACAGGACCCAGACCTGCGTGTTCCCCGACCACGCCTGGACGGCCAGCCCGATCGTTGCGCCCCAGGCCACGAACGAGGCGATGAGCGCGACCATCCGACGGTCGTAGTGGTCGGAGATGGCGCCGCCGTACAGGCCGAAGAACACGAGCGGCACGAGCGCGCAGAGCCCGAGGATGCCGACGGAGGCCGTCGACTGCGTGAGGGCGTAGACCTGCAGCCCCACCGCGACCACGGTCAGCTGCGCCCCGAGGTTCGAGATCGACAGCCCCCACCACAGCCGCCGGAACGCCGGGCTGGCGCGCAGGGGTGTCGTGTCGACGACGAACGAGGGCATCGGGCGAGTTTAGTTGCCCGAGCGACGCACCCCGCAGCCCCGTTCACCGTCCGCCGCCCGCGAGAACGTCACCTCGCCGCGAGAACGTCACCGTGAGCTGCCGTTCTCGCGGCGACGTGACGTTCTCGGGCTGGGCGGCGTCGTCGGCGGGGTCGGTCGCCGTGCCACGCTGGGGCCGTGAGCAGCGCGATCGAGCACCTCGTCGTCATGGGCGTCTCCGGGACCGGGAAGTCGACCACGGCGGCGATCCTCGCGCAGCGGCTCGGCCGGCCGATGATCGAGGGGGACGACCTCCACCCGGCGGCCAACGTGGCGGCCATGCACGCGGGCCGGGCGCTGACCGACGCGGACCGCGCCCCGTGGCTGCTCGCGATCCGTGACGCGATGACGGCCGCGGGCGGCTCCACGGTGGTCACGTGCTCCGCGCTGCGCCGCTCCTATCGCGACGTCCTGCGCACCGCCGAGGGGCGCGTCCGCTTCGTGCACCTGGTCGTCCCCGCCGACGAGCTGGCCAGGCGGCTCGCGGTCCGCCAGGGCCACTTCATGCCGGCCACGCTCCTCGCGAGCCAGCTGGCCACCCTCGAGCCCCTGGGTCCCGACGAGGACGGCGTGAACGTGCCGGTCCACGGGACTCCGGACCAGGTCGCCGACGAGGCACTCCGCCTGCTGGACGCCTGACGCGCCCGGCGGAGCGGGCGTGGCTGGCGCGGCGGCGGGCCGGTCGCGTGGGCGACCGGCCCGGCGCCGTCGTCGTCAGGCCTCGAGCGACGCGCCCGTCTCGAGGACCGTCTTGAGGTCGGACAGGATCTGCGGCCAGCCGCCGCCGAACTGCGGCAGGTCGCCGGCGACCAGCGACGCGGTCCGCGGGGCACCGGTGACGTCGTGGACCACGGTCAGCTGCGTGATGCCCTCGCCGCGCTCCTCCAGCTCGTAGGTGAGCCGCGTGAAGCCCTCGGTGCTCGCCTCGGCGTCCCAGAGGGTGCGCCACGTCTGGACGAGCTTGCTGCCGGGCACCACCTCGACGACCTCCCCGTCGACGATCGGCTGCCCGGCGGACGCGCCGCCGAACTCGATCATCGCCGCGGACGGCTCGGTGCTGAACGCGCCGCCGGGGGTCAGGTCGTAGGTGCTGGCGCACTTGTACCCGTAGCGGTCGTTCCACTCGGGCGAGGTGATCGCGCGCCACACCGTCGCGGTGTCGGCCTTGATCCAGATGCGGTTGACGAGGACGGTCGTGGTGGCCGTGTCGGTGGTGCTCATGGTGGACTCCAGGGCTGATTTGAGGTCGGTCAACGCGTGCAGGCGCTCGGCGCCGCGCACGTCGTACTTGTCGATCCACCGCTCGTGGATCTGCTGGATCGGGACGGCGTTGAGGAAGTGGAGCTTCTCCCGGCCCGATCGTCGGGTGAGGACGAGGCCCGCCTCCTCGAGCACCTTGAGGTGCTTCATGACCCCGAACCGGGTCATGTCGAGGCCCTCCTCGAGCTCCGTGAGCGTGCGGCCGTCACGCGCGTAGAGCTGGTCGAGCAGGTGCCGACGGGTGGTGTCCGCAAGTGCCTTGAACACCAGGTCCTCGTCCATACCGAAAACGATAGGTGACTATTTAGTCACATGTCAACGGTCACCAGCCGCGGGAGCCCGGGGATCCCTTGAAGGGGCCGACGACGCGCGACGTGATCCAGCCGCCGTAGAACCCGCCGGCCTGCGGCTGGACGCGCTCGCCGTCGACGGTGCAGTCGAGGTCGTCGGCGTAGAGCGCGACGCGGTCGGCGAGGACCTCGTAGCCCGGCAGCGGAGCCGGGTAGGTCCAGCCGACGCGGGACAGCAGGCGGCCGTCGACCCGCACCGACACGTAGCCGGCGACGCCCTTGTACTCGCAGACCGACGACCCGACCGCGGCCTCGAGCACGCCGGGCTCGAACGCGTCGAACGGCAGGTAGTAGACCGGCGGGTGGCTGGTCTCCAGCACGCGGACGGCGTCGGTGGTCGAGGCGACGGGCCGCCCGTCGAGGGTCACCACGACCAGCTCGGCGGTGGGCTCGACGCGCGGCGGCCGGGGGTAGTCCCAGACCGACTCCTGACCCGGCGCCGCCGGCAGCGGCGTCGGGATCACGGCCGCCCGGGGTTGGCGTCGTCCGCGTCCATGAGGGGCTCGACGACGACCTCGTCCTTGTCGTACTTCGTCGTGGACCCGGACATGGCACCCGTCGCGGTGTCGACGGCCTTCTCCCACAGCGCGGCGCCCTGCTGCTTGGCGAACTCGGTCGCCTTGCCCTCGTACTCCTGGACGTACTCCTGCACGCGGGGGTCCTGCCACACGTCGGTGGCCCACCCCTTGAACTTCGCCAGCTGCCGGCGGCCGGACTGCGTCCCGAACAGATACGCGGTGCCGACGCCGGCGAGAAACACGACCCTCTTCATGCGTAGTCCTCCGTCGCTCGTCCGAAAGTCCGAGCGTAGGCAGGGATCCGCGTCACCGCGCGGCAGACGGCCGATCTGAGGGGCGGCGGCGTTCCTCAGTCCCCGGCGGTCAGCGGGAGGCGCCGGACGCTGCGGAACCGACGCGGGGTGCCGTCGACGGGGTCGGTGAACGCGAGCTCCCCGGCGAGCAGCTGCAGCGGGCGGCTGAAGTCGTCGACCTCGACGTCCAGCACCTCGGGGTAGAGCGGGTCGTCGACGATCGGGATGCCCAGCCCGTCGAGGTGGACGCGGAGCTGGTGGGTGCGGCCGGTGCGGGGTGTCAGCCGGTACACCCCGCGACCGTCCGCCGCCGACTCGAGCTCGATGCGCGTCTCTGCGTTGACCGGGGCTCCCGGGACCACCTCGGCCTGCCACGACCCGCGCTCCTTGTGGAGGTGGTTGCGGACGGTCAGCGGGAACGTCAGGTCGTCGCGCAGCGGCGCGAGCGCCCAGTACGTCTTGTCCACCGCCCGGTGCTCGAACAGCGACTGGTAGGCGCCGCGCCACCTGGGCTCCGTCGCGAGCATCAGCAGGCCCGACGTGACCCGGTCGAGCCGGTGCAGCGGGGACAGGTCCGGGAGACCGAGCTCGGCGCGCAGCCGCACGACGACGCTCTGGCGCACGTGCCGCCCGCGCGGGATCGAGGAGAGGAACGCGGGCTTGTCGACGACGACGAGGCGCTCGTCGCGGTGCACCACGTGGATCGGCGCCGTGACCTCGGGCTCCTCCCGCAGGTCGCGGTGGAACCACACGAACCGGTGCGGGCCGTAGGGGTCGTCGGCGCGCACGGCCCGGCCGTCCTCGCCGACGAACCGCCCCTCCTCCAGCATGCCCCCGACGTCGACGTGCGACGGCAGCCGGTCCCGCAGCCAGTCGCCCATCGTCGACCACTCGTCGGCGCGGGCGCGGTCGCGGTCCGGGGTGCGCAGCCACGCGGCGCTCAGACCGTGCCGCGCCGGCAGGGGCGATCGGGGGGGCACGCTACGCGGCCGTGATCGGAGCCAGGAGGTCGAGGGCGACCGCGCGCGCGGCGGCGGTCCGGGCGGCCTGGTCACCGCCGATCGGCAGCGGCGACTCCCCTCCGACGGCGCCGAGCATCAGCGCCGCGAACAGCAGCGTGGCGCGCAGCGACGCCTCGGGCGTGGGGTCGTCGCCCGCGATGGCCGACACGAGGGTGCGCAGCACGCCGAGCTGCATCCCGCCGAACTCGCTGCGCTCGACGACCGCGGGGTTGGTCTGCCCGAACCGCAGGATGATCCCGCCGTCGGACTGCACGAGGGTGAGCAGCCGGTCGACCAGCTGCTCGTCGCGCGGGCGGCCGGGCGGCTCCGTCCGGGCCCACGACGCCAGCTCCTCGAAGCGCTCGGAGTACCCGGACATCGCACTGCCGACGATGTCCTCCTTGGTGCGGAAGTGGTAGTACAGCGCCGCCTTGGTGACGCCGACCTCGTCGGCGATCTCGCGCAGCGACGTCTTGTCGTAGCCGTGCTCGACGAACCGGCGCATGGCCACCGCCACGATCTGCTCCCGGGTCGCGCTCCCGTCGCGGGGCATCGGCACCGCTCCTTTCTGTGACAGCTCTCAGCAAGCCTACTTGACGACCGGCAAGCAACCAGGACTACTCTCGACCTCGTTCCTAGCCGGTCGACAAGTAAGTGAGCGAACGATGACCACCGACACGATGCCACGGCCCCCGGACAGCGGTCCGAGCCCCCTGAGCCCCCGCCGGCTCGCCCTCATCATGGTCAGCCTGGTGCTGGCGCTCGTCCCCCTCCAGCTCGACGCCCTGGTCGCCGCGACCGCGCTGCCGACGATCGCGGGTGACCTCGGCGGCTTCGACAGCCTGGCCTGGATCACCACGTCGTACCTGCTCGCCATGGCGATCGGCACGGTCGTCGCCGGCCGGCTGGGCGACATGTTCGGCCGGCGCCCGCTCCTCCTCGTGGCGCTCGTCGCGTTCGGCGTCGGTTCGGTCCTCACGGGCCTGGCGCCGAGCATGGGAGTCCTCATCGGCGCGCGGACACTCCAGGGCCTCGGGGCAGGCATGACGTTCACCAGCCTGCTCGCGGTCGTCGCGGACGTCGCGCCGCCCGACCGCCGCGCCCGCTACCAAGGCATCCTCGGCGCGATCGCGCCCGTGTCGATGATCGTCGGGCCGTGGGTCGGCGGCGTCATCACGGAGCACCTCGGCTGGCGCTGGATCTTCCTGCTGAACGTGCCGCTCGTGCTGGCCTCGATCGCGGGCGTCCTGGCCTTCGTCCGGCTTCCCGCCCGCCCCCGCGGCGGCCGGGTCGACGTCGCCGGTCCGGTCGCCGTGGCGTTCGCGAGCTCCGGGCTGGTCCTCGCGGCGACCTGGGGCGGCCACCGGTACGGCTGGGGGTCGTGGCAGGTGCTCGGCGTCCTCCTCGTCGCCGCCGTGGCCGTCGGCGCGCTGGTCGTGATCGAGAGCCGGGCGGCCCTCCCGGTCCTCCCGCTCGACCTGTTCCGCGCCCGCCCGGTCGTGCTCTCGTTCGTCGTGCTGGCCCTGGGCATGGGCGCCGTCATGACGAGCGCCATGAACTACCTGCCCGTGTTCCTGCAGCTGGTGCAGGGCCACTCGGCGAGCAACAGCGGACTGCTGCTCCTCCCGCTGCTGCTGCCCGCGATCGTGGTCGGGGTGCTGACGGGCCGCTTCACGACGAGTCCCGCGCGGTTCCGCCCGACGATGGTGCTGGGCACGTCGCTGCTGGTGGTCGCCACCGCCCTGCTGGCGACCATGACCGTGGACACGTCCGGCCCGCTCACGGCGGCCTACATGGTGCTGGCCGGGTTCGGCATCGGCCTGCTGTTCCAGACGCCCATGGTGCTGGTGCAGAACTCCGTGCCGCGCGGCGAGGTCGGGGCGGCCACGGGTGCGGCGGGCTTCATGCGGATGATCGGTGCCGCCGTCGGCGCGGGCGCGCTGGGCGCGCTGTTCTCCGGCACGGTGGCCGACGCGATGCCCAGCAGCGTCGACGCCGCGTCGCTCACGCCCGAGTCCCTCGCGGCGCTGCCGGCCACCGTGGGGGCGGCCGCCCGGGCGGCGGTGGCGGCCGGGTCGTCGGCCCTGTTCTGGGCCGCCACCGCGCTCGCCGCGATCGCGCTCGTGGCGGCGCTCGCCCTGCCGAGGCGCACACGCTCCTGATCAGGCGACGCCGCGGATCCGCACCACGAGGATCGAGCCGAGCACGCTCACGACGGCCGCCAGCGTGTAGAGCCCCCGGTAGCCGAGGCCGACGCCGATGACCCCGGCCGCGATGGCCGGGGCCAGCACCTGCGGCAGCGTGTTCGCGATGTTGATGACGCCGAGGTCCTTGGCGCGCGCGCTCGCCTCGGGCAGCACCTGGGTGATCAGGGCGAAGTCGACGGCCGTGTAGGCGCCGAACCCGATGCCCAGCACGACCGCGGCGACATAGGCCGCCGGCATCGTCGGGACCAGCGCGAACAGCTGCAGCGCGGCGGCCGTGATCAGGCCCGACCAGATGACGAACACCTTGCGCCGGCCGAGGCGGTCCGACCAGAGGCCGCCGAGGTACGCGGTGACCACCGTGCAGACCCCGTACACGGCGGTGAGCGTGAAGACGGCGTTCTCGGCCTCGCGGTCGGGCAGGCCGACGGCGTCGGTGAGGTAGTACAGCAGGTACAGCACCAGGAGGGCGTTGCCGAGGTTCATGAGGAACCGCGTGATCCAGGCCCAGCCGTAGTCGGGGTGCCGGCGCGGCGAGACCCAGAAGCCGCGCAGGAACGCGCGCCAGTCCAGGGGCGGCCGAAGCTCGCGGGGCAGGGGGATGTCGCGCGAGTCGAGGGCGTACGGCAACGTCGTCACGACGAGCACGGCGGCCAGCGTGAGGTACCCCGCGGCGATGCTGCCCGTCGCCGCGGCGACGCCCGACCCCGCGATCACGCCCACCGTCTGGGCGATCGCGAGGACACCGCCGACGACGCCGCGCTCACGCTCGGGCACCTGGTCCGGGACGACGGCCGTGATCGCGGCGAGCATCGCGTTGAGCCCGGCCTGGGCCAGCGCCCAGGCGAGCACCATCGTCGCCACGCTGTCGGCGCGGGCGAGCAGCAGCATCGCGATCGTGCCGACACCGGCGCCGCCGACGATCCACGGGAGGCGCCTGCCCAGCCGGAACACCGTGCGGTCGGAGAACGCGCCCCACACCGGGTTCAGCACCATCGACACCGCCGCGCCGACGCCGGTGACGAGGGCGAGGACCGCCTCCTTGCTGTCGGGCGAGACGGCCTCGGCCTGCTGCGCGAGCAGCACCTGGATGGGCCCGAAGAAGCCGGACCACAGGCCGATGCTGGCCAGGACCAGCCAGGTGACCCACAGCCGGGACGTGCGCGCGGTCGGCTCCGCGAGCGCGCGGTCCACCGGCTGGGTCGGGACGCTCACGACGCCGCCCCGTGGTGGGCGCGGATCACGTCGGCGAACCAGTCGAAGGAGCGCTTCGGCGTCCGGACCAGGGTGTCGTAGTCGACGTGGACCAGCCCGAACCGCTGCGTGAAGCCGTCGGCCCACTCGAAGTTGTCCAGCAGCGACCAGCAGTAGTAGCCGCGGACGTCGACGCCGCGCGCGACCGCGTCGGCGACGGCCGTCAGGTGCGAGTCGAGGTAGTCGATCCGCGGCTGGTCGTCGACGACCCCGTGCTCGTCCGGCCCCGTCCCGGAGGAGCAGCCGTTCTCGGTGATGATGATCGGCGGGATCGCCGGGTACCGCTGCGTCATCTCCACCAGCAGGTCGGTGAAGGCCGCCGGCACCACCGGCCAGCCGAAGTCCGTCGTCGGGTAGCCCGGCACGGTGTCCACCTCGAACGGGAGCGGTGCGCCCTCCGCGGCCGCCCGGACCCCCTGCGGGTTGTAGTAGTTCAGCCCGTAGAAGTCGAGCGGCTGGGAGATGGTCGCCAGGTCCTCGGCGACCGGGCCGGGCATGAGCTCCCCGAGGCCCTCCGGGTACCGGCCGAGCAGCACCGGGTCGGCGAACAGCCTGTTCCAGAGCACGTCGAGCTGGGCGGCCGCGGCGAGGTCGGCCTCGCTCTGCGAGAGCGGCCACGCCGGGAGGTGGTTGGTCGCGGTCCCGATCTGGCCCGCGCCGGACGCGCGCAGTGCCCGGACGGCCAGCCCGTGCCCCAGCAGGAGGTGGTGGGCCACGGGGAGCGCGCCGTACACGAGCGCCTTCCCCGGAGCGAGGGACCCGTCGCCGTAGCCGTTGAGGGTGACCACGTTCGGCTCGTTGACCGGGCACCAGTGGGTCACGCGGTCCGCCAGGAGGTCGCCCACGATCGCGGCGTACTCGCCGAACCGGAGCGCGGTGTCGCGGTTCAGCCAGCCGCCGTCGTCCTCCAGCGCCTGCGGCAGGTCCCAGTGGTACAGCGTGGCCATGGGGCTGATCCCGGCGTCGAGCAGGCCGTCGACGAGCCGGTCGTAGAAGTCCAGGCCGGCCCGGTTCACCGGACCGCTGCCGGTCGGCTGGATGCGCGGCCACGCGATCGAGAACCGGTACCCGTCGAGGCCCAGCCGCCGCATCAGCGCCACGTCCTCCTGCCACCGGTGGTAGTGGTCGCACGTCACGGCCCCGCTGGAGCCGTCGACGACCCGGCCCGGCTCGGCGGTGAAGGTGTCCCAGATGCTGGGGCCCTTGCCGTCCTCGGTCGCGGCCCCCTCGATCTGGTACGACGCGGTGCTGGCACCGAAGAGGAAGCCCGCGGGAAGGCTCGGGCTGCTGGTCGTCATGCCGGTGACTCCTCGACGCAATCGGCGCTGATCGTGTGCGTGCACCCAACCACGGGCGGTGCCTCCGCGTGCGACTTTCGGGCCGGTTTCCCCTTGGCAGACCAGCCCGGGAGCCGCCAGAGTCGTGACATGCCCGCGGCCGGAGCACTGCCCGCCACGTTCGAGGGCGAGGTCCTCGTCCCTGGTTCGTCCGACTACGACGTCGCGCGCGCCGTCTGGAACGGCGCCGTCGACCGTCGGCCCGCGTACGTCGTCCGGTGCGCGGGTACCGACGACGTGCGCGCTGCGGTCCGCGTGGCGCGCGAGCTCGGTCTGCCGCTCGGCGTGCGGGGCGGCGGGCACAGCGCGGCGGGGTGGGCGGTACCCGACGGCGGCCTCATGATCGACCTCTCGCGGATGCGGGGCGTCCTCGTCGACCCGGAGTCCCGCACGACGCAGGTGCAGGGCGGGGCGCTGCTGGGGGCGCTCGACGCCGCCACGCAGCCGTTCGGGCTGGCGACGACGGCGGGGATCGTGTCGCACACCGGCATCGGCGGGCTGGCGCTCGGTGGGGGTGTCGGCTGGCTCGGCCGACAGGTGGGCCTGACCTGCGACAACGCGCTCGGGTACGAGGTGGTCACCGCGGACGGCGAGCTGGTCCGCGCGACGGCCGACGAGCACCCCGACCTTTTCTGGGCCCTGCGCGGCGGGGGCGGCAACTTCGGCGTCGTCACGCGGTTCGACCTCACGCTGCACGACGTCGGCACCCAGGCCCTCGTCGCCGAGGTGGACCTCGACCCGGCGGTCGGCCTCGACGCGCTCCGGGCGTGGCTGGCGTGGTCCGACGACGCGCCGAGGCGCGCGACGCTCTTCGCGGAGGTGCGCGCCGGGAGCCCGCTCACGCTCGGGTTCGTCTGGGTCGGCCCGCCCGATGACGCAGCCTCGACGGTCGCCCGGCTCGACGGCCTCGGCGATGCCCTCGCCCGGCGCGTCGCGCCGATCAGCTACCTCGACCTGCAGCGGCAGTCCGACGTCGGCTCGTCGTACGGCTTCCGGCGCTACGCGAAGAGCCACTACGTCCGGGACCTGCCCGACGCGGCGCTCGAGGCGTTCCTGGCCCACGCCGAGGCGGACGTGGGCGCGGCGAGCCTCGTCGCCTACGGCGGCGCCATCGCCGACGTCGACCCGGGGGCGACGGCCTTCGCGCACCGCGACACGCGGTTCGAGTACGACGTCGGCGCCAAGTGGGAGGACCCCGCCGACGACGAGCGACACGCCGCGACCTGCCGGCGCCTCGCCGCGACGATCGAGCCGTGGAGCGTCGGCGTGTACGTCAACGCGCTCGGGGTCGAGGGCGCCGCGGGCGTGCACCGGGCCTACGGCGCCGCCACCTTCGCGCGCCTCCAGCAGGTCAAGTCGGCCTGGGATCCCGACAACGTCTTCCGGCTCAACCAGAACATCCCGCCGGCCTGAGCCGGGACCTGACCGCTATCCGACAGAGGGGGACTCGACCGTGCCGAACACGACGGACTGGCGAGTGATCGACGGCGTGACGACAGCCTGGTTCGACGCGCCGTCGCTGACCGCGGGAGCCGCGCTGGCCGGTCGCGTCGTGGAGCTGTCGGCCGAGATCGTGGTCGACCTGCGCGCGGCGGGCGTGCGGGTGCGCGTCGACTCGGACGAGCACGCCGAGGGTGTGTCGGCGGCCGCCCGGGATCTCGGGCTCGCCGCGGATCCCGCGGCGCTGCAGCACCTCAGCATCGTGCTCGAGTCCCCCGACCCGTCCGAGGTCATCCCGTTCTGGCAGCGCGCGCTGGACTACCCGCCGCCTGGGGCGGACGGAGGTCTGGAAGATCCGTTGCGGCGCGACCCCGCGCTGCGGATCCGGCCGTCGACCGAGTCACGGCCGCTACGCAACCGCTTTCACGTCGACGTGGTGCGGCCCGCCGCGGAGGTCGAGCAGGCGGGCCTCGGTGAGGCGTCGGGACCGTTCGGGGTCCGTCACGTCGATCCCGACGGCAACGAGGTCGACCTGGTGCCGGGCGACGCGCTCAGCGAGAGGGCGGGGACGGCCGACTGGCAGGCCGTGTTCAGCGCGATCGCGTGCTACCGCACCACCTCGCCGACGCAGCAGCGCGACCTGGCCGCCGCAGCCGCGGCGCTGGCCGACCACGCGGGCTTCCCCCTGCTGGTCGACCTGCGTCCCGGCCTCGTGATCCTCGACACCGGCAAGGACCTGTGGGAGGAGGACGCCCACGGCCTCGAGCTCGACTTCGCCGACCTCGCCGAGGAGCTCCAGACCGCTGCCCGCGAGCTCGGGGCGACGGCGGACCCCGGGCTGCCGCGCTGCGCACAGCTCGTCCTCGACGCCGCCGACATCGACGCGGTCCGCGCGTTCTGGGTGGCCGCGCTCGGGTACACCCTCGACCGGCGCGCCTGGGTCATCGACATCGACGATCCGCGGCGCCTGAACCCGGTGCTCATGCTCCAGGAGATCGACACGTCGGAGACGGAGCGTCTCCGGCAGCGCAACCGCACCCACGTCGAGCTCGCCGTCCCGTCGGACCTCGCGCGGACGCGCCTCGCCGCGACCGTCGCAGCCGGTGGCCGGCTCCTCGACGAGTCCGACGGTCGCTGGCGGGTCGCCGACCCCGAGGGCAACGAGCTGGTGATCGTCAGCGGGGCGTGAGCTCCCGCTCGGCGGTGCGCGCGCTCGACCGGACCGTCTCCGGCGTCGCCCCGCGAGAATGATCGGCGTGCGCGAGGTCCCGGCACGTGAGGACGGCGTCGGTGAGCATCGCGACGAGGGCGTCGTCGGCGTCGGAGGCCGCGGAGACGGTCGCGATCGAGGCGTCGACGATCCCGCGCGTCAGGCCGCGGACGTGCCGCGGAGCGCCCATCGCGCTCGTGAACTCCCGGGCCCACGCGGCCGCCGCCGGGACGGTCGCGAGCGCGTCGGTGGTCGACGCTCGCATGTCGGCCGGTGCGCGCCCGTCCGTCGGCCCGAGCAGGCGGTCGAGCGTCAGCAGGGCGACGGCGAGCTCGCGCCCGTCCTGCGCGCCCGCCCGCCGGAGGGCGTGCCGCACGGTGACCGCGGCGATCTCCAGCGACCACGACGGGTCGTCGCTCCGGGCGCCGGTGAGCATCGGCAGCAGGTCCATGAGCGCGCCACGGGACGCGTCGCTCACGCGGTCGTTCACCGCCCGGGCGAGGTGGGCCAGCAGGGGGTGGGTGCACGCGGGGTGGTCGCTCCAGCGCTCTCCGGCGAGCAGGCTCACCCACTCCATGAGACAGCCCCCGTCGCGGGGGTCCCGATGGTGCCCTACGGCAAGCACCGGAAGAACGTCAGGGAACGTGGAGTCGTCGCGCACGTCGAGCACCTCCGACCAGAAGGGACCCGCTCAGTGTCCGTCGGTCGGGCGCCCGCGGCAAGAGAGGGGGCACCCGACCAGCACGGTCAGCTCGCCTCGGAGCGGCCCGCCCGCCAGTACCCCATGAACGCCACGGCCTTGCGGTCCACGCCGCACTCGGCCACCAGGTGGCGGCGCAGGGTCTTGATGACGGCCGCCTCGCCGGCGAGCCAGGCGTAGAGCGCGGCGTCGGCACGCAGGGGCGCCCCGGACTCGTCGACCGGCACCTCCCACAGCAGGCCCTCGTCGATGTCCACGTCCTCGAGCTCGACGTCCGGCGCGGGCGCCTGGCCGGGCAGCAGGCGGGCGCACGCGGCCTGGACGGCGGGGATCAGCAGCTCGCCGTGGGCGCGGCCGTCGCGGCCGTACCAGCGCACCGTCACGCCGGGCGGGGCCGTCAGCGGCAGCCGGTCGCCGGAGAGCGGCATCTCGATGAGGGCCTCGCCGCGCGCGTCCTCGGGCAGGCGCTCGAGGATCCCCGCGATGGCCGGCAGGGCGGTCTCGTCGCCGGCGATGAGGAGGCGGTCCGTGTGGGCCGGGGGCACGAAGTCGACGCCGCCGTGCGGGCCGGCGGCCTCGGCGTTGGGGCCGAGGATCACGAGGTCGTCGCCCGGGGCCGCGGACAGGGCCCAGCGGGACGCCGGCCCGAGGTCGCCGTGCAGGACGATGTCGACGTCGACCTCGCGAACCTCCTGGCGGACCCCTCGGGCCGTGTACGTGCGGATCGGGTGGCGGCGGTCGTCGGGCATCGCGCGCCAGCGGCCGTACCAGTCGTCGCTCTGCTTCAGGGAGAGGAGCTCGTCGTAGGACGCGTGCTCGAGCGGCAGGAAGAACTTGATGCGCTGGTCGAAGCCGTTGTCCGCGAAGCGGTCCAGGTCGTCGCCCGTGAACGTCACGCGCAGGACGCTGGGGCACATCGTCTGCACCGCGGCGACCTGCACCGCGAACATGCGGAAGGGCAGCGCGGGGGCTTCGACGGAGACGGGCACGGGGTCCAGGGTAGGGGAAGGTGAGGCTGTCCTCACCGGGGCGTTCGTCACACTGAGCTCCTTCGGGTCCGCCAGAGCAGGGAGATGAAGTACGGGGCGCCGATCATGGCCGTGAGCAGTCCCGCCGGGATCTGCGCGGGTGCGATGACCGTGCGGCCGAGCGTGTCCGCGACGCTGACCAGCAGCGCACCCAGCAGCGCGGCGACGGGGATCACGCGGGCGTGCGCCGAGCCGACCAGCGACCGGGCCAGGTGCGGCGCCATCAGCCCGACGAAGCCGACGACGCCGATCGCGGACACCGCCACGGCCGTGAGCAGCGCGGTCACCACGAGAACGCCCAGCCGGGTCCGCTCGAGCTGCACGCCGAGCACGCGCGCCACGTCGTCGTCGACCGCGAGCACGTCGAGGTCGCGGCGCCAGCGCAGCACCAGCGGCGTGAGGACCACCAGCGCGATCGCGACCGGCCACACCTGCGCGGCCGTCCGCCCGTAGGTCGAGCCCGAGAGCCAGGTGAGCGCCATGGTCGTGTTGTAGGGGCTGGTCAGCACGACGACGAGGGTGATCAGCGAGGTCGCGACGGCCGAGACGCCGATGCCGACCAGCACCAGCCGGTCCGAGCTGAGCCCCTTGCGGTTGGCCAGCCCGTAGACCAGTGCGAACGTCGCCAGCGCGCCCAGGCACGCGGCGGCGGAGACGACCCAGATGGTCGTGCCCGGGAAGAGAACGATCGCGAGCACCGCGCCGACGCCGGCGCCGCCCGTGATGCCAAGCAGGCCGGGATCCGCGAGCGGGTTGCGGGCGACGGCCTGGACGGTGGTTCCCGCGAGCCCGAGAGCCGCACCGGCCAGCAGCGCGGCCAGCACGCGCGGGGTGCGCTGGTCGAGCACGAAGCTCACCTGCCGCCCGCTGACCCCCGCGAACCAGTGGGCGACGTCGCCCAGGAGCAGCAGGCGGTCACCCAGGAGGAAGCCCGCGACGAGCGCGGCGACCACGGCGACGACGAGGGTGCCGACGACGAGCGCGGCGCGCCTACGGGACGCGGGGTGCGCGCCGACCGCCGCGGTGCTGCGCGCCGGGCCGGAGTCGCGCAGGCGGCGCGCGAGCCACACCATGATCGCCGCGCCGAACAGCGTGGTGACGACCCCGGTCGGGATGGCCACGCCGGCGACGCCCGGCACCGCGAGCCGCAGCAGCACGTCCGCGGCGAGCACCACGACGCAGCCGGTCAGCGCCGCGAACGGCAGCAGCAGCCGGTGGTGCGCCATGCCCGGCACGCGGCCGGCGACCAGCCTGGCGATCACCGGCGCGCTGAGCCCGACGAACCCGATGGGCCCGGCCACCGTCACCGCGAGCGCGGCGAGCAGCACGGCGAGCAGGACCGTGACCACGCGCGTGCGGCGCACGTCGAGGCCGAGCACGGACGCGGTGTCGTCGCCGAGCGCGAGCACGTCGAGCCGCCGCGCCCACACCACGAGCGCGATCCCGGCCAGCAGCACCACCGGCGTCGCCTGCACCACCTTCGCGGTGCCGGACTGGACGATCGAGCCCTCGCCCCACGCGAACATCCCCTGCGTCTCCTGCGCGAACAGGATCATCATCAGGATCGTCACCGACGAGAGCGCGAGCATGGTCGCGGACCCCGCGAGCACCAGCCGCGTCGGCCCCTCGGCGCCCCCGCGCGCGATGGCCAGCACCAGTGCCGCGGCCGCGAGCCCGCCCACGAACGCCAGGGCCCCGCTCGCGGCGAACGGCAGCGCGAACCCCGTGACGGCGGCGAGGACCACCGTGAAGTACGCCCCGGCATTGACCGCCAGGGTGTCGGGCGAGGCGAGCGGGTTGCGCGCCACCGACTGCAGGGCACTGCCGGACATGCCGAGCGCGACGCCGACCAGCAGCCCGGCGAGCACCCGCGGCGCGCGCGACGCGACCAGCACCGCGAGGGTCTCGTCGTCGCTCGCGCCCGTCAGGAGGCCCAGCAGGTCCGCGAGCCCGACGCGCGACGTGCCGAGCGTGAGGTCGACGGCCGCGAGGAGCACGACCACCACGATCGTGGCGACGAACACCGCGACGATCCACCCGGGCCGCGATCGCCGCGGGTCGGAGCGGTCCGTCGTGCGTGCAGGTACGAGTGCAGGATCCGTGGCCTCAGGGGCGACGGATCCGGCACTCATCGGTGCATCCACGCTCATGCGTGCGGGGCTCCCGGGGTTCGAGACGGGTTCGACGGGGTCGAGGCGGGACCGGCGGGTGTCAGGCCGTGATCGCGTCGACGGCGGCGTCGATGAACGCGGCTCCCGACTGCGGGCCGCCGAACATCCAGATCCCGTCGGGCAGGCGGGTCGTGCTGCCCGCGACGACGAACGGCAGCTGCTCCCAGATCGCGTTGCCGGTCAGCCCGTCCTTGAAGGCGTCGCCCCCGTCGGTGTCGTTGCCCACGTACAGGAAGTCGAGGTCGCCGAGGCTCGTCAGGCCCTCGACGTCCGTCTGCGCGAGGCCGTAGTCGGGGTCGCCCTCGCCCGTCCAGGCGTTGGTCAGGCCGATGAGCTCCGCGACGCCGCCGAGGTAGGAGCCGGGCGTGTACATCCGGATGGAGACGGCGCCGTCGGCCACCCAGCCGTCGGCGAACGTGAAGGCCGCACCGGCCTTGCCGGCGTCGTCGAGAGCGGCCTTCGCTTCGTCGACCTTGGCGTCGAAGTCGGCGAGCGCCGCCTCCGCCTTGTCGGACGTCCCCGTCGCCTCGCCCAGGATCTCCAGCGTGCTGCGCATCTTGCCGATCGGGTCGGACGCGTCCGAGCCCCGCAGCGCGATGACCGGGTACTCGGCCTCGATCTGCTCGATGACCTCGGCGGGCAGGTCCGTCGTGGTGACCACCAGGTCGGGGTCGAGCGCGGCGATCGCGTCCAGCGACGGCTCGCCGCGGAAGCCGACGTCGGGCGTCGAGGGGTCCAGCGGCACGACGGTGTCCCACGTGTTGTAGCCCTTCACGTCGGCCGCGCCCACCGGCGTGACGCCGAGCGTGAGCAGGTTCTCCGTGAGGCCCCACTCGAGCGAGACGACCGTGGTGGCGGGCGCGTCGATCTCGACGGTGCCGCGGTCGTCGGTGATCGAGATCGGGCCGCCGGCCGCGGAGGCCGACTCGGAGGGCGCGGCGCCCGCGGCCTCCTCGGTGGTGCCGCAGGCGGCGAGCAGCAGGGCTGCGCCCGCGAGCAGGGCGGGGAAGGTCAGCGTGCGCACAGGAGTGTCCTCAAGGGTCGGTGAACAGGGCGTGCTAGACGGTGGTCAGGTGCGAGCGGTGCGTGTGCTTGCCGACGGGCCGGGTGTGCACGCGGCCGGTGTGCTCGTCGCGTGCAACCTCGATGCGGATCCCGTACGTCGCGGTGAGGGCGTCGGCGGTGAGCACCTCGTGCGGCCGGCCGGAGCCGACGACCTCGCCGCGGCGCAGCAGCACCACGTGGTCCGCGACGGCGGCTGCCTGGTCGAGGTCGTGCAGGACGACGCCGACGGCGACGCCGTGGTCGTCGGCCAGGTCCCGGACCAGGTCGAGGATCTCGACCTGGTAGCGGAGGTCGAGGTACGTGGTCGGCTCGTCGAGCAGGAGCACGCGGGTGTCCTGCGCGAGGCACGTGGCCAGCCAGACCCGCTGGAGCTCGCCGCCGGACAGCTCGTCGACGCCCCGGTCGGCCATCGGCCCGACGCCCGTGACCTCCATGGCCCAGGCGACGGCACGCGGTCCGTCGGCGTCGTTCTGCCGCCAGCGACCGCGGTAGGGGTGCCGGCCGTAGCCGACGACGTCCCGGACGCTGACGCCCGACGGCGTCGGCCGCGACTGGGACAGCAGCGTCACGCGCCGCGCGAAGTCCTTGGCGGACAGCGCGTGCGCGTCGGGGACGTCCGGCAGGCTGACCGTCCCGCTCTGCGGGGCGTGCAGCCGCGCGAGGGCCCGCAGCAGCGTGGACTTGCCCGACCCGTTGGGGCCGATGAGCGCGGTGACCTGGCCGGGCTGCAGGCGCAGGCCGGCCGACGTCACGACGACGGTCCCGTGGTACGCCAGGGTCAGGTCGTCGCCGCGCAGGGCGTCGGGGTTGGTCACGTGTGCAGGTTAGCCTCAACTAAGTAAGGGTTGGCAAACCTTTGCTCACATGGTGAATCTCACATCTCCGGTCCTGCGTCGTCGGGTGGCTACACCACCCCGCCGAACGCGAGGCCGAGCAGGTACGTGGCGGCCGCGGCGCCGTAGCCGATGGCGAGCTGCCGCAGCGCGCGCTTGGCCGGCGACGCCCCCGAGAGCACGCCGACCGTCGCGCCGGTGGCCAGCAGCGCGAGCCCGACCAGCACCGACGCCCACACCACGGCCGTCAGCCCCTCGGCGCCGAGCAGGTACGGGAGCACCGGGATGGCCGCGCCGGACGCGAAGAAGCAGAAGCTCGCCGCCGAGGCGCCGACCGCGGAGCCGACCGCCTCGTGCTCGTCGACCACCTCGACCTCCGTCTGCTCCGCCAGCGCGTCGGCCTGGTCCAGTGACCCCAGCACCTCGTCCGCACGTGCCTGTGCCTCCTCCGGCTCCATGCCGCGGGCGCGATAGACCAGCGCGAGCTCGTTGGCGTCCACGTCGAGGTGCGGCAGCGCGGCGCGAGCGGCCTGACCGGGTCGCGACGCCTCCAGCAGCTCGCGCTGCGAGCGCACCGACACGTACTCGCCCGCGCCCATCGACAGGGCTCCGGCGAGCAGGCCGGCCAGGCCCGTGAGCAGCACGGCCGCCGTGGACGCCCCGCTCGCGCCGATGCCCAGGACGAGCGCGAGGTTGCTCACCAGTCCGTCGTTGGCGCCGAACACGGCGGCCCGGAACGTGCCCGAGATCCGGTTGCGGCCGCGGGTCGCCAGGCCGCGCACGACCTCCTCGTGGATGGTCTCGTCGGCCGCCATCGTCGGCGTGGCGTCCTCGTCGTCGTCGTACCCCGAGCGCGCCTCGGCCCGCTGCGCGAGCGCCAGGACGAAGACCGAGCCGAACCGTCGGGCCAGGAACCCCAGGGTCCGGGTGCGGAAGTCGCCACGCAGCGGCCTGCCGACGTCGTCGCCCAGCAGGTCGAGCCAGTGCTGCTCGTGGCGGCCCTCGGCGTCGGCCAGGGCGAGCAGGATCTCGCGCTCCTCGCCCGTGCGGCGCGACGCGATGTCGCGGTAGACGGCAGCCTCGGCGCGCTCGTCGGCCAGATACTTCCGCCAGCGGCGGACCTGGGACCGGGAAGCGCCCTGACGTGCAGGAACGCCCTCGCTGGGGGCGGTGGAAGTCGTCGGCACTGCTCCATGGTCGCAGCCGCGCCGGCGAGAACCGGCCTCGAGGGCGGTGTTCAGGTTGCCGAATCATCAGTTGTGCAGAACCGTGGCGGGAACCGACGGAAGCCCAGCGCGGCCTTCGTTCCCGTTCCACTCTCCGGGAGGCTCCCGATGTACGCCGAGACGGCCGTGGTGCCCGCGCTCTCCGCGATCGCGCCCGCCCGGCACTGGGCGCGGGAGCGGCTGACCGAGGCCGGCGTCGACGACGGACGTCTGGAGCTGCTGGTCCTGCTGGTCAGCGAGCTGGTCACCAACGCCGTCGCGCACGCCGATCCGCCCGTCACGCTGCGGGTCCACGTGGACGACGAGCGCACGCGGGTCGAGGTCACCGACGGCGTCCGCGAGGTGCCCGTGGTCCGCGACCCCCCGCCCACCGCGCCCGGCGGGCGGGGCGTCATGTTCGTCGACCGGCTGTCGTCGGCCTGGGGGACGTCCGAGGAGCAGGGCGAGGCCGCGAAGGCCGTCTGGTTCGAGCTCCGGCACGACGACGTCCGCGAGCTCGACCGCTTCCGCGACTAGTCCTCCCACCTCGCGGTCGGCCCGCGCCGCTCAGCCCTCCCAGGGCGCGGTCTCGTCGAGCTTCTTGTAGTACTTCGCCAGGTGGCTCCTGATGCGATCGCGGTCCTTGTCCGGGACGTCGACGCCGCCGCGGGAGCCCTGCATCACCGCGGCGGCCGCGAAGACCCCGCGGGGGACGGCTTTGAGCCGGCCGTCGATGACGTCGGCGATGAGCAGCTTGTACGCGGTGAAGTTCTCCTTGGCGTCGGCGTCGTACCAGACGTGCGCGTCGCGGTACTTCTCATTGGGCTCGTCCTCGGCCTTGGCCCAGGCGCGGACCCTCTTCTCGGCGGCGTCACCGTCCCACTCGCGGTCGCGGTCGGCCAGGGGGAGGTCGCCGAATGCGGTCACAGCCATGTCGATTCCTCTCAGTCGGTGGGTGCGGCGGCGCGGAGCTTCTCGAGCAGCGGCCCGGCCGCCGTCGAGAGGAACTCGTCCTGCCCCTCGTCGCCGATCTGCACGAGCGCGATGTCGGTGAACCCGGCCTTCCAGTACGCGGACACCGCCTCGACCACGGCGTCCAGGTCCGGGCCGCACGGGATCTGCTCGGCGACGTCGTCGGGACGCACGAACTGGCTGGCGGCGTCGAACGCCTCGGTGGTCGGCAGGTCGGCGTTGACCTTCCAGCCGCCGGCGAACCAGCGGAACTGCTGGTGCGCCCTGGCGACGGCGACCTCGCGGTCCGGGTCCCAGCTGATCGGGATCTGGCCGATCTTCCGCGACTCGGGCAGGGCATGCCCGCGGGCGTCGTCCCACGCGCGGACGGCGTCGGAGTCGGGCTCGACGGCGACGAGGTGGTCGACCAGGGTGGCGAACCGCGCGATCGAGTCCGGTCCCGAGACTGCCGCGCCGAGCTGGATCGGCTCGCCGGGCAGGTCCCAGACCTTCGCGGAGTCGACCTGGAAGAAGTCGCCGGCGTAGTTCACGCGGTCGCCGGTGAGCAGCGCGCGGATGATCTCGACGGCCTCCTCGAGCATGTCGTGCCGCTCGCCGACGGCCGGCCAGCGTTCGCCGACCACGTGCTCGTTGAGGTTCTCCCCCGCGCCGACGTTGAGCTGGAACCGACCGTCGGAGAGCACCCCGAGCGTCGCGGCCTTCTGCGCGACGACGGCTGGGTGGTACCGGACGGTGGGGCAGGTCACGTAGGTCATGAGCTCGACGCGCTCGGTCGCCTGGGCGACCGCGCCCAGGAGGGTCCACGCGTACGGGGCATGACCCTGCTCGTCGAGCCAGGGGAAGTAGTGGTCGCTGGACACCTCGAAGTCGAACCCGAGGCGCTCAGCGGCGACGGAGTAGCGGACCAGGTCCTTCGGTCCGGACTGCTCGGTCATGAGGGTGTAGCCGAAACGCGTCACCGATCGACGGTCGCACCCGTCGCGCGACCCCGCATCCGCTAGGCGTCCGCCCAGGCCTCCCGCTCGGTGCGGACCTCGACACCCGTGCGGCCGGCCTCCTCGATCGCCAGGCCCAGCAGGTGGTCCTGGCAGCCGTCCGCCAGCGGGTACGGCGCCGGTCCGTCGCCGCGCACCCACGCGCCGGTCGCGTCGAGCAGCGAGGCCACCGCGATGTCGTCGTCGGCCAGCCGGGCACCCTGGAACGGGTTCCGGTAGAGCACGCGGCCGTCCAGGCTCAGGTGCTCGAGGTCGAAGCCGTCGAGGTTCTGCTCGAGCCCGGCGACGCGCCGCACGATCGGCGAGCTGAGGACGGTGCGCTCGTCGACCCAGCGCGTGACGGTGTCGTCGACGATCTCGCCGTGCGAACCACGGATGACGATCCGGTTGGTGCGCAGCGGGTTGTGCCACTGGTTGTCGGTGAAGTCGTACAGCGCGCTGCGACCGTCGCCGAAGTCGAGCGTCGCGAGGATGTTCCAGGCGTCGACCGGCTCGGTGGCCCCGGTCCAGCCGTCGCGGGCGAGGGGGGCGAGGAGGGGCGCGGTGAAAACCGAGGCCTTGACGGCGACCTCGCCGCGGCCCGCGTCAAGCAGCCGGCGGATGAGGCCGACCGCGTGGTACAGATGCGTGGAGCTGATCTGTACGCTCGTCGGCCTCCCGATCAGCCCGCTCTCCACCGCGGCGATCCGCGCCGCGTGCGAGGGCATCGCGGGGCTGTGCTCCGCCACCTGCACGAGCCCCGACGACCCCGCCTCGGCCCACAGCTCGCGCAGCCCCTCGACATCCGGCGCGGGCGGCGTCTCGGCGAGCACCGGGATCCCGAGCGACACCAGCTCGACGGTCGCCTCGGGCGTGACGGGCCACGGCACGGAGACGACGACGAACTCCGGCCGGTCGGTGCCGCCGCCGGGGACGGCACCCGTGACCAGCTCCTCGATCGTCCGCACGGTCGGCACGCCCCATGCCCGCTCGACCTCCGCGCCGCGCTCCGCCGACCGCGTGACCACGCCGGTGACCTGGAAGCGGTCCGGCATCAGGCGGGCCATCCGGACGAAGAACTCCGCCCGCCACCCGCTGCCGACCACGCCGAACCGGATGGGTGCCTGCTGAGCCATGTGCCGTCCTTCGAGGTCGCGGAGCCGTGCTCCCCGCAGTCAACCCGACTTCGGGCCCGTCCACGAGATCTGGTCTGATGGCGCGCATGAACGAGACGCCCACCGCAGTCGCCCTCCGGCCCGTCGAGGCCCCCGACCTCGACCGCTTCGACGCCGCATTCGGGTCGGCCGCCGGCGCGAGCGAGTTCCAGTGGTTCGGGTTCACCAGCTCGGCCGGGCTCCGGGCGGCGTTCGCGGCACGCGGCTTGCTGGGCGGCGACGCGAACATGCTGTCGGTCGTCGCGGACGGCGAGCTGGTCGGGCGCGTCGAGTGGCTCGAGCGCCGGTGGGGGCGCCGGGACACCTCGCTGTGCTGGGAGATCGCCGTCGGGCTCTTCGCCGAGTCGCGCTCCCGCGGCATCGGCACGGAGGCGCAGCGCCAGCTCGTCGACGACCTGTTCGCGCACACCCGCGTGGAGCGTCTGCAGGCGACGACCGACCCGCAGAACACCGCCGAGATCACCTGCCTGCGCCGCATCGGCTTCCAGCTCGAGGGCACCGTCCGCCGCGCGCAGTGGCGGGGAGGCGCGTGGCACGACCAGCTGCTGTTCTCGCTGCTGCGCGACGAGCGCCTCAGTCCGGCGTGACCTCGGTGACCTGACCGTCCTCGACGTGCCACCGACGCGTCAGCCGCACCGTCTCCAGCATCCGGCGGTCGTGCGTGACCAGGAGGATCGTGCCGTCGAACGAGTCGAGCGCGGACTCCAGCTGCTCGATCGCGGGCAGGTCGAGGTGGTTGGTGGGCTCGTCGAGGACCAGCAGGTTGACTCCCCTGGCCTGCAGGAGCGCGAGCGCGGCGCGCGTCCTCTCGCCGGGCGACTGGGACGCCGCCGGGCGATGGATGTGGTGCCCGCCGAGCCCGAACTTGGCCAGCAGGGTGCGGACGTCGGCGGTGGGCCAGTCGGGGACCTCGCGCGCGAAGGCGTCGACCAGCGGCTCGTCGCCCTCGAACGCTTGCCGGGCCTGGTCGACCTCGCCGACGAGCACGCCGGAGCCCAGGTCGACCGCGCCCGAGGTCGGCAGCAGCCGGCCGAGCAGGAGCGCCAGCAGCGTCGACTTCCCCGACCCGTTGGGGCCGGTGACCGCGACGCGGTCCTTCCAGTCGAGCTGCAGGTCGACCGGGCCGAGCGTGAAGCCGCCGCGCGTCACGACCGCGTGCCGGGCGACCGCGACCACGGCGCCCGAGCGGCCCGCGGCGGCGATCGACATCTGGAGCTGCCACTCCTTGCGGGGCTCGTCGACGACGTCGAGCCGCGCGATCATCTTGTCGGTCTGCCGTGCCTTGGCCGCCTGCTTCTCCGACGTCTCGCCGCGGTGGTGCTTGACGTGCTTGTCGTTGTCGGTCGCCTTGCGCCGGGCGTTGCGCACGCCCTTCTCCATCCACGCTCGCTGCATGCGGGCGCGGGCGTTGAGGGCGTCGAGCCGCGACGCGTACCCCTCGTAGGCCTCGCGGGCCCGACGCCGGGCGATCGAGCGCTCCTCCAGGTACGAGTCGTAGCTGCCGCCGTAGGTGGAGACCCGCTGCAGGCTGCGGTCGATCTCGACCACCGCGGTGACCGTACGGCTGAGGAACTCGCGGTCGTGGCTCACGACGACGATCGCGGCCTCCGACCGGTCGACGAACTCCTCGAGCCGGTCCAGGCCCGCCGCGTCGAGGTCGTTGGTCGGCTCGTCGAGCAGGTAGAGGTCGTAGCGCGAGAGCAGCAGCGCCGCGAGGCCGACGCGTGCGGCCTGGCCCCCCGACAGCGCGGTCATCGGGTGGTCCAGGTCGACCGTCAGCCCGAGGTCGTCGGCCACCGTGCCGAGCCTGGCCTCGAGGTCGGCGCCGCCGAGCGCGAGCCAGCGCTCGAGCGCCTCGGAGAAGGCGTCGTCGGCGCCGTCCTCGCCGGCGCCCAGCGCCTCCGCGGCCGCGTCCATGGCCACCTGCGCCGGCGCGACGCCCGTGCGGCGCCCGAGGTGCTCGCGCACCGACTCGCCGTCGGCGCGCTCGATCTCCTGCGCGAGGAACCCCAGCTGCGCGTGCGCCGGCGAGACCGCGACGCTGCCGCTGTCGGGCTGGCGCAGGCCACCGAGGATCCGCAGCAGCGTCGACTTCCCGGCGCCGTTGGGGCCGACCAGCCCGATCACGTCGCCGGGCGCGACGACGAGGTCGACCCCGGAGAACAGCTCGCGATCGCCGAAGCCGGCCCCGACTCCCTTGGCCTGCACGGTGGCGGTCATGCGGTCATTCTCCTTCGGCTGAGCACCGCCGATCACCGGCGGACCCAGAGAAGGTACGTGGCCTGGCCGCACGACCGCCTCGTGATTGCGGGCTACTGCCCGAGCGCCGCGCGCAGCCCGTCGACCAGCGGGGTGGTCGGGCGGCCGATGAGCGTGCGCAGGTCGGCGGTCGCGTCCGCGAGGTCGCCACGGCGGATGTCGGCGTCGAGGGTCGCGACGAAGCCGGCGGTCCCCTCGTCGAGACCCGCGTCGACCAGGATCGCCCGGTGCTCGTCGAACGAGACCTGCTTGTTGATCACGGGCACGCCGAGGACGGTCGACAGGGCGTCCGCGAGCTCGTCGAACGTCCAGGCGACGTCGCCGCTCAGCTCGTAGACCTGGCCCTCATGACCCTCGCCGAGCACGACGGCCGCCGCGCCCGCCGCGTAGTCGTCGCGCGACGCGCTGGCCACGCGGCCGTCGCCGGTGCTCGAGAGCAGGACGCCCGTGGTCCGCGCCTGTTCGAGCGCACCGACGTAGTTCTCCGTGTACCAGTTGTTGCGCAGGATGGTCCACGCCAGCCCGGACGCCTTCACCAGCTCCTCGGTGGCCTTGTGGTCGGGCGCGAGGACGAGGGCCGTCGTGTCCGCGTGGGGCGCGCTCGTGTAGACGAGGCGACGGACGCCGGCGGCCGTCGCGGCGTCGACGACGTTGGCGTGCTGGGCCACCCGCTGCCCGGGCTCGCTCCCGGAGACCAGGACGACGGTCTCGGCGCCCGCGAAGGCCGCCTCGAGCGCGTCCGGGTCGCCGTAGTCGGCGGCGGCCGTGCGGACGCCCAGGTCCGCGAGGTTCTCGGTGCGGCGGCCGGTCGCGACGACCTGGTCGGCGGGCAGCCCGCCGGCGAGCAGGTTCTGGACGACGAGGCGGCCGAGGTGGCCGGTGGCACCGGTGACGACGACGGACATGGGTGGTTCCTCTCGAAGACGTTCGCGTGCTTGTCGTACGCCGCAACGAGGCCTCCCTCCAGTACCTTCCCGTCCGTGGGTACCCACTTCGGCGTAAGGTACGCACGTGACAGTGAGCAACGAGGTCAGCGCCCTGGAGCGCCTGATGACTGACGGAGTCCTGCCCGCGGGGTGCCCGTCGCGGATCGTCCTCGACCACGTGACCAGCAAGTGGGGCGTCCTGCTCCTCGTCACGCTGTCCGAGCGGACGATGCGCTGGGGCGAGCTGCGCCGGATCGTCGAAGGCATCAGCGAGAAGATGCTCGCCCAGACCCTGCGGACGCTCGAGGCCGACGGCATCGTGCACCGCGAGGTCACGCCGAGCATCCCCCCACGCGTCGACTACTCCCTGACGCCGCGGGGCTCCGAGCTGGTCGCCCGGCTGCTTCCGCTCATGGAGTGGATCGTCGACAACGCCGACGAGATCGTGGCGCCCGCCCCCGCCTGACGCGTGTGGCCGGGCCCGCGAGCCCGTGCCACGGTGGAGGAGTCAGCACCACGGCCGGTCAGGGGGCCCGTCATGGACGTCGTCGTCGCGCTGTTCCGGTTCGCCGTCGCCACCCTCGCGCTCATCGGGACCCAGGAGATCTGGCTGCACGGGCAGCTCGACGGGTTGCTCTACTTCACCAACCAGGCGGGGCTCCTGCTGGCGGTCGTGATGATCTGGGGCGGCATCGCGTCGCTGCGCCGGACCACCCAGCCGCCGGGCTGGTTCAAGGGCGGCGTGACGCTCTTCCTGCTGATCACCGGGCTCGTCGCGGCCGTCGTGCTGACGCCCGAGGCAGCCGACGCGCCCCACGTGGCCGTCGGGCTCACCTCCGGGCAGATCGAGCACCAGATCGACCCGGTCGCGGCCCTCCTCGACTTCCTCCTGTTCGACGCCCACCGACGGATGCGGCCCCGGTTCACCCTTTACTGGCTGGGGTACCTGCTGGCGTACGTCGCGCTGGTCACCGTTCGCGGGCTGCTCTGGCCCGACCTGGAGTACCCGTACGGCTTCATCGACCGCGCCGCGCTCGGGTGGGGCGGGCTCGCGCTGAACGTGCTGCTCTACGGCGCAGGGTTCTGGGTCCTCGGGCTGCTGATCGTCGGTCTCGACCGGGTGCTGCCCGCGCACGCGCTCGTGGGGAGCGCCGGACGAGTTCGCGCCCGCGACTGAACTCCGGCGGTGCCGATGCCGACAACAGTGGTGGGCGCGGCTGCGCGTCCACGTCCGTGCCGGTCGAGACCAGGAGGGCTGCCGTGCCCACGCCGAGCGAGGTGCTGTACGCCGCCCTCGGCGCGCGACCGCAGCAGACGGTCGGCGAGCTCGTCGAGGCTCTCGCCCGTTCCGGGCACCACGGGTTCGGACCGGCCGAGGTCGAGCAGCTCCTGCAGCGCGACCCGCGGCTCCGCCACGACGGCGACACCCCGCCGCGCTGGCGGGCCCTGGGCGCCGGGCACCCCGCGACCCTCCTCGAGATCCCCGCCCCGCACCGGCCCATGATGCCCGTGCTCGCGCCGGCCGCATCGTTCGGCGAGCGGGCTCCGGCACGCGCCCCCGAGCTGCCGAGCACGCCCGGCGGCATCCTGCCCGCCGCCGCCTTCGGGCGCCGACCGTCCGTGCGGCTCCAGGAGCGCCCGGCGTCGGCTCCGACCCCCGTCCCGGTGCCGATCGCTCAGCAGGTCGCTCAGGTCGCTCAGCAGGTCGCGGTGCCCGTCGCTCAGTCCGCAGCACCGGTCAACGCGCCGGCAGCGGCGTCACCGGGCCTTCCCGTGCGCATTCCGGTCATCCCCCGGGCCGCAGCGCCCGCCGCGCCCGTGTCACCGGTCCCCCCATCCGCGGCGCGCGTCGCGACTCCGCCGACGTGGGTGCCGAACGGCGCCACGTCCGTGGTGACAGCCCCGCCCGTGTGGGTGCCCGACGACGCACCCGTCCCGGTCTCCCCGGCGTCCGCGCCGGTCATCGCCGCCCGCGTGCCGAGTGCACCTGCCGGAACTGTCACCGCCACTGGCGAACGCGGCGCCGAGGTCACTGTCACGGTCGCAGCCAACGCGGCTCGCCCCGCCGCTGCGACACCCGCCGTCGCTCCGGTCGCGGCTCGGGCAGTCGCGGCTGCACCCGCTGCCGCTCCTGCGACGGCGTCCCCGACTGTCCGGCACGCGCCGCCGGCCGCTGCACCTGCGGCCGCTCCGCGACTCGCGCAGCCCGCAGCTGAGCCGGCTCCGGTCGCCCCCGCGCCGAGAGTCGTCATCGATCCGGCGACGCGGCTCGTCGTGCCGCCGTCGAGCGACCGCCCGACACCGCCGGACGTCGCACCGAACACCCCGACGCTGACGACACCGCTGCCGAACGACGAAGCCGCGATCGTCGTCCCGAACGTCTCGGACCTCGCTCCGGTCGAGGTCGCCCCGTCGATCCCTCTCGCGGTTCGCGCCACGGCCGAGGCGACCATCGCGCCGACGGCCCAGTCCGTTGTCGAGACGCGCCCGGCTGCCACCATCGAGACGCGCCCCCGCGCGGCCGTCCCGCCCGCCACCGTGGTCCGGACGACGCCCTCCCGCGTCATCGTCGACGCGGCCCCCGCTGCGGCCGTCGTCGCGACCAGCACGCACGCCGCCGAGATCGTCCCGCCGGTCGTCGCCACCCCCGCCCCCGCCCCGGCGGCGTCCCCCGTGGACCGCGAGCCGCTCGCGCCCGGCGGCGAGGTCCGCTACGTGGGCCCGCAGCTGCGCCGGTGGCAGAAGGACGTGCTCGACGCGTGGCTGGCCACGGACCGGCGCGGGATCGTCGAGGCGGTCAGCGCGGAGGGCCGCGGGGTCGTCGGCGTGCTCGCGGCGTGGGACGCGCTTACCCGCGGCGAGAAGGTCCTCGTGCTCGTGCCGACGACGGACCTGATGGAGCAGTGGTTCAGCACGCTCGAGATCCAGCTGCCGGGCCTGTCGCTCGGGCGGCGCGGGGACGGGTGGGCGCACACGTTCGACGAGTGCGACGTGCTGGTCTCGCTGGTCAGCGCCGCGTTCGGGCACGACCTGCTCGAGGATCGCTCGGGCCTGCTGATCGCCGACGAGGTCCACAAGTACGGGTCCGCGCGGCCGGCGGAGACGCTGCGTGCCGGGTTCGGGGCGCGGCTGGGCCTGACGTCGTCGATCGAGCGCCTGGACGCGGGGGCCGACGAGATCCTGCGGCCCTACTTCGGCACCGTGCTCGACGGCTGCGACCTGCGCCGAGGCCGCAAGGAGGGGGTGCTCGCGCGCTTCCGGGTGGCGTTCGTGCCCGTCGACCTGGGCCCGGCCGAGCAGGCCGAGCACGACGCGCTGTCGGCGCAGATCGACGAGCTCTCGGCACGGCTCACCCTGGCGCACGGGTGCCGGCCGGCCACGTTCCTCGACGACGTCCTGGCACTGCAGGGCGGCTGGCAGGCGAACAGCACCGCCGCCACCGACGCCAGCGCGTACCTGCGCGCGGTGAGCACGCGTCGGGACCTGCTCGCCACGTCGTCGGCCAAGCTCGACGCCCTCGCCCGCCTCGCGCCGACCGTCGCCCGGTCCACGCACAGCGTCGTGTTCACGCACACCAAGGACGACGCCGAGTCCGCCGCCACCCGGCTCCGGACCGCCGGTGTCGCCACCGACGTCGTGCACCACGGCCTCGAGACCCGGCGATCGAGCCTGCGCTCGTTCCGGGACGGCAGCCTCAAGGCCCTGACCGCTCCGAAGCTCCTCGACGAGGGCCTCGACCTGCCGACCGTCGACGTGGTCGTCGTGCTCGCCGCCAGCCGGTCGGCGCGCCAGTGCGTCCAGCGGATGAGCCCGATCCTGCGGCCGACACAGGCCGACCGGCTGCCGGCCGCGGTCGTCGTCTACGCCCGCGGGACCCTCGAGGACCCGGCCGAGGGCACCGGCGAGGGACACCTGGACGACCTCGTCGAGGTCGCCACCGAGGCGCGCACCTTCGACGTCAGCACGTCCGGTGCCTCCATCGCCGCCTGGTTCGTCGGCGCCTAGGTCAGACGCCCGCCGCGCACCAGCGGAAGACGGTCGTGAGGATGCCGGCCACCCCGTCGACCACCCGGACCGAGCTCACTGCGCGGGCGTCGGCCCGGTGAGGTCGACGTGTCCGCCGCGGGATCTACTCTCGCGGCATGTTCCTTCTCGACGACGGCGGCCTGGTGCTCTCGCCGAGCGACCTGGCCAACGCCGCCGCCTGCGAGTTCGCCGTGCTGCGCCACCTCGACGGCCGGCTCGGGCTCGCGGAGCCCGCGACGATCGCCGCCGACGCCATGCTCGAGCGGGTCTCCGCCCTGGGCACCGCGCACGAGAACCGGGTCCTGCAGGCGTACCGGGAGCAGCACCGCGTCGTCACGATCGCCCGGCCGCGGTACGGCGAGCTCGCCGAGCGGGAGGCGTTGCAGCAGGTGCACGCGGCGACGCTCGCGGCGCTCGGCTCGTCGGACACGGACGTCGTCTACCAGGCCGGGTTCTTCGACGGCCGGTTCACGGGCTGGGCCGACTTCGTGGTGCGGGAGCCGGACGGCTGGTCCGTGCTGGACACCAAGCTCGCGCGGAGCGTGAAGGTCACCGCGCTGCTGCAGCTCGCGGCCTACGCGGACCAGCTCGTCGCGGCGGGGATCCCGACGACGCCCGAGGTGCACCTGGTCCTGGGCGACCGGTCGCTGTCCAGCCATCGGCTCGCGGACCTCCTCCCCCTGTACCGCGAGCGTCGCGCCCGCCTCGAGGACGTCCTCGACGAGCACCGGGCCGCCGGGTCGCCGGTGGGCTGGGGCGATGCCCGGTACCGCGCGTGCGGCCGGTGCGACGTGTGCGCCGCGGAGATCGCGACCCACCGGGACGTGCTCCTGGTCGCCGGCCTGCGGTCCACGCAGCGCGCGCGGCTGGCCGCGGCCGGCATCGGCACCATCGACCAGCTGGCCGCGAGCGCGGGTGACATCACGGGCATCGGCGGGGCCACGCTCGCCACCCTGCGCCGGCAGGCGGCGCTCCAGGTCCGGCAGGAGACCGCGGACGAGCCGCTGGTGTTCGAGCTCGTCGACGAGGGCGCCGTGCACGCCCTGCCCGCGCCCGACCCGGGCGACATCTTCTTCGACTTCGAGGGCGACCCGCTCTGGACGGACGACACCGTGCCGGCCGATCGGCCCGCCGACTGGGGCCTCGAGTACCTGTTCGGCGTGGTCGAGGCGTCGGGGGCGTTCCGACCGTTCTGGGCCCACGACCGCGCGCAGGAGAAGCAGGCGTTCGTCGAGTTCCTGACGTACGTCGCCGACCGCCGCGCCGCGCACCCCGGCATGCACGTCTACCACTACGCCCCGTACGAGCGGACGGCCCTGCTGCGGCTGGCCGGCCGGCACGGCGCCGGCGAGGACGCCGTCGACCAGCTGCTGCGCGACGGCGTCCTGGTCGACCTGTACGCGACCGTCCGACGCGGCCTGCGCGTGGGCAGCGACTCGTACTCGCTGAAGAAGCTCGAGCCGCTGTACATGGGCGCCGAGCACCGCGAGGGGGCGGTGACCACCGCGACGGACTCGATCACCGAGTACGCCGAGGCGTGCACCCTGCGCGACGCCGGGAACCTCGCCGCCTGGCAGGAGCGCCTCGACCAGATCGCCGACTACAACCGGTACGACTGCGTCTCCACCCTGCGGCTCCGCGACTGGTTGCTCGCCCAGGCCGGGGGCGAGCCGTCCGGCGGTGAGCCCCCCGCTCCGGCCGGGCCGAAGGAGGAGGACCCGCTCGTCGCCGAGCTGCTCGACCGCGCGGAGACGCTGCCGGCCGTGGCCGACCGGCAGGCGGTCGAGATGCTGGCCGCGGCCGTCGGGTACCACGCGCGCGAGGCGAAGCCGTTCTGGTGGGCCCACTTCGACCGCCTGCAGGCCGACCCGGCCGAGTGGATGGACCCTCGCGGCACGCTGCTGGTCGAGGGCACGCCGGAGGTCGTCGCGGACTGGAACATCGGCGCCGGCAAGCGGACGTACGCCCGGCTGCTCCGGCTCACGGGGCAGCTCGAGCCCGGCAGCGACCTGCGCGCCGGCGGTACCGCCTGCGCGCTCTACGACCCGCCGCCCGCCTACGCCCAGACGTCCAGCACCGGTCATCGCGGGTGGACCGCGAGCGTCGAGATCCTCGAGGTCTCCACGCGGGGCGCCGCCGACTCCGCGTCCGGCACGCGGGACGTGCTGCTGGTCAGCGAGCGCCTGGCGACGGGCGCGGTCCCGTCGCCGGACCTGCCGATGGCGCTCGCGCCCTCCCCGGGCCCCGGCGTGAAGAGCATCGTCGAGGCGATCCGCGACCTGGCCGGCGGCGTCGCGGCCGGCCTCCCCGCGCTCCCGGCGCTGCCCGTGGTCGACCTGCTCCGCCGGGTCCCGCCGCGCACGCGCAGCGGCCTGCCCCTCTCCCGCCCCGACGAGGAGACGGGCGTCACCGAGGCGATCATCGACGCGGTCCTCGACCTCGACGGCTCCTACCTCGCCGTGCAGGGTCCGCCCGGCACCGGAAAGACCTACACGGGCGGCCACGTCGTCGCCGCGCTCGCCGCGCAGGGCTGGAAGGTCGGGGTGGTCGCGCAGTCGCACGCCGTCGTGGAGAACATGCTGCGGGCGGTCAACGCCGCCGGCCTGGCCGCCGAGCACATCGGCAAGAAGGCCCAGGACGAGCACCCCGATGACGCGGTCTGGCAGTCCCTCCCCGGAGGCAAGCAGGCGATCGCGTTCCACGAGCGGCAGCCTGGCGGCTTCGTCATCGGCGGGACCAAGTGGGACTTCACGACTCGCGACCGCATCCCCGAGGGGGGCTTCGACCTGCTCGTCGTGGACGAGGCCGGGCAGTTCTCCCTGGCCGACACCGTCGCCGTCTCGACGGCCGCGCGGAACCTGGTCCTGCTCGGCGACCCGCAGCAGCTCCCGCAGGTGACCCAGGGCCGCCACCCGGCGCCCGTCGACCGCTCCGCCCTCGGCTGGCTCGCCGACGGCCACGACACCCTCCCCGACGAGCTCGGCTACTTCCTCGACCGGACCTGGCGGATGCACCCCGAGCTGTGCGCGTCCGTGTCGCGGCTCTCCTACGACGACCGCCTGACCGCCGTCCCGCACACCGCCGGCCGGTCCCTCGACGGCGTCGCGCCGGGCCTCCGCGCCGTCGTGGTCGACCACGAGGGCAACGCCGTGTCGTCCCCGGAGGAGGCCGCCGTCGTCGTCGACCTGGTCCGCGACCTCCTCGGCCGGCGCTGGGCCGACCCGCACACCGGCACCGACCGGCCGCTGGCCGGGGCCGACATCCTCGTCGTCGCCCCCTACAACGCCCAGGTGTGGACGGTCCTGCGCGCGCTCGAGACCGCCGGCGTCACGGGCGTCCGGGTGGGCACCGTCGACAAGTTCCAGGGCCAGGAGGCCGCCGTCGTGGTGGTCACCACCTGCGCGTCCTCGGCCGACGAGGTGCCGCGCGGCATGGAGTTCCTGCTCAACCGGAACCGGCTGAACGTCGCCGTGTCGCGCGCGCAGTGGTGTGCCGTGCTGGTGCGCTCCCGCCGCCTGACGGACTATCTGCCGACGAGGCCGGAGCAGCTGGCGGAGCTGGGCGCGTTCATCGGGCTGTGCGGCTCGCCGACAGCGACCTGAACCCGCAGCCCGGTCAGTGCCAGGCGATGTCCTCGAGGTCGGTCTCGACGGCCACCCGGTCCGGGGTCTCCAGCTCGGCCTCGGTCGCGACGGGCTCGGCCGAGAACATCGACAGGTCGTGCGCGGCCGTCCGCCGCGACACGTCCACCCGGACCGCCGTGGGGCCGGCGCAGTCGTGCCACTGCACCCCGCTGTCCTCCCGGATCTCCCCGCGGGCGGACGTCGGCATCCACGCGACCGACCGTTCGACGTAGTGGCGTCGAGCCTGCCGCCCGGACGCGCTGAAGGCATCCGTCGAGAACGTGGTGCTCTCCGTCGCGGTGGCGTGGAAGAACTCCGGCTCGGGCCCGGTCTCGCCGTCGGCGTACTTGCCGATCCGCCCGACCACCCGCGTCGGCAGCTCGAGCTCGCCCTCCCGGACCGCGCGGTGCAGGTCGTGGTGCGCGCGTTCCGTGAGGACCGCGCGGGCGGCGCCCGACGACCAGAACTCCCGCAGTCGCTTGCGCGGGCTGACCGGGCCGTCGAGCGCATCGAGGTCCGCGGCGCGGTACCCCTCGTTCGGCCCGGTCGGCTCCGCCGCCTCGAACGCCTCGTACGCCACGTCGAAGTTCCGCGACGCCCAGCGCACCGGGTAGAGCACGCGGTAGGCCGAGACGAGGGTCGTCATCGGGATCGCGTCCTCCCCGGTCGCCTGCCGAGCGACGCCCATCGCCGCCGGGAGGGCGGCCACGACGTCCTCGGGCAGGTCGTCGAAGCGGCGCTCCGGCGAGGCCCACGGGCGGTGGATCGCCTCGCCGAGGATGCGGACCCAGTCGCGCAGCAGCGTGTCGAGGAGGTCCAGCCTCGCGAGCTCGGTGCCGGCGTACAGCAGCTCGGCGTGGTCGCGGTGGATCCGGGTCAGCTCCCGCTCGACCGCCGACTCGTACGTCAGGACGGCCTTGTAGAACCGGTGGTTCGCCGCCGCGAGCAGGACGACCGCGGCCAGGAGCAGGATGCCGCAGCCGTAGAGCATCGAGGACATCGAGAGGTCGTAGGCGGCGACGGCGTCGGGCCACGACCCGTACCGCAGGTACACGAGGGCTGCGGTGGCGACGAGCCAGATCGGCACGGTCCACAGCCACCAGCGGGTGACGGCCTGCTTCGCGGCCGTGAGCGCCTCGGCGGGCGGGGTGCTGGGCTTGCGGGCGGCGAGCTTGTCGAGCCGGTTCTGCAGGTCGAACCGTCGGTGGGCGACGTCGTCGCCCACCTTCCAGAGCACCGCGCCGGACATCTCCGCGTACCACGCGCCGTACCGCTCGGACTCCTCCGTGAGCGCGGCGACGACGGCGCGGCGCCGGTCCCGCTTGCTCGCGAGCCCCGCGAGCGTGGCGTCGTCGGGTCGTAGGGCCGGCAACGCCTCCTTCGGGGCGGGTTCCGGAGCCGGGTCCTGCGTCGGCGGCTTGGCGCGGGACTTCGCCTTGGCAACCTTCGCGGCCGCCGCGGCGGCGACCCGAGCCTCCTCGCGCGCCTTCTCGGACTCCGCGCGGGCGGTCTGCGCGGCGGCCAGCTCGGTCGCCGCCTTCTCCGCGGCCGCTTTGGCCTTGGTCAGCTTGGCGCCGAGCTCGGTCCGGTACGCACGCATGGCAGTCGGGTCGTCGGCGACCACGACGGCGTCGCCGAGGCCGATCCACTCCGCCCCGGGTGGCACGACGGCGGCCCCGGGCGGGAGCAGCTCGCGGCGACCGGCCTGCCGGGGCTCCGGGAAGTCGTCCAGGTCGCCGCCGTCGACCAGCGCGAGCACCAGCGACCGCGGCCGCGCCCACGTGGCGGGCACGGGGGCGATCGTGCGGGTGGCCTCGAACCGGGTGGTGGCATCGATCCGGGCGCGCTCGCGCTCGAGCAGCCGGCCCGACGCGTTCGCGAGGTCGTCGACCGGCTTGGGACCGAGCGTGACGAGGACGCCGTTCTCCGCGCCCGTGATCGCCTCGGTCGCCCGCGTCTCGACGCGTCCGCGGACGCGGCCGGTCACCCAGCTCCCGACCGCGCCGACCGTGCGGACGTTGAACGCCGCGGCCGTGCGCAGGGCCGACCAGAATCCGCGGTACCGGTCCGGCGGACCGCTCGGGATCCGCTCCTCCGTCGGCGCCCACTCCGGCGACTCGAGGATCGCGGTCGCGGCCTGCGCGGCGATCATGTCCGGGCGCGCCGCCGGTCGAGCCCAGGCCAGCACGGGAGCCGGCCCGGTCGGGTCGAGCCGGTCCGTGTCGAGTGCCTCGGCGACGAGGCGGTCGAGCATGTCCTCGCCGACGACCGTGCGGATCGAGATGCGCGCGACGACGGCATCGGCCTCGCGCGTGCTCGAGTCGGTGGTCAGGGCGTCGAGCACCCCGTCCGGGACCCCCCGCAGGATCCCGCCGACCGCCGCGAGAGCGGCCGCGGCGTGACCGTCGAGGTTGCCCGGGAAGCGCACGAAGACGCTCGCCCGGTCGAGGTCGGGACGGTCCTCCGGCGAGATGACGACGTTGACGTCCCACTGCGGCTGGAAGATCGCCGGGCTAGCCCCGAACGCGCCGCTGACCGGGAGCACGACGACCGACCGGTGCAGCCGGCAGCCGGCCTCGTGGAGGTCGGTCCGGCGCGGGAGGGTCGACTCGATCGCGTCGGCGACCGCGCAGCCCGTGTCCGCGAGCGTCAGGTCGGTCCCGGCGTCGTGCAGCAGCAGGTGCCCGACGACGACGCGCACCAGCTCGAGCCGGAACCGCCCGATGTGCTCGAACAGGTCGACCATGTGCACGCCGCCCGAGTCGACGAACCGGGCCTGCACGGACGGCGGACCCGCCGTGTGGGCGGTCACGTCGTCCGGCGTCACCCAGAGCGACGGTTCCAGGATGCCTGCGCGGGTCCACGACTCGGCGAGCGCGTGGATCGCGGTGTCACGTGCCCCGCCGCCCACGACGAACACGGTCAGGGTGCGCATGTCAGAAGAAGCCCCCGCCCTCGGCCACGGGCTGGAGGGCGCCGACGCTCCGGCGCAGGTCCCCGAGCGACGCGCGGATCTCGCCGCGCAGCTCGTAGGACCCCGGGAAGCCCAGGAGGTCGTTGCCGTCCTCCACGCGCGAGAAGTGCTCGTCGAACTTGGCGCTGAGCGCGTCGATCCGCTGCTCGACCCGCTTGCGCCGCAGCTCCCAGTCGGCGGCGGGGCCGCTCTCGCCGTTCGCATTCCGCCCGTCGAGGATCCACGCGGAGAGCTCGTCCGGCACGTCCTCGCCGCTGCTGCCGAGGGCGCGAAGGCGCTCGTACGGCTTCATCGGCTCGAGGGACTCACTGGTGTTGACGTCGAGCATGGCGAGGCTGACCGATTCCAGCAGCGCGGGCAGCAGGTCCGGGCCGGCCGGCTTCACGCTTGTCAGCGTCGGCCACGGGAACGCCGCCATCCGACCGCCCTTGCCCAGCTCGGCCGGCACGAAGACCCGCGCCCCGGCGTCGCCGACGTCCAGGTGGCCGAGGCAGCCGGCGACGAACCACCCGCGCACCAGCGACCGGAGGACGGCCGGCGAGAAGGGCAGCGCCTCGGAGAGCGGGCGGGACCGACGCCAGCGCCAGAACTCCGCACGCTGGTCCGCCGAGGCGCTGCGCGCACCCCACTCGCTCGCGATCGGGCGCATGAGGCTGTCGAAGACGACGGGCTCGTACGGCTCGCGGTTGACGGTGAAGATGTCGATGAAGGCGCCGTTGCCGTCGCTGAACGACTTCTCCACCACCTCGTTCCACTGGCTGCGCGACTCCAGGAGCGTCCGGAACCGCTCACGCGCGGGCGACTTCTCCGGAAGCGGCACCTCGCTGAAGAGGGTCGTGTAGGAGACCTCGTTCTTGCCGTGCACCTGCACGAGGACCGACGGGTTGATGCTCACCAGCGGCGAGCCGGCGTTGAGCGCCGCGATCAGCTGGCCCTCGAAGCGCTGCAGCCGGGCGGCCAGGTCGGCGGGGCCGACGGAGGCCGGGTCGAGGTAGTCACGCAGGCCCTCGTCCATGTACCGGCCCACCGCGGTCCCGTCGCGGTGCAGCCAGCCGCGCGCCCGGTCGAGCAGGTCGTCGGCCGAGGCGTGCACGGCGAACGACGCCCGGCTCGGCGCCGCCGTCACCGTCCGGTGCAGGAGGTGGTTGCGCGGGACCCAGTCGGCGGTCCGCACCACGAGGTGCTGCACCCGACCCTCGACTTCGTCGGTCCCGAGGAGCACCTGGATGTCGGCCGCCTTACGCGCCTCGCGCGGCTGCTCCATGCCGAGCGTGCGCGACACGAGCGATGCCAGGATGCCCGGGTAGTCGTCCGGCTTCTCCAGCAGGAACTCGTTCGGCGCGGGCCGCAGGCGGATCGGGATGACGTCGCCCTCGGGCCACAGCGCGATGACCGACGGGCGTCCGTCGCCCCGGATGCTGCCCGCCTCGGCCAGCGACTCCAGGCCGTGCTCGACCGCCTGGACGAGCGGCTCGAGGACGTTGTCGACCAGGTCCTGGATCAGCTCGACCGCGAGGTCGCGGATCTCGGCCTCCTGCTCCTCGGCGAACGTCTGGACGGCGCGCTTGACCGCCTCGGCGAGCCGGTCGGTGGTGCGCAGGATGACGGCCGTGTCGGCGTCGTCGAGCGCGCCGCGGATCTGCTGGTCCACGTCCGCCGCCCACCGGCGGCTCGCGCTGGCCTCGCTGCGGAGCTCGTCGCGGACCTGGCCGACCTCGGTGGACAGGCGGCGGAGGAGCTCGACGGTGACCGGCGCGCCGCTGGACGCGATGTAGCGGGCAGCGAGAGCCGTCAGGTCGCGCTGGATGGTGTCGACCCAGCTGCGGGCGGCGTCGGTGCGGGCCGCCAGCTGCGCCGTCTGGAAGTGCGACTGCCGGTCCTTGACCAGGTTGCGGATGTTCCGGCGCACGTCCTCCGCGCGGGCTCCCTTGTCCGGGATGGCTTCCTTCGTCTTGGTCTGGATCTCGACGAAGACGCCCTTGAGGTCGTCGCGCAGGCTCTGCGGGCGCAGGGCGTCGACGATCTGGTTCCGGTCCTTGCCGCGCTCGTCGAGGCCCGAGGCCGCCAGGAACCCGCCGAACACGTCGTCGGCCGTGTCCCGGACCAGCTGCTTCTCGGTCCGGTCGTCGCCGCGCTGCCGCAGCTCCTCGTGCCGGCGCGTGAACCGCTCGACGACGGTGCGCGCGAGGTGCTCGCTCGCATAGTCCCGGAACCGGTCGCGCCCGAGCCCGACGCGAGACGACCCGAGGGCCGCGAAGGGCGTCTCCGTGCCCTGCGTGTGCAGGCCGAGCTTGTCGGGGACCGACTGCGCGGTCGGCGCCCAGTTGCCCTGCGTGTACGTCGAGAGCGAGTCCTGCAGCCGCTCGCTGACCACCCACGCGCCGAGCGAGCGCCCGAGCGCGCGGTAGATGTCGTTCTGGGTCCGGTAGGTCACGTGCTCGTTGCGGGCGCCGACCAGGAACGGGTACCGCGGGCCCAGGCGCTTCGCCGTCCCCAGCTGGACGCCGTACCGGGCGAAGAGCTCGGTCGTGCCCTCCGTGGCCCCGTCCTCGTTCCAGAAGCCGCTCAGGATCTCGGCCAGCGCCGCCAGCGAGTTCGGCCGCACACCGCGCCGGGCCTCCTCGGGCAGGTAGTCGAAGACGTCGGGCGCGTAGAGGATCCCGACGATCTCGCTGGCCCACTTGTCCCCGAGCGCGCGGACCGCGTCGCAGACGTCGATCACGGCGCCGGACCCGCTGCCGCCGGCGATCGAGGAGACGACGACCACGGTCGGCTCGTGGACGACCGGCGACGGGACCCCGCCGAGGGCGGTCGTGACCTGCTGCAGCTCACCGATCACCTCGGCACCCGTGAGCTGGCGGCGGGCACCCTGGAGCGCCTCGCGCAGCCGGTCGAGGCCGGCCACGGTGATGACCCGGCCGAGCGCGCGGTACTGACCGGCGCCCTTGCTCGCGGGGATGTTCACGCGGTTGGGGTCGGGCCGCCAGCCGCCGAGGGCGTCGGCCAGGTGCGCGCTGGCTGTGCTCGTCATCGCGGCGTCGATTGTCCGGTAGTCCACGCCGCTGGCCACGAGTCCCTGGTAGTCGCGGTCGGGCAGCTGCGCGGGCAGGTCCGGGTCGTTGCCGTCCGCGACCGTCGGCACGTCGATGTGCAGGAACTGCCAGGCGCGCGGCAGGCCGCCGGACCAGCCGGCCTGCTGGAGCCGGCGCTCGAGGTCCTCGCGGACGACGCGCAGGGTCTTGCCGCCGGACCCGCCGACACCGACGAGGAGGAACGGACGAAGCATGAGATGTCCTTCGGGTGAGTAGGGCGGAGCTGCTAGTCCCAGAAGTTGACCGAGCTCGGAGGTGCGTCGTCGGCGGCGTCGTCGGCGGCGGGAGAGGGTGTGGCAGGCGGGCTGGACGTGGCGGGGCGCTCGCGCGAGCGTCGGCCCCGGGCGCCCTTGCCGGTCGGCGCGGGAGCCGAGGGTGTGCTCGGACCGAGGTCGTCGGCCCAGTCGGCAGCCGAGACCGGACCCGATGCCACCGACGGAGCGTCGTCATCAGCCCACGCTGCGGGCCGCGCGTCGGCCGCCGGGGGTACCGGAGCCGTCGCCGCGGGCCCTCGCGTCGGGCCGGTGGTCATGCCCGCGGCGCGGATCGCGACGGCGCCGAGGATCGCGTCGACGATCCGGTCCCACGGAGCGTCACGGACCTCGTCGAGCCGGTCCGGCAAGACCGCCGCGACCCCGTCGCGCGAGTCGACGACCATGACCAACCGGCCGCGGATCTCGGTCGCCTCGGGAAGCGGCGGCTCGGCGGCGAGGACGAACCCGACGGTGCCCGGCAGGTCCACCGCGGCGGCCCGGCCGTCCGGGCGCGTGAGCTCGTTCCCGGCGGTCGTGACGACGATCGAGTCCCCGGCCGCGCGCACCACGCCGGTGCCCTGACGCAGCGGGAACCACGGGAAGCGGCGGCGGAACTCGAGGCCGGCCGCGTCGAACCTCCCGAGACGGCCCGTCTTGCCCACCCGCAGCGGCTCGAAGTCGAAGGCCGGGTCCAGCAGCTCGGCGCTCTCGTCGGTCGCGCGCCGCACGCCGGCGGCGCTGACCAGCACGGGCACGGAGGCGACGCGCGCGTCGGTGGTCAGGCGGTAGCGGTCCGCGACGCGCCTCGACGCCTCGGCGGTCAGCCACGCGATGAGCAGGGCGCCCAGCAGGAAGAGGGCGGCGTACCCCCACTGCTTCGCCGCGTCGACCGGCCGCGTCATCGACAGCCCGACCGGCAGGGCGAGCGTGACGTCGTCCCCGCCGTTGGCCGCGGTGAGGGTGATGGGCAACGAGCCGTCGACGCGCCCGTCGGCCGGGTGCTCGGCCGACACCTCGACGGTCACCTCGGCGGTGCCGTTCGCGGGGATGTCCACGCACGGGGCGTCCGGCGTCAGGGTGATCTCGCCCGCGGGCTCCGGTGCCGTGAAGGTGGCGTCCCCGAGGCAGGCGCGTGTGGCGCCGTCCTTGGACCCGGTGAACGTGAGCGTCGCGCTGGTCGTGCCGTCGCCGACGAGGTTGGGCAGGAGCAGGCGGGTCGGCGCGACCGTCGGGTAGGACGTCGGGAGGGCGGTCGGCAGGTCCTCGTGGGAGGTGACAGGACCGAGGGGAATCTCGCTCGGACGGCTCATCCCGCGCGCGGTCGCCTCGACCGCCATGGACGGCGCGGCCCCGTCGGCGGGGATCGCCACGTCGAGCGAGTACGTGCCGTCCCCGTTGTCCTCGACGTCGCCGCTGCGGTCGACTCCGGCCACAGTCACCGCGAGGTCCAGCGAACCGGAGAGCTCGGCGGGCGCCACCGGGCTGCCGTCCTTGTGCTGCGGGGTCACCGTGACGGTGCTGGTCTCGCCGATCGTGAGGCCGCGCTCGGGCCCGGTGATCGCGAGGTCGACGCCCCAGAAGTAGTAGAGGTCGACGAGGGTCGCCGTGTCGCCCATCTGCAGGGTCCACTCCCCGCCCTCGGAGCCGCCCGGCGGGAACGTCACGTCGATCGTCATCAGCCCGTCGCGGTCGCTGACCAGCAGCTGGGCGCCGTCGACGTCGGTGACCGAGCCGTCGAGGGGCACGGTCTCCCCGTCGGGCGCCAGCAGCGTCGGGAGGGCCGCTCCCGGGTCGCGCTCGAGCACCACGCGGAAGCGTCCGATTCCCCGGTCCGCCGGGATGGTGAGCGTGCCGTTCGCGCAGTCCGCGGACGGGCAGTCGACGGACTTCCACGACGTGCCGCCCCCGATGAGCGCCGCGGCCTGCGCGAACAGGCGGCGCATCGCGCCGGCGTCGTCGGCACGCAGGAACGCCCCGCCGGCCGAGGTCGCCGGGATCGGGACCGTCCCGCACGTCTCGGGGCCCCCGGTGCCCTCGGCGATCGCCCGCAACCGGTCCTGGTCCTGCTGGGTCACCGACCCCTCGGTGAAGAGCGCGAGCGCGATGATCGCGATCCGGTCGCCGCGAACGCCGTCGATCTGGCCCTGCGGCGTGCACAGCTCGGTCCGCGCCGCGTCGGTGGCGGGCTCGTTGCCGCCGGTGCCGTCCACGTCGAGCCGACCGTCCGTGAACCACAGGAGGACCTTGCAGCTGGTGCCGTCGAGCGAGGCTGCCTGCACGTCGAGGGAGGACTGCGCGCCGCTCAGGGCTGCGCGGTAGTCCGTGAGGTTCTCCTTGTCGCGGCCGGGCAGGTCGTTGGTCGCCGAGCTCTCGAGGGCGGCGAGCTGTGACCCGTCGACCGTCCCCCACCCGACGAGCTCCTCGTACTGCGCGCCGAACGTCGCCAGGCTCGCCTGCACGTCGAGCGACCCGTTGCTGCCGGCGTGCAGCGAGGCGAGCGAGTCGAGGGCGGTGGCGATGGCCCCCACGCGCTCGTCGTCGGGGTCGGTCTGGCGCAACGACCCGGAAGCGTCCACGACGATCGCCGCGAGCAGGTGGTCGGCGTTCGCCGCACAGCTCGCGACGTCCGCGAACGCGGAGGCCCCGGCGTCGCTGAGGTCGGACGCGGCGGTCGCCGGCGGGGCGAGGACCAGCCCCGCGGAGGCAACGACACCGATCGCGGCGAGCGCCGCCAGGGCGCGGCGGACCCGGCTCACTTGGCCAGCTCCGTCGCGAGCAGGAAGGCGTTCACGAGCCCCGCGGCGACCCCGAGCACGAGCGCCGACGTCGCCAGCCGGTCCAGCCACGGCTGCGGCCGGAACCGCGGGTCCGGCCGGCGCCGGCTCCGAATCGCGCGGTACACGCTGGCCACCACGGTGGTCACGACGGCACCGAGCACGTAGCCCGCGACGAGGACGGGCACGGACGGCGGGTCCAGGACGAGGACGCCCACGACCGCGAGGGCCACGGACACCACCGCGACGGCCACGGCCGCGAACGCCGGCCAGGCCGGGGCGCGCACGGCGTCGTGCCGGACCGCGGTGTCGACCACGCGCTCTCCCGTCGCTGTCGTCAGCCGCATCGGGTTCGACGGGGCAATCGTTGAACTCTAGGAACCCGCACCGACAGTGGTCCTGGCCCTACGTCCTGCGCTTCCCCCCGCACCGCTCCCGATCTGCGGCTCATCTGCAGATTGTCACGACCGCCAGCGACAGACAATGCACTCATCCACCCCACAAGCCCCCACGCGGGCCACGAGGCCTTTTCACCCGGTCGGCGTTCACTCGTCCGTGTCGTGGCTCGCCCGCGGCGACGCAGGTCGGCCGCCCGCTCGCCGCGCACGTGCCGGACGGAGCCGGTAGAACCGATCCCCATGACGATCGTGGGCTTCCACAACTCGCACGAGCAGGTCCACCCGGCCGCGCTCCTGGCGGCCACGCAGCGCGCGGAGCAGGCCGGCTTCGACGCCGCGATGTGCTCGGACCACTGGGCGCCGTGGTCGGTCCGGCAGGGCCACTCGGGGTTTGCCTGGACGTGGCTCGGCGCTGCGATGGCTACGACGCAGCTGCCGTTCGGCGTGGTCAACGCGCCGGGCCAGCGCTACCACCCGGCGATCATCGCCCAGGCGGTGGCGTCGCTGGGCGCGATGTTCCCGGGCCGGTTCTGGGTCGCGCTCGGGTCCGGAGAGAACGTCAACGAGCACATCACCGGGACCGGGTGGCCGCCGAAGGCCACGCGCGACGCCCGGCTCCGGGAGTGCGTCGAGGTCATCCGGGCGCTGCTCGACGGCGAGGAGGTCACCCACGACGGCCTGGTGACGGTGGACCGCGCGAAGCTCTGGACGCTTCCCGACGAGAGCCCGCTCCTCATCGGGCCGGCGGTGACCCCCGCGACGGCACGGGCGCACGCGGACTGGGCCGACGGGCTGGTCACGGTGAACCAGAGCCCCGGCGTCCTCCGGCAGGTGGTGCAGGAGTACCGGGATGCCGGCGGCCGCGGCGAGATCGCGTTGCAGGTGCACGTGTCCTGGGCGCCCGACGAGCAGACGGCGATGGCTGTGGCCCGCGAGCAGTGGCGTGGCCAGGTGTTCGGGCCCCCGGTCGCGTGGGACCTGGACACGCCCGAGGCCTTCGACTCGATCGGCGAGCACGTCGACGACGAGACCGTCCGGCGCAGCGTCCTGGTCGACCACGACCCGTCGCGCCTGGCCGACCGTCTGAGCGAGCTGGCCGCGATCGGGTTCGACGCGCTCTACCTGCACCAGGTCGCCACGGACGCGATGCCCGACGACGAGAAGCACGACGACGCCGCGCCGACGCGGACCCCCCGCAGCGCGACGCTGGACGCGTTCGTCGACATGGCGGCCGAGCACCTGCTGCCCCAGCTGCACGGCTGAGCGGGCGTCTCGACGGGCGGCCACCACCGGCAACCGGTAGGAACGGACCCCATGAGGATTCACGACACCGGCGACCTGTGGTGGAAGAACGCCGTCATCTACTGCCTGGACGTCGAGACGTTCATGGACTGGAACGACGACGGCGTGGGCGACCTGCCGGGCCTGGTGCAGCGGATCGACCACCTGGCGGACCTGGGCGTGACCTGCATCTGGCTCATGCCGTTCTACCCGACGCAGGACTACGACGACGGCTACGACATCTCCGACTTCCTCGGGGTGGACCCGCGTCTGGGCGACGTGGGCGACCTGGTCGAGGTGGTGCGGACCGCGCGCGACCGTGGGATCCGGGTGATCGCCGACCTCGTCGTCAACCACACGTCGTGGAAGCACCCGTGGTTCCAGGAGGCCCGCAAGAGCGTCGACAACCCGTACCGCGACTTCTACGTGTGGCGCTCCGACAAGCCGCCGTCGACCAAGGACAAGGTCGTCTTCCCGGACAAGGAGACGGGCATCTGGACCAAGGACGACGCCACGGGTGAGTGGTACCGTCACACGTTCTACCACCAGCAACCCGACCTCAACTCGGCGAACCCGCAGGTCAGGGATGCCATCGCCAAGGTCATCGGGTACTGGGCGGAGCTGGGGCTGAGCGGGTTCCGGGTCGACGCCGTCCCGTTCATGCTGGCCGACGCGGCGAACACGGCCGGCGACGACATCGTCGACAAGCACGACTTCCTCAAGGAGCTCCGCTCGTTCCTGAGCCGACGGGCCGGCGACACGATCCTCATGGGCGAGGTGAACCTGCCGTACGAGGAGCAACGGCGGTACTTCGGCGGCGGGGCGGCCGACAGCGACGAGCTGACGCTCCAGTTCGACTTCATCGGGATGCAGAGCCTGTACCTGGCGCTCTCCCGGCGTGACGCGCGCCCGATCGCCGACGCCCTCGAGCGGCGGCCCGACATCCCGCACGACGCCCAGTGGGCCACGTTCGTGCGCAACCACGACGAGCTCACGCTGGACAAGCTGTCGGACGAGGAGCGCCAGGAGGTGTTCGACGCCCTCGGGCCGGACCCCGACATGCAGCTGTACGGCCGCGGTCTGCGCAGGCGCCTGCCGACGATGCTGGACGGCGACCCGCGCCGCATCCGGATGGTCTACTCGCTGCTGTTCTCGCTCCCCGGCACGCCGGTGCTCTTCTACGGCGAGGAGATCGGCATGGGCGAGAACCTGGCCGCCGAGGGCCGGATGGCCGTGCGCACGCCGATGCAGTGGACGCCCGGGAAGAACGGCGGGTTCTCGCAGGCGTCGAAGGGCAAGCTCTCCGGGCCGGTGACCGAGGGCGGGTACTCGCCGGAGCACGTCAACGTCGCCGACCAGCGCCGGGACCCGGACTCGCTGCTCAACTTCGTGCAGCTGCTGGTCCGCCGCTACCGGGAGAGCCCCGAGCTGGGCTGGACCCCGCGGGCCGAGATCCTCGCGCAGCCCCACCCCGGCGTCCTCGCGCACCGGAGCACGTGGGGCGACGGGTCGACGATCGCCGTGCACAACCTGGCTCCCGACGCGGTCACCGTGCCGCTGCGGTTCGCCGACTGCGACGACACCGTCCGGCTGGTCGACCTGCTGCAGGACGGCTCGTGCACGATCGACGCCCGCGGTCGGACGGAGGTCGACCTCGAGGGCTACGGCTACCGCTGGCTGCGCGTCGTCCGCGACGGCGACCGCCGCCTGATCTGAAGCGATTCGGCCCGCTCACCCACCGGCTCGCTCAGCGCGCTCCCAGGAATCTCGCGTACCGTGCCGAGGTCCGCCGCCTCCCCGGGCGGGACCCGAAACGACGGAGGACCCTCGTGCGTCGCACGACCACCGCCCGCCGCGGCCTCGCCGCTGCAGCTCTCGCCCTGACCCTCGGCCTGTCGCTGGCCGCCTGCTCCGGTGACTCCGGTGCCGACCCGTCGCCGTCCGCGACGTCCTCGTCGACCGAGAACCCCGCCGACGTGGCCGCGCTCGCCAAGGTGAAGGTGGAGGGCGACGCCGGCACCAAGCCGACCATCACGCTCCCGTCGACGCCGTTCACCGTGAGCGGCCTGACCGTCCGCGTGGTCGACGAGGGCACGGGTGCCGAGATCACCGAGGGCCAGACGCTGTCGATCCAGACGACGGCGATCTCCGGCGCCGACGGCAGCGCGCTGGGCGACACGTACTCGAGCACCCCCGAGTCGCTCGTCGCCGACGACACGCTGCTGCCCGCCCTGCACGACGCTCTCGTCGGCCAGAAGGTCGGCGTCCGCATCCTGTTCGCCGTGCCGGGCAGCGCCGACGCGTCCGCCACCGCGGCCCCGGTCACCAACGTCGTCGTCGGCGAGGTCGTCGCCGCCAAGGACACCCCGCCGGTCCCGAAGCGCGCCGAGGGCGAGGCCGTGACGCCCCCCGCCGGCCTGCCGACGGTCACGCTCGACGCCGACGGGAAGCCGTCGCTGACGCCGATCAGCGACCCGGCACCCACCACGCTCGTGGTCCAGCCCCTCATCAAGGGCGCCGGCGCTCCGGTGACCGCGGACCAGACGCTGACCGTGCACTACACGGGCTGGCTCTGGGACGGCACGCAGTTCGACTCGTCCTGGGACCGCGGCGAGCCCGCCACGTTCGCGCTCAGCGGCGTCATCCCGGGCTGGACGCAGGGCCTCACGGGCCAGACTGTCGGCAGCCAGGTGCTGCTGATCATCCCGCCGGAGCTCGGCTACGGCGCCCAGGGCAGCGGCGACTCGATCCCGCCGAACTCCACGCTGGTGTTCGTCGTCGACATCCTGGCCGCCTCCTAGCACCACCGCTCCACCGACGAGCCCGGGACGCCTCGCGTCCCGGGCTCGTGGCGTCCTAGGGTGGCGGGGAGAGCCAGACGACCCCGGAGCCCGGGAGTGTGCACGATGGACCAGGCAGCGACGCCGAGGATCCGCACGGTGGCGCTGCTGGGCGCGGCCGGGTCGGGCAAGACCACGCTCGCCGAGGCGCTGCTGCACCGCGCCGGCGTGCTCACGCGTGCGGGCCGCGTGGAGGACGGGTCGACCGTGACCGACCACGAGCCGGAGGAGATCGCTCGCGGCATCTCCCTGGGCCTCGGCGTCGCGCCCTTTCCGTGGACCGCACCGGACGGCAACGCCTATGACGTGACCCTGCTGGACGCGCCCGGATCGGCGGACTTCGCGGGCTCGGTCGATGCCGCGCTGGCCGCCGCGGACCTCGCGCTGATCGTGGTGAGCGCGGTCGACGGCGTCCAGGCGGGCACGCACGCGGTGTGGCGGCTCGCGGCGGAGGCCGGGGTGCCGCGGATGGTCGTCGTGACCAAGGAGGACAAGGCGCGGGCCGACTTCCGGCACGTGCTGGCGGACCTGCGGGCGGCGTTCGGCGACGGCCTCGTCCCGCTGGAGCTGCCGCTCGGCGAGGAGACGGCGTTCACGGGCGTCGCCGACGTCCTGTCCGAGGAGGGCCTCGCCTACGACCGCGAGGGCCACCACCACACCGAGGCGCTCCCGGCCGGGCTCGCCGACGAGGAGCACCGGCTGCACGACGAGGTCACCGAGGAGATCGTCGCCCACGACGACGAGCAGCTCGAGCGCTACCTGTCGGGCGACGAGCTGTCCGCGACGGAGCTGGAGAGCACCCTCGCGCACGAGGTCCGCGACGGGGAGGCGTTCCCGGTCCTGGTCGCGTCCGGAGTGACGGGCGTGGGCGTCGACCGGCTCGCGGACCTGCTGTGCGAGCTCGGACCGTCACCCGCGGACCGGACCGCGCGCGTGCAGGCCGGGAAGACCGAGGTCGAGGTGGCCGCCGATCCGGCGGGTCCGACGCTCCTGTACGCCTTCCGGACGCTGGCGGACCCGTTCGTCGGCCAGGTGACCATGTTCAAGGTGCTCTCGGGCACGGTCCGCAACGGCGACCGGCTGGTCAACACCGCGACGCGCACGGAGGAGCGGATCCCCGGGCTGTTCCGGCTGCGCGGCAAGGAGCACCTGCCCGTCGACGCCGTCCCCGCGGGGCAGATCGGCGCCGTCGCCAAGCTCACCGGGACCCCGTCGGGAACCCTGCTGGCGGAGCGGACCGGGCCGGCCGCGTCGATGACCGCCCGGCCCCCGCGCGCCCGGGACACCGTGTACGCGCTCGCCCTTGAGCCGGTGACGCAGTCCGACGACGACCGCCTGTCCGCCGCCCTGGCGCGCCTGACCGCCGAGGACCCCACCCTGCGCGTCGACCGGTCGGGCGACAGCACCGTCCTGCGCGGGCTCGGCGACACCCACCTCGCCGTGGCGCTCGAGAGGCTGGCGCGCGTGTTCGGCGTGCACGTGAGCACGTCGCCGGTGCCGGTCGGCTACCGCGAGACGATCCGCCGCCAGGTCGAGGCGGAGGGCAAGGTCAAGAAGCAGTCCGGCGGGCACGGGCAGTTCGCCGTGGTGCAGCTGCGGGTCTCGCCGCTGCCGCACGGGTCGGGGTTCGAGTTCGTCGACGCCATCGTCGGCGGCGCCATCCCCCGCACCTACGTGCAGGCGGTGCACAAGGGGGTCGTCGAGGCGATGGCCGGCGGCGGGCCGCACGGGTACCCGGTGGTCGACCTGCGCGTCGAGGTCTACGACGGCAAGTCGCACTCCGTCGACTCCTCCGACATGGCGTTCCGCACCGCGGCCGGCAACGGCGTGCGCGAGGCGCTGCACGCCGTCGGCACGATCGTGCTCGAGCCGATCTGCCACGTCTCGGTGACGGTGCCGGTGTCCGCGCAGGGCGACGTGATGAGCGACCTGTCCGCGCGCCGCGGGCACATCAACGCGACCACGTCGCTCGACGACGGTCTCGTGCTCATCGAGGCGTCGGTGCCCGAGGCCGAGCTCGCCCGGTACGTGCTGGACCTGCGCTCGCTCACCGGCGGCCGGGCCGAGCTGTCCATCGAGCCCGACCGGTTCGAGATCTGCCCCGACCACCTGGTCCCCGCGTGACCGACGAGCGCGAGCTCGCCGAGCTCACGCGCCTGGTCCGGGAGTTCAGCACCGAGCGCGACTGGCAGCAGTTCCACGACCCCAAGTCGGTGATCCTCGCGCTGGTCGGGGAGGTCGGCGAGCTGGCGGAGCTGTTCCAGTGGGTCCCCGCGCACGAGGCGGTCGCGCGGTTCTCGGACCCGTCACGCCAGGCCCGCGTCGCGGAGGAGATGGCCGACGTCCTGGTCTACCTCGTGTGTCTCGCCGACGTGCTCGGCGTCGACCTGGGCGAGGCCGCGCGGGCCAAGCTGGCGGACTCCCACCGCCGGTTCGCGGCCGACGAGGTCCGCGGCGTCGCGCCCGACAAGCCGTAGGCGCCTAGCCTCGTCACCATGGCCCGGTACTTCGACGTCCACCCCGAGAACCCCCAGCCGCGGTCGATCGCGCAGGTGGTGGAGCTGCTCCGCAAGGACGCCGTCATCGCCTACCCCACGGACTCCTGCTACGCGCTGGGCTCCCGGATCGACAACCACGACGGCGCCGACCGCATCCGCAGGATCCGACACCTCGACGACCGGCACCACTTCACGCTCGTCTGCTCCGACTTCGCGCAGCTCGGCCAGCTGGTGCACCTGGACAACAGCGCCTTCCGCGCGATCAAGGCCGCCACGCCCGGCCCGTACACGTTCATCCTGCTGGCGACGCCCGAGGTGCCCAAGCGGCTCGCGCACGCGAAGAAGCGGTCGGTCGGCGTGCGCATCCCGAACCACCCCGTCGCCCAGGCGATCCTGCGCGAGCTGGGCGAGCCGCTCCTGTCCAGCACCCTGCTGATGCCGGGGCACGAGTGGCCGATGGTGGAGGGCTGGCAGATCAAGGAGGAGCTCGACCTGGAGCTCGACGCCGTGGTCGACGCCGGCGACTGCGGGACCGAGCCGACGACGGTCGTCGACTGGACGGACGGCACGCCGGAGGTGGTCCGCGTGGGCGCGGGCGACCCGGACCGGTTCTGACCGTGATGCTCGAGAACGTCACTTCGCCGCGAGAACGGCAGTGTGAAGTGACGTTCTCGCGGTGAAGTGACGTTCTCGTTGGGGGTGGCGGTGTACGTAGGGGTGGTCGGACCGTCCCAGGCGTCTGCCGACGAGCTCGCCGACGCGGAGGCCCTCGGGCGCGGTCTCGGGGAGCGCGGGCACGTCGTGCTCTGCGGGGGGCACGGCGGGGTGATGGAGGCGGTCGCGCGCGGGGCCGCGGGCGTCGGTGGCACCGTGGTCGGCCTCCTGCCCGGCTCATCGCGGGACGAGGCGAACCCCTACGTCACGGTCGCGATCCCGACGGGTCTCGGGGAGCTGCGCAACGCGCTGCTCGTGCGGTCGAGCGACGTCGTCGTCAGCGTCGGCGGGTCCTGGGGCACGCTGAGCGAGGTCGCGCTCGCCGTCCGGACCGGCGTGCCTGTGGTGGCGCTGCGCGGGTGGCCGCTGCCGGGCGACCCGGGGTTGACGGCCGTCGCCACCGTCGACGAGGCGCTGAGCACCGTCGAGACCCTGGGCGCCTCCCGTGGTTGAGGACGGGCGTCGCGAGAGCGCGGGTTGCGCACGAGAGCGTAGGTTCGCACCCACGTTCTCGTGCCGAACCCACGGTCTCGTGCGCGGTGGCCGATGACGCGCGCGGCCGGTGTGCCGACCAGCGCGGCCGATGTGGTCCGCGCCGCGGCTGCCGTGGACGACCTCGCCGCGCTCGACGCCGTCGTCCCGACGTGCCGCGCATGCCCGCGGCTGGTCGCGTGGCGGGAGCTGGTCGGCGTCGAGAAGCGGGCGGCGTTCCGCGACGAGACGTACTGGGCGCGGCCCGTGCCGGGCTTCGGCGACCCGCACGCCGCGGTGCTCGTCGTCGGCCTCGCGCCCGCCGCCCACGGCGCCAACCGCACGGGCCGCATGTTCACCGGCGACCGCTCGGGCGACTTCCTGTTCGCCGCGATGCACCGCACGGGCTTCGCCAACCAGCCGGTGTCCGTGTCCCGCGACGACGGCCTGACCCTCACCGACATCCGCGTCACCGCCCCGGTGCGCTGCGCACCGCCCGCCAACGACCCGACCCCGGACGAGCGCCGGACGTGCGGCCCGTACCTCGGCCGGGAGCTGCAGCTGGTGCGGCCGGGCGTGGTCGTGGTCCTCGGCGCGTTCGGCTGGCAGGCGCTGCTCACCTCGCTCGCCGAGCAGGGCTGGGACGTCCCGCGGCCGCGGCCGAAGTTCGGGCACGGCGTCGAGCTGGTCCTCGTGGGGCCCGATGGCGCCGGGCTCACGCTGCTCGGCTGCTTCCACGTCAGCCAGCAGAACACCTTCACGGGGCGCCTGACCCCGGCAATGCTCGACGCGGTGCTGCTGCGGGCGCGAGACGTGGCGCGCGGTGTCAGGGGTGGCCGCTAGCGTCGACGGATCGGCTTCCGGAGAGGACGGTCCCGCTGTGGAGATCTCGTTCGTCGCGGGCTTCGGCCCCATCACGCGGGACGTCGACGCGGCCCGCCGGTTCTGGGGCGACGGCCTCGGCATCCCGCTCGAGGAGCCGGTCCCCGGCTACCTCACCAACGACCACCTGGACGGCGTGAAGGCGTTCGCCCTCTGGCCCCTGACCCAGGCGGCGGAGTCGACGTTCGGCTCCCCCGACTGGCCGGCGGACGTCCCGACGCCGCAGGCGTGGCTCGAGCTCGACGTGCCCTCCGTCGAGGCGGTCGCCGCGGGGGTCGCCGAGCTGCGGGCCAAGGGCCACCGGCTGCTCAAGGACGCCACCGAGGAGCCGTGGGGCCAGACCACCGCCCGCCTGCAGAGCCCCGAGGGGCTGCTGGTCGGGATCACCTACACGCCGTGGTTGCACACCGCCTGACTCAGGCGCGCGGGGCCCGCCACACGCCGTCGGCCGCGAGCGCCCCCAGCTCGTCCAGCGGCGCGCCCGGTCCAGCAGCTCCGCCCGGTTCCCGTGGTCGTAGGTGCGCGGCAGCGCCTACCTTGGCCGAACATCCACCGGACGGAGCACGCGCATGGACCACCACGGCACCACGGCCCTGATCACCGGCGCCAGCTCCGGGCTCGGCGCGGAGTTCGCCCGCGCGCTGGCCGCCCGGGGCGCCGACCTCGTCCTGGTCGCGCGCCGTGCGGACCGTCTCGAGACGCTGGCCGGCACGATCCGCGCGCAGCACGGCGTGCAGGTCAGGGTGGTCCCCGCCGACCTCACGGTGCCCGGCGCGGCCGCCACGCTGCGCGCGGAGCTCGACGGCGTCCACATCGACACCCTGGTGAACAACGCCGGCTTCGGGCACTTCGGCGACCTCGTCGACACGGACCCCGCGCTGGTCCTCGACATGGTGCAGCTCAACGTCGCGGCCCTGGTCGACCTCACGCGGACGTTCCTGCCGGACCTGAGGAGCGGCCGCGGGGCGCTTGTGAACATCGCGAGCACCGCGGCCTACCAGCCGTGCCCCCACCTCGCCGTCTACGGCGCGACCAAGGCGTTCGTCCTGTCGTTCACCGAGGCGTTGCACGCCGAGCTGCGCCCGACGGGGCTGCGCGTCCTCGCGCTCTCGCCGGGGGCCACCCGGACGGAGTTCTTCGACATCGCCGGCTCGGAGGCGCAGGTCGGCCGGATGCAGGAGTCGGCGGACGTCGTCGGCCTGGCGATGCGCGCGCTCGACCGTCGCCGGACCCCCGCCAGCGTCGTCTCCGGGCGGTCCAACGGGCTCGCCGCGGCCGCCGCCCGGCTGTTCCCGCGCCGCGTGACCCTGGCGGTCAGCGACCGGCTGATGAGCCCGCGCAGCGTCTGACCGTCAGGTGCCGGCGCCCGCGTCCGGCGCGAGGCACAGGTAGAAGCCCGTGCCGTCGTTGAGGTTCAGCACCGACGTCGTCGGGGCCGGGCACTGCGTCCCGGCGGCGTCGAGCACCACCTGCGTGCCGACGTACTGGTGCGGATCGGTGCAGCGGACCTGCCGGACCATGCTGTCCGTGCCCGTCCAGCACGACCCGGCGACGGCCGGGCCCATCGGCGGCAGGCTCCCGGCGCGGTTCACCTGCACGATGCCGACGACCGCGAGCACGACGGACAGCCCGGCGACGACGAACGTGACGACCTTGCCGCCCGTCGACCACGGCGCGCCGCCCTGGCCGACCATGACCCGGTACGCCCGGACCGACCGCACGTAGGCCGCCGCCGCCGTGATCAGACCGCCGGTCGTCACGTAGTGCCCGCTGTTGTCGGTCAGCCCCAGCTCGATCGCGCGGGCGCGGAACAGGGCCAGGGCCCCGCCGACCACTAGCGCAGCCGTGCCGACGGCCAGCGAGGTGAACAGGTGGCGGCGGGTCGCCCGGATCGCCGCCTGGTCGACCGCGTACCCCGTCGAGCCGGTGAAGCCCGTGGACCCGGCGAAGCCCGCTGATCCCGCAAAACCCGCTGATCCCGCGAAGCCCGCTGCTCCCCCGATGCCCGTGGCGCCCGAGCCGCCGAACGACGGATGGCCCGACGACGGCGCCCCGAACCCGACCGGCTGCCCGTAGGCCGTGACGGGCTGCGGCACCGTGGCGGGGGGCGCCAGCGGCCTCGTCGTCTCCGTCCAGCCGGCGCCGTCGAACCACCGCACCACGCCCGGCGTCACGCGGTCGTCGTACCACCCCGGCGGGTGTGTGGTTGCTTCGGTCACCCCACACCGTTCGGCAGATAGCGGTTCGAACTTGATCGTCGGGACCTTTGTTAGTTCACCGAAGAAAGCCGTACGCTGCCGGGATGGACTACGTGGCAGGGATGACGTGGGGCTGGACGGGCGTGCGCGGGACGTGGGGCGGCCCGGAGGCGGAACGGTCGATGGACCTCATGGTCGAGCGCCTCGGGGTGACCTGGACCGCGATCGCGTTCGGCGCCCTGCAGGACACGCCGCAGTCCACGCAGATCCACTTCCGGGACGAGCCGACCGTCACCGACGACGAGGTCAGGTGGGCGATCCGCGCCGCGAGGGCCCGCGGTCTGCGCGTGTGCCTCAAGCCCGTGGTCAACGTGCGCAACGGGACCTGGCGGGCGCACATCAGCTTCTTCGACGTCGACGTGCCGCCGGAGCCGACGTGGGCGCAGTGGTTCGCGGCCTACACCGAGTTCATCGTGCACCACGCCCGGATCGCCGCCGACGAGGGCGTCGAGATGCTGTGCATCGGCTGCGAGCTGGTGCAGTCGGACCACCGCGAGGTCGAGTGGCGCGCGCTCGTCGCCGAGGTCCGTGCGGTCTACGACGGCCTGGTCACGTACAACTGCGACAAGTACCAGGAGGACCACGTCGGCTGGTGGGACGCGCTCGACGTCATCTCGTCGTCGGGCTACTACCCGGTCGACGACTGGGAGAACCAGCTGGACCGCATCGAGCCGGTGGTCGCCGCGCACGGCAAGCCGTTCTTCTTCATGGAGGCCGGCTGCCCGAGCCGCGTCGGCTCCCCCGCGCTGCCCAACGACTGGGCGCTCGAGGGCGCCGCGTCACCGCAGGCGCAGGTCGACTGGTACGAGGCCGCGTTCGCGGCGTGCGCGCGCCGCGACTGGGTCCGCGGCTTCATGCTCTGGGACTGGCCGGCCCGGCTGTACGACGAGTCCGCCGCCGCGACGAACGGCGACTACTGCGTGTTCGGCAAGCCGGCCGAGAGCGTCGTGCGGAGCGCCTACGCGACGGCACTCCGCACAGGCGTCAGCTGACGACGACCGTCTTCGTGAGCTTGTCCGAGAACGTCTGGCGCTTGGGGTCCCAGATCGGCCACAGGTACCCGAGGTAGAAGAACCCGTCGACGTAGTGCGCGAGGTCGCGGACGAACGCCATCCAGACGCCGAGCGGCTGACCGTCCGCCTCCCTCTGCATGGTGAGGCCCACGGCCTTCTTGCCCAACGACTGCCCGGTCCGCCCCGCCAGGAACCACCGGTTCCACGCCCACAGGACGAACGACACCAGCCCGCCCAGGGCCATCGACCCGAGGCCGGCCGACGACGGCTGGCCGACCGTGTTGCCGAAGGAGTCCGTCCCGGGCACGGTCGCCGCCGACATCACGAGCAGGCCGATGATGTAGGGCATGAGCGCGAGCGAGTCGATCATGTAGGCACCGACCCGCTGGATCCACGACGCATACGTCGGCGCGAACAGGTAGCCGCCAGGCGGGAACCCGTAGCCGCCGCCGAACGGCTGCTCGTAGGGAGGGGCGCCGAAGGCGGGCGCGGCGTACGCGCCGTAAGCGGGCGCGGCGTACGCGGGAGCGCCGTAGGCATCGGCCGGAGGCTGGCCGTACGGGCCGGGCGCCGTCGTGGTCCACGCACCGGTCGGGGGCTGGTACGGGTTCGGGGTGCTCACGGATCTCCTGCGGTCTCGATGTCAGGCCTGCGTGTCGGCACCTCATCGAAAGGGAGCGTGGGCGTGTTGAGCCGCGGCCGACCGCACCCGCGCGCGTCACCCGGTCGGACCTGGTCTCAGTCGCCGGACCCGAGGTCCACGTGCAGGCCGACGCCGGCTGCGGCAGTGGCGATCGTGACGTCGAAGAGCAGGCCGAAGTCGTCGGCGACGCGGTGCAGGTGGCCGAACAGCTCGACCGAGATCGCCCCGATCAGCGAGGTGAACAGGGTGGCCGACCGGGCCGCGGCCCGGGCGAGCTCGGGCGGCACCTCAGCGGGGTCGTCCCACCCGGCGAACGCGTAGACCTCGGGCGCGAGGCGGTGCGCCGGGTCGAACGTCGGCCCTGCGGGCGCGAGGGCGCCGCTCCCGTACGCCTCCATGAGCAGCCCGACGATGACGCCCCACATCCGCAGCGCGGACCGGACGGTGTCGTCGGGCGCCCGGTATCCGCGCACGGGCGTGCCGTAGATCAGCTCGAACGAGTACCGCTGCTCGAGAGCCCACCCGCGGACCGCGCGGGCGACCTCCAGCCAGGTCCGCGCCGGATCGGCCCCACGCTCGCGGGCGGCGGCGGCCGCGGCCTCCGCGGTCGCGCCCACCGAGTCGTAGGCCTCGATGATCAGCAGCGTGAGCAGCGCGTCGCGCGAGTCGACGTAGCGGTAGACCGCCGACGACGCCATCCCGAGGTCGCGGGCGACCGCGCGCAGGCTGAGGTCGGCGGATCCCTCGCTCTCCAGCCGCGCGCGGGCGGCGGCGAGCAGCTCGGCCATCACCTCGGCACGGGCCCGCTCCCGTGCGGAGGCGGGCACGCGGTTCGTCGACTCGGTCACGGCGACAGTGTGCCTTCTCGTCGGTCAAAGTGCGAGCACCGATCACGTGTGCGAGCAGTGCTCTTGTTTCGTCGTCGAAAGTCTGCGAGCATCGCTCACAACAGAGAGCACTGCTCTCGTTCAGACGAAGGAGACCCACCATGAGCCGCCACGTGATCCTGGGCAAGGGCGCAGTCGGCACCACCCTCGCCCGGCACCTTGCCGACCAGGGCGCCGATGTCCTGGTCCTCAGCCGCTCGGGGGGCTCGTCGTCCGACCGGATCACCCACGCCACCCTCGACGCGACCGACACCACCGCGCTCGTCGCGGCCGTCGCCGGGGCGGACGTGCTCTACAACTGCGCCAACCCCACCTACGACCGCTGGGCCACCGACTGGCCGCCGATGTGGACCGCCCTGCTGGACGCCGCCGCCCGGACCGGCGCGGTGCTGGTCACCGCCGGCAACCTCTACGGCTACGCCACCCACGGCGAGGTGATGACGGAGGACTCGCCGCTCGCCGCCACCGACACCAAGGGCGCCGTCCGCGCGCAGATGTGGCGCGAGGCCGAGCGTCGGCACCGCGCGGGCGAGCTGCGGGTCACGGAGGTGCGGGCCGCGGACTACCTCGGCCCACTGGCCGACGCCCAGGCGCACGCCGGGCCGCGTTTCGTCGACCCGCTGGTCGCGGGCAAGGTCGCGCGGCCGGTGGTCGCGGTCGACCAAGCGCACAGCTGGACCTACCTGCCGGACTTCGCGCGCGCGCTGGTCGCCGCCGGCAGCACGCCCGCCGCCTGGGGTCACGGCTGGCACGTCCCGACGGCCGAACCGCTGACGTTCCGCGAGCTGGGGGTGCGGATCGCGACCGCGGCCGGAGCGCCGGCGGCGCGGATCCGCCCCGTGCCCGCGCTCGTCGTGCGCGCGATGGGCGTCGTGTCCCCGATGCTGCGGGAGGTCACCGCCGTCGGCGACCACTTCGCGCGGCCCTACGTCATGGACACGGCGGCGTCGTCGCGCGTCCTCGGTCTCGTCGCGACGCCGTGGGACGTGGCCGTCGCCGAGACCCTCGCCGCACGCCGCCGGGAGCTCGCACGGGTGTGAGACGCGGGTCTGAGGCGCGCGTGTGTGGCCGGTCAGCCGAGGACGACGGTGCCGACGATCTGGTCGGCGAACGTCCGCCGCTTGCCGTTCCACAGCGGCCTCAGCCAGCCGACGAGCGACAGAGTGTCGACGAGGTGCGCCAGCTCGCGGAGCAGGGCGGTCCTGATGCCGACCGGCAGGTCCGTCGACTCGTCGGCGAGCCGGATGCCCATCGCCTTCTTGCCCAGCGACTGCCCGGTCCGGCCCTGCCAGACCCCGCGGTTCCACACGATCGCGGCGAGCACGAACGGGATCACCGTCATCTGCCCCTGGATCATCGGCACGTTGTACGCCATCAACGCCGAGTCCACGAGCACGCCGGCCGCGAACGGCAGGACGAGGACCAGGAGGTCGATGGCGAGCGCGCAGGCGCGGGTGCCCCAGCCGACGTAGGTCTCCACGACCTTCGCGAACGGCAGGAGAGGGATCTCGTCCACGTCTACCGGCGTCGGCTCCGCGGGCGCCGGCACAGGCGTCTGCCCGTCCGTCGGCGGCGCGTCGGGCGCAACGTCGCCGTCGCTCGTCGGCACCTCGCCTCCCGCGCTCTCGGCGTCGGCCGTCTCGGCGTCGGCCGTCTYGGCGTCGGCCGTCTCGGCGTCGGCCGTCTCGGCGTCGGCCGTCTCGGCGTCGGCCGCGATCTCGTCGTCGGCCACGGACGCGTCGATGGCCGGGTCGTCCGAGGGTGTCGGCAGCGTCAGCGCGCCGTACGGGGGCGTGGCCACGGGGCCGTCGGGCAGGTCCTCGTCGTGGTCGCGAGGCTCCGGCAGCCACGCGATCGGGAGCTGCGGGAACGCGCTGCTGCTCACGGCGAGCTCCTTCGCGATCGGTGGGGTGGCGCGACGACGGCGCTGATGACGGGATCGGCAGATGCGAGGCCGCGCTTGAGGTCGGGGCGGTGATCCCGGCGGGCTGTCGGAGGTCGGGCGTAGCGTCGTGCGTCATGAAGTTCGGTGTCACCGCCTCGTGCGGGTCAGCAACCCAGTCGATCGAGATGGCCGTCGCCGCCGAGGACGCGGGCTGGGACGGGTTCTTCGCCTGGGACGGCATCAGCGTCGGCCCCATGGACACGTTCGACCCGTGGACCATCCTCGGTGCGGCCGCGGTCCGGACCAGCCGCATCACGCTCGGCGCCATGGTCTTCTCGCTCCCCCGCCGCAAGCCGTGGGAGGTAGCCCGGCAGGCGCTGACGGTCGACCACCTCTCGGGCGGCCGGCTGGTGCTCCCGGTCGGGCTCGGCGCGATCGACGACGGCGCGTACAGCCGGGTGTCCGGTGAGCACGTCGCGGTCAAGGAGCGGGCGGCCCTGCTCGACGACAGCCTCGCGATCCTCGACCTCGCGTGGACCGGGGAGCCGGTCACCTACGAGGGCACGTTCCACCGCGTCACGGACCTCGCGTTCCAGCCGCGCCCGGTCCGCGGCACCATCCCGGTCTGGGTGATCGGGGCGTGGTTCGCGCCGCGCTCGATGCGCCGGGCGGCCGGCCGCGACGGGGTCATCGCGACCCGGCGCGAGGACGGGTTCGACCCCCTGAAGCCCGACGAGATGCGGAAGGTCAGCGACTGGGTCACCGAGCAGCGCGGCGGCGAGCCGTTCGAGCTCGTCGCCGAGGGCGTCCTGCCCACGGACGGCGCCGCCGCGCGCGAGAAGATCGAGGCTCTCGAGGCCGCCGGAGTCACGTGGTGGATCGACTCGAACTGGGACTTCGACACCGTCACCCCGGACGGCCTGCTGGAGCGCATCCGACGCGGACCGATCCCGGCGTGACCACGGTCGCCGACTGCGAGCGCGTCCAGACCAGCTGGTTCCAGCTGCACGCGCAGGCGCTCGGGACCGATGCCTGGGAGGACGGCGGACTGACCTGGGCGAACGGTGACCTCCTGTTCCCCCAGGTCATTGACCCGACGGCCCTGGCACGCGGGCTCGAGCGTGCCCGGTCGCGCAACCCGTCGATCATCGGCGCCTGGCTCGGGCTGGACGTCGACCCGGCCCCGCTCGCCGCCGCAGGCTTCGAGAAGGGCTGGTCGCCGTGGTGGATGGCCGGCCCGATCGGCCTCGGGCTCCCGGCGGACCCACGCGTCGAGCTCCAGGAGACGACCACCGACTACGGCGGCGAGCACGCCGCGTACGCGCAGGAGCTCGCGATGGCGCGGCTCCGGCCGGCCCGCGCCTGGTACGCGGCGGCGTACGACGACGGTCGGCTGGCGGGCCGGGCCTGGTCGCACCTCGTCGGCAACCTGGCGGGGGTCTTCGACGTCGCCGTGTGGGAGACGTTCCAGCGTCGCGGCCTGGGCACCGGACTGATGCAGGCGGTGTGCGGCGCAGCGGCCTCGGCCGGCGCCGAGCACGCCGTCCTGAACTCGACCCCGGCGGGGCGAGCTCTCTACGAGAGGTGCGGCCTGGCCATGATCGGCACAGGCATCACCTGGTGGCTGCACCTGCGGGCGTGACGGAATCCTCTGCGCGGGCCGTCGGGAGGCCATCGCGCGCCCGTCGTCGCAGGTCACGGGCCCGCTGACCGGGCTGAGAGGCGCACCTGGTCCCGCGTCCGTCTCAACCCCCGGACCTACGGCCGCCTCCAGTGCGTCACACTCTCCCTAGAGGCGAAGGAGCACTCATGCTGACATGCCCGGTCTGTCGATCCGGAGAGCTCGAACTCGTCGAACGGTTGGCGGACGATCGCCGCACCGTCCGCTGCACGGCCTGTGACCACCAGTGGACCCGCGGGGAGGCGAAGACCTCGGCCCCGCTGCCGTCGTCGTCGGCCGACCTGCAGGCCCGGTTCCCCGACCGCACGGCGGTCGACCCGTCCCGCCTCGAGCGCGTGGAGAAGCTGGCGGCCGAGGCCCCACCCAGCGACCCCGGCCCGGACTGGTCGCACTACCAGCACGTGTTCAGCCGCGACGAGATCACGAGCTGCGAGCCCAGCGACCTCAAGGCGTTCGTCAACGACACCCCCGGCGCGACCAACGCGACCACCGCGTCGTTCAACCGGGCGTGGGCGTCGATGGGCGAGCACGAGGCGTCGTCCCGCACCCGCAACACGATCCGGTACCTGCTCTACGGGCCCGAGACCGTGCCGCTGCCCGACCGGCTGACCCGCCTGATCCTCGGCCAGGGCGGACTCGGGATGACCGGCTTCAAGGAGCCCGCCCTCACTCGGGTGCTTTGCGCGATGTCCCCGGACACGTACCTGCCCATCTGGACGTACGGCGCCGCGCGCGGCGGCAAGCGCGAGATCGCGAAGCGGGTCTACGGGCTGACGCTCCCGGACGTCGCCAAGGAGCAGTTCACCATCGGGCGCCTCGCCCTGTGGAGCAACGAGCTGCTGGTCGACCTGGCCGGCAACGACTTCGACGACCTGACTCAGGCCGCCGCGTTCCTCACCAGCGTGAAGATCCCGGCCTGATCACTCCTCGTGGGGCCGGGCGAGCTCGTCGCGCAGAGTCGCGACGACGTCCGGCCCCAGCTCGAACCCCTGCGAGCTGCCCGGGTTGATCACGATGCCCACGTCCGCGGGCATCCGCAGCAGCACCTCGCGGACCGGCATGGCGACCGCGTCGCCGCCGATCTTGCCCTCGTCCTTGAAGCGCTGCACCGACGAGAACGCCACCAGGTGGTGCACGCCGTCGCGCTGCACGATGGCCGGGATGAACCCCTCGAAGTGCTCCCCGACCGGCCCGCCGCTCGGCACGGCCAGCTGCTCGTACTCGAACCGCGTCAGCAGCTTGGCGCCGTCGATCGTGCCGGGAGCAGCCGTGCGCAACGCCTGGTCGAAGTCCTTCATGTGCGTGCTCCCTCGTCGGTGCGGGCGAGGCTCACGCTACCGGCGGATCAGTCCGTCGCCAGCCGGAACAGCGTCGGCGTGACGACCTCCAGTCGCCGCACCTCGAACCCGGTCCGCCGACCGACCACGTGCCGCGACCAGGCGTGCGCGCGGCACAGCTCCTCGCTCGACCAGACCTGCCCGTTGGGCCAGCCGGGGGTGTCCAGCCGCACCCCCATGACCTCGCCCATGACGAGGACCCAGCGGGAGTCCGGGCCGTCGGGGACCTCACCGATCGGGTGCGCGACCCCCCAGACCGTCGAGCCGACCTCGGGCTGGCGGTCGTCGGCGGCGTCGTAGAGCCGGGGCGTCGTGGCGAGCGTGGCGGCCATGGTGGGTCCTCTCTCGTCGTCGGCCCCATCTCACGCGGCCGACGTGGCGCGCACGTGAAGGCCGTCCGACGAGGGGATGACGATCTCGCCTCACTCCGTGGGCGGCGGACCGCCGTGCGCGTTCACCTTCCTCGGCAGCACGAACACGAGCGCGAAGGCGACGATCGACAGTGCCGCGCTGACCGCCATGGCGTGCGCGGCGCTGTCGACGAACGCCTGCGGGGCCCCGGCGGGGCTGGTGATGTGCAGGGTGCCGAAGAGCACGCTGCCGATGACCGCGATGCCGATGGCCGATCCCACGCGCTGCATCACGCTGATCACGCCGCTGGCCGAGCCGGCCTCAGACCGGTCCACGGTGGCCACGATGAACTGCACGTTCGGCGCGATGAACAGCCCGCTGCCGATGCCCGCGATCAGCAGCGGTGCCAGCAGGTCCCAGTTGGCCAGGTCCTGCGCTGGCTCGATCCGGAGCACCAGCCACACCCATACCAACCCGATGCAGACCATCGCGGTGCCGACGATGAGCACGGTCCGGCCCAGCCGCTGCGACAGCCGGTTGCTCTGCGACGCCCCGATGATGCTGCCGATGGCGAACGGCACCCCGACCACGCCGGACTCGAGCGCGGTGTGCCCGAGCCCCGCCTGCCAGAGCAGCGAGATGGTGAAGAAGATGCTGGTGAACGCCGCGAAGTAGACGAGCGCGAGGATCGTCCCGCCCGTGAACTGCGGGTGCGAGAACAGGTGCGGCGGCACCATCGGGTTCTCGTCGACGATCCGCAGCTCCCAGAGCGCGAACGCGACGATCAGCAGGACCCCGGCCACCAGCGTGATGAACGTCCAGGGCGGCCACCCCTTGTCCTGGCCCTCGATCAGAGGCACGAGCAGAGCCACCAGCCCCGCCGTCAGAAGGATGAGCCCGACGAAGTCGTAGCCCTCCTTGGCCTGCCCCTCGTGGCCGGCCGGCAGGATCTTCGCGGCCGCGATCAACGCGATGATCCCGATCGGGATGTTGACCCAGAAAACGAGCCGCCAGCCGTTCTCGTCGCCGAACGCCTCGATGATCAACCCGCCGAGGATCGGCCCCAACGCCGTCGAGACCCCGATGACCGACCCCATGATCGCGAACGCCTTGCCGCGCACCGGCCCCGGGAACAACAGCTGGATCATCGCCGTGACTCCCGGCACGAACATGCCGCCGGCCAGGCCCTGGATGACGCGCGCGATGATCAGCTGAAGGCTCGTCTGCGCGAGCCCGCAGAACAGGCTGGCGACCGTGAACAGCAGCAGGCCGGTGAAGAAGACCCACTTGTGCCCGATCCGGTCCCCGACCCGTCCCGCCGGGATCAGGGCGATGCCGAACGCCAGCGCGTAGCCGCTGATGATCCAGCTGAGCGTCGCCTCGGACGCATCGAGGCTGAGGCGGATGGTCGGCAGCGCGACGTTGACGATCGTCGTGTCCAGCAGGGCCATGAACATGCCGGCCATGAGCACGACGAGCGCGTTCCACGCGCTACGCGGGACGGTCGGCGGTTGGTACTGCCGGGCGGTCGTCGCGTCCGTCATCTGATCGTCCTTCGTCGGATGGACGACGCGGCCGGGCGCGCGCCAGCACCCACACTCCACCGGTGACGGTGGTCTCGCAACGGCTCGATCGTTGGCTGCGGAGAGATGGCCCACACCTTCTGTCGCCACGAAACCCACCCGCAACACTCCCCCCGTACCGTCCCCCCAACGAGGCATGGACGCAGTCGTCGCCCGCACGCGACCTGTGGTCCCCGACGGACGAGCGCGAGGAGCGGACCGATGTTCGAACGCGTCGACCCCTTCATCGGCACGGAGGCCACGAGCCTGCCCGCGCAGGAGGGCCTCGCGACGACCTGGTGGTGGCCGAAGCCGCAGGTCGGGAACACGCACCCGGGCGCCACCTACCCGCTCGGCATGGTCAGCGCGTGCGCGTACAGCGGGGCGTACCCGACCGGGTATGGCCGCTACGACCTCGGCACCGAGGGCCTCCCGACGGAGATGCACGACCGGCAGGTGGCCAGCGGGTTCACGCACTTCCAGCAGTCCGGCACGGGCGCCATCCGCAAGTACTACAACTACTTCCGCGTCACGCCGATGCTGCAGCCGCTGGACGACCTGGGGCAGCTGTGGGACATCGTCGACGAGGACGCCGAGCCCGGCTACTACGCCGCGACCCTCGAGAGTGGCATCCGAGCCGAGATCACGGTCGGCCCCAAGTCCGCCGTCCACCGGTACACGTTCCCCGCGCACCGCGACGCGCGGCTGGTCATCGACTTCTCGCTCGGCGGCCTGACCATCCCGCACGGCCGGACGGTGCCGCTCCGGGCGCACCTGCACTCGATCAGCCCGGGAGTCGCGCAGGGCGAGATCGTGGTCGAGGGTGCCCCGCTGGCCATCCACGTCGAGTGCGACGACCCGCGCTGGCGGCAGATGCTCTGGTACGACCGCCGGCTGATGCCGGGCGGCACGCGCTTGGACTTCGACCGGATCCGCCCGACGACGCTGCGGCCGTTCGGGCTCATGTGGGCCGGGCCGTCGGAGCCCGGGCAGGTGGTGGAGCTGCGGTTCGGGTTCTCGCTGCGGGGCGTCGACCAGGCGCGGGAGAACCTCGAGCGCGAGTGCGGTCCGGGGCCGTCCAGCTTTGCGACGAGGCGCGCGGCCACCGCGGAGGCCTGGCAGTCGGGGCTCAGCAAGATCCGCGTCGACACCCCGTCGCGCGACAAGCAGACGGTCTTCTCGACCGCGCTCTACCACTCGCTCATCAAGCCCTGCCTGGCCCCCGACGAGTCGCCGTTCTGGCCGGCGGACGGCCCGTTCGCGTTCGACCTCGCGACGATGTGGGACATCTACCGGACGCAGCTCCCGCTCCTCACCACGCTCGTGCCGGACAAGGCCGTCGAGCTGGCCAACGCGCTCCTGTACATCTCCGAGGAGGAGGGCAACCTCCCGATCGGCTACCGGATGGCGCGCGGCGCAGACCAGTTCAGCCGGCAGGCGTCGGCACTCGCGCACACCTTCCTGTCCGACCTCTGCCAGCTGGGCCTGCCCGGTCTCGACTGGGACTGGGCGCTCGTGCACATGCACAACGACCTTCGTCGGACCTACGGCGAGGACTTCCTGCTGCGCGGCAAGGTGCACCCGATCAGCCACACGCTCGACCTCGCGTTCGGGTACTGGTGCACGTCGCAGATCGCGGCCCACGTCGGCGACGCGGCGCTCGTCGAGCAGTTCACGCCGCTCGCCGCGCGCTGGATCAACGCGTTCGACGAGTCCACCGGCCTGCTCGAGGACTCCACGTACTACGAGGGTGGCCGCTGGAACTACTCGTTCCGGCTGCTGCACGACATGGCGGCGCGGATCAAGCTCTCGGGTGGCGACGACGCCTTCGTCGCCCAGCTCGACCAGTTCTTCGGGTTCGGGGCGCCGCCCGTCGTGCAGCCGGGGCACCGGCCGGGCATCGAGGAGATGGCCGCCGGGTACGCGCTCAACCGCTTCGAGGGCCTGAACAACGAGCCCGACATGGAGGCGCCGTGGTCGTACCACTACGCCGGCCGGCCGGACCGGACCGCGGAGGTCGTGCAGGCGATCGTGCAGAACCAGTTCGGCGTCGGGCGTGGCGGCATGCCGGGCAACGACGACTCCGGCGGGCTCTCGTCGTGGTTCGTGTGGGCGTCGCTCGGGCTCTTCCCGGTCGCCGGCCAGAACCTGTTCCTCATCAGCGCGCCGGCGTGGCGGGAGTCGAGCATCGACGTCGGCGACCGCAACCTCACCATCGAGACCTCAGGGTTCACCGAGCCGACACCTGGCGGACCGATCCAGTACGTACAGTCCGTGCACCTCGACGGCGAGCGTCTCGACCGCACCTGGCTGACAGGCACGGAGCTCCACCGCGGGGGACGCCTCCACCTGACGCTGGGCCCGGAGCCGAGCGACTGGGGCACCACCGTCCGGCCGCCCTCCGTCAGCACCACGCCCCCGACCACCGCGCTGCGGCGCTGAGCGAGCCGACAAGGAGCAGCCGTGACCACGAACCGCCGTCTCGTCATCGTCGTCCGAGCCGACCCGGTCATCTGCGGGCACTCGGGCGAGGCCCGCAACCTCGCCGAGGCCGCTCTGCAGAGGGGTTTCGACGACGTCCGCATCGTCACGTGGCCCATCGACCGGCTGCAGCAGACGGGCCTGCCGCTCAAGCCCCTCGACGGCGTGCTGCCCTACTCGCCGGGGATCACGGTCGAGCGCCCCGAGCCCGTCGGCGACTACAAGGTCCCCGACGGCCGCTGGCTCGCCGGCATCGTGGGCCGCCTGGTCGAGCTCTTCACCGACGGGGTCCCGACGGTCGCGATGTCGCTGTACCTGAGCCCGCACTCGCTGGCCGTCGCCGACGCCGTGCACGTCGCGCGCCGCACGGGCCTCCCGGTCAACGTCACCACGGTCGCCGAGGCGGTCGGGTCCGACGTCACCAACGTCGTGCGCGCCTGCGTCGAGAAGGACGAGTTCGGCGCCGCCGCGCACGTCCTGTCCAGCTACCTCGAGCACGACGTCTGCCTCGCGGTCAGCGACTACACGCGCCAGCTGATCATCGCCGAGGCCGCCGCCATCGACGCCAAGCACGGCACCACGTTCGCCGCGCAGTGCCGCGAGCGCGTCACCGTCTCCTACCCGGCCATCGACGTCGCGTCGTACCTCGACCTCGACATCCGGGAGACGGCCCGCGTCCTCGACGAGCGCGGCCTGGTGCACGACGGCTACGTCCTCTTCCTGTCCCGGCTCGCGCACGCGAAGGGTGTCGACGACCTCATCGCGGGCTTCGCCCGGAGCCACGCCGCCGACGCCCTGAAGCTGGTCATCGCCGGCAACGGCCCCGACGCGATCCGGCTGCAGGAGATGGCGCGCCAGTCGAGCGCCGCCGATCGCATCGTGTTCTTCGACGACGTCGACGACGACGAGAAGGCGCACCTCATGGCCTCCTCGGCGGCCTACGTCCTGCCGAGCAAGCCGCGCCCCGAGTTCGTCGAGACGTTCGGCATCGCGCTGGCCGAGAAGATGCTCGCCGGCGGCGGTCCGGTCATCACCACGGACACCGGCGGCATCGGCGAGGCGGTCGGCGACGCCGCGCTGATCGTCCCCGTCGAGTCCCCGTCGGCGATCGCGGCGGCGCTCGACCGCGTCCTCGCGATGACCACCGACGAGCGCGCCGGCTGGGAGACCCGCGCCCGCCTGCACGCCCTGCAGTTCGACCGCGGCGCCGTGCTCGACGCGATCCTCGACCGCGTCGCCCAGGTGCAGCTCCCGCGGGTCCCCGCCTCCGTCTACTGAGACGACGGCGAGAGCGTGCCGACGCCGGGTCGGGTGCGCTCGTACGATGCGCGCGTGACCCCCCGCCTCGAGCTCAGCTTCCTCACGTTCGTGCCCTACGACGACCCGGCGGACGCCGGCCAGTCGCTGCGTGACGCGATCGACCTGTTCCGGTTCGCCGAGGAGCTCGGGTACGACGTCGGTTGGGTCCGCGTCAGGCACCTCGAGAAGTTCCTGTCGTCGCCGTTCCCGCTCTTCGCCGCGATCGGCCAGGCGACCACGCGGATCCGCTTCGGTACCGCGGTCCTGCCGATGCGTTACGCCGACCCGATCGCGGTCGCCGAGGACGCCGCGACCGTCGACCTGCTCTCGGGCGGCCGGCTCGAGCTCGGCGTCGCCGGTGGGATCAAGCCGTCGGCCTCGCTCCTCGACGGCGTCTACGGCGCGAGCGAGCGGTCGTTCGACGACGAGTCCCAGCACCGGATCGCCCGCCTCCGCGCGGCCCTCGCCGGAGAGCCCGTGGCGGTGGCACCCGAGGGCGGCTTCCCGATCGCGCCGCCCGGCACCGAGCTCATCGTCCGGCCGCACAGCCCCGGCCTCGCCGACCGGGTCTGGTACGGCCCGGGCTCGAGGTCGACCGCCGTCCGCACCGCCGAGCAGGGCATGGACCTCCTCGTCTCGACGCTCAACAGCGAGGACGACGGCCGCTCGTTCGAGGAGACGCAGCGCGACCAGATCCGCGCGTACAAGGAGGCGTTCGACGTCCCCGGTCGGACCCCGCGCGCCGTCGCCGGCCGCATCGTGCTGCCGAGCGTCACGCCCGAGGACGACGAGCTCTTCGCCGAGTACATCGCCTGGTACGCCGGCCGGTTCGACGCGACGGGCCGCCCGCCCGCCGGCACCGGGTTCGGCGTGTTCAGCCCGACGCACCACGGGAGCGCCGACGAGGTCGTCGTGAGCCTGCGGGCCGACGTCGCCCTCCAGGAGGCCACGGGCCTCGACATCGTGCTGCCCGCGAACGCAACCCACGCGATGAGCCGCCGCATCCTGGAGAACGTCGCGACGAGCATCGCCCCCCGACTCGGCTGGACCCCGGCGCGAGCCTGATCAGCGGCACTGCGTGAAGACTTCGTCGCGCATAGCGAGACGAAGTCTTCACGCAGACCGCCGAGCCCACGCCTGAAGCACAGCCCTCGCACCGCAACGGCACAGCGGCGACCGGCCGGATGGAGCCCGTCCACATCCTCGGGAACGAGCTCGCCGCGTTCGAGTCGTCGAAGGACTTCACGTCGCTGCTCTGCGCCTCGGCGGACATCACCGACGGCGCGACCTGCTCGGCGCGCGGGCAGCCCGCTCCGCGACGACTATCGAGCCATGACTGACGACGATCGCGACGACGCCCACCGCCCACCCGAGGGCACGCCAGAGTCGGTCGTCGACGCGGTCGGCGCGCTCACCGCGGCGTTCGAGGTGGTCGAGCACGCGCGCGGGATGCTCTATGCCTTCCACCGGCTGACCGGCCGCGCCGACAACGAGCTGGCGGAGGCCCTCGACCAGCTGGCCGAGGCGGGCCATCCGGGGCTGGCCGACGAGCTCCGCGCCGAGCTCGTCGGCCGCAACGTGCTGCAGGGGCGGTGGACGTTCCAGGTGGTCGAGGAGTACGACGCGGACTACTACCGGGTGTTCGAGGCCGCCGAGCGGCGCGTCCGCGACGAGCTCATGGGCGGTCGTCGGCACGTGTACGAGGCCCGGCTCAAGGAGGAGAACCGCACCCACGGCCGCGCCGGCCACGAGCCGCGCCCCCCGGACTAGCGCCCCGTCACTCGCGCCTTCCCCGCGGCGATGTCGAACAGTCGCGGCAGGATCGTGTCGCCGGCCACCCGGAGCCCGTCGTGCAGGTGCTCGTTGGTGATCCAGACGTCCAGGTTGCCGACGGAGGTCGCCAGGGCGAGGTCGAGGTCGACGTACGGGTCGTCGTAGTACTGGACGGCGGCGACGGGCACCTCGTTGGCGGCGAGGCGGTCGAGGTCGTAGAGCAGCGGCCACTCCGTGCGGGCGGCCAGCTCCTCGGCGACGGCGCGGAACGGGCGCAGCGCGCGGTGCTGGTAGTACATCCACGGGAAGATGACCTCGCCGGTCAGCTGCAGCGGGCGCGCGTCGGCGGCGAACGACGGCCAGCGGTCGTGCTCGGCCTGAGCGGCCCAGCCCGGTTCGCGGGAGCCCTGGTGGTAGATGACCTCCTGCAGCACGGCGTACAGAGGACCGCTCTCGAAGCCGGTCGACCGCACGACCGACGCAAGGAAGGCGTCGGACAGGTCACCGGCCGGGGTGCGCGCGGTGTCCAGCATCCAGTGCACCTCGTCGAGACCCGTGCTCATGCCGAACGACTGCCCCAGCTGCTGCAGGCGCTCGACCGTGAACGGCTCGCCGGTGGGCAGGACGGTCGACCCGAGGTCGTCGGCGACGGAGCCCAGCAGCTCGACGTCGGACGGGTAGAGGCGGGCGAGCTCGCGGTTGCGCGCGGCCTGGCGGCGGTAGGTCGCCGAGTAGACGTCCTCGGCGGTCGCGGCCGCCGGCGGGAGCCCGCCTGTCACGAAGCAGCGGGTCAGCGCGTCGGGGTGGCGCGACAGGTAGGTGAGCGTGAGGAAGCCGCCGTAGGACTGCCCGAGCGTGGCCCACCGACGCCCGCCGAAGACGGTCGTGCGGAGGTGCTCAGCGTCGGCCACGATGGCGTCGCCGCGGAAGCACGCCAGGTAGTCGGCCGCCCGCGCCGCGTCGGGGAACCCGCCGATCACGCGCCCGTCCACCGGCGACGACCGCCCGGTCCCGCGCTGGTCCAGCAGGATCACGCGGTACTTCTTCAGGGCCGCCGCGATCCACCCGCCGCCCATCGGCCTCGGCCCCTGGCCGCCCGGGCCGCCCTGCAGGAACAGGAGCAACGGCAGGTCGTCCGACGCCTTCTCGGGGTCCACCAGCTCGCGCGCGAACACGTCGATCGACCCGAACCGCTCCGGCGCGGACCAGTCGACCGGCACCCGCACCCGGTGGTCGCGGACGGTGAAGCCGGTCATCGCGTAGGCCATGGGCGCCAGCCTAGGACTCGGCCCGAAGCCACGACTGGCTGCGGTTCGGGCGCTGACGACGCATCCTGGTGGCACACCACCAGGGAGGCATCCTGACCACCGCACGCACCGCCGAGGGCACCGGCGTCGGCTTCCGCACCGAGCGCGGGCCGATCCTCGTCGCGATCATGGTGACCACCGGCCTGGTCGCCATCGACGCGACGATCCTGGCCACGGCCGTCCCGACGATCGTGGCCGACCTCGGCGGCTTCACCAGCTTCCCGTGGCTGTTCTCGGTCTACCTGCTCACGCAGGCCGTCAGCGTCCCGATCTACTCCAAGCTGGCGGACACCGTCGGCCGCAAGCCGGTGATCCTGCTCGGCATCGGGCTGTTCCTGCTCGGCTCGGTGCTCTGCGGGTTCGCGTGGAGCATGCCGGCGCTCATCGCGTTCCGCGCGGTGCAGGGGCTGGGCGCCGGTGCGGTGCAGCCCATGGCCATCACGATCGCGGGCGACATCTACACGGTCGCCGAGCGCGCCAAGGCGCAGGGCTACATCGCGAGCGTGTGGGGCATCTCGTCGGTGGTCGGCCCGACGCTCGGCGGCGTGTTCTCCGAGTTCCTCAGCTGGAACTGGATCTTCTTCGTCAACATCCCCCTGTGCCTGGCCGCGGCCTGGCTGCTGGTCCGCTACTTCCACGAGACCGTCGAGCGCACCCGGCACCGCATCGACTGGGCCGGTGGCGCCCTGCTCACCACGGGCATGAGCCTGCTGATCCTGGCGCTGCTCGAGGGCGGGCACGCATGGGAGTGGCTGTCGGTGCAGAGCATCGGCGCGTTCGTCGTCGGCACCCTGCTCCTGGTCGCGTTCGTGCTGGTGGAGCAGCGGGCCGAGGAGCCGGTGCTGCCGCTCTGGGTCTTCTCGCGCCGGCTCCTGGTGGCCACGGCGCTGGTGTCCGTGGGCGTCGGCGTCGTCCTCATCGGGCTCACCTCGTACGTGCCGTCGTTCCTCGAGGCCCTGCTCGGCGTCTCACCGCTGACGTCGGGGCTGACCCTGGCGGCCCTGACCATCGGCTGGCCGATCTCCGCGTCGCAGTCGGGGCGGCTGTACCTGCGGTTCGGGTTCCGCACCACCATGCTCATCGGGTCGAGCATCGTGGTGCTCGGCACCGCGGGGCTCGTGGTCGCGTCGATGCACCCGTCGGTGCTCGCGGTCGGGCTGTCGTGCTTCGTGGCCGGCGCCGGCCTCGGCCTGGTCGCGTCGCCCGGCCTGATCGCCGCGCAGTCGAGCGTCGGCTGGGGCGACCGCGCCGTCGTGACGGGCGCCAACCTGTTCGCCCGGTCGATGGGCAGCGCCGTCGGCGTCGCGGCCCTCGGTGCCCTGGTCAACACCCTGTTCAGCGGCGACGACCCCGCTCAGGACCCCGCGCAGTTCGGCGACGCCGTGACCGTGGCGTTCACCGCCGTCGCGGTCGTCGCGCTGGGCATCGTCGCGGCGTCGGCGGTCATGCCGCGGACGACGGTGGAGCACGTCCCGACGAGCGGGCCGACCGACCCCGGCGGAGACTGAGGCTCACCGAGCGAAGGGCACGACCATGGGCATCGAGGATCTGGTCAACCAGGCGAAGGCCGCCGTCGACGGGCACGAGGAGCAGGCCAAGGACGTGCTCGACAAGGCGGCCGAGGCCGTCAAGGCGAAGACCAGCGACAGCCAGGACGGGATCGTCGACAGCGTCGTCGACAAGGCCAAGGGCTACCTCGACGACCAGAAGAAGTGACGACGATGCCCCCGGTCAGCCGACCGGGGGCATCGCGCGTGGTCAGTCCTCTTCGAGGCAGAGGTAGCTGCCGGCGTCGTCACCCTCGAGGTAGACGTCCGGGCACTCGTCCAGGTTCGAGACCTCGGAGACGGCCTTGTACTCGTGCGTGTCGTCGCACGAGACGAGCAGCGCGTTCTGGTCGTCGTCGATGTGCCAGCACGACCCGGCCGTCGCGGACAGGCTCTCCTGGCCGAAGAACGAGGCCGCGGCGGTGGCGCCCGACCCCACCACGAGCACCAGGCCCACGATCGCCACGGTCTTGGCGACGCCCGTGAGCGCCGGGGCGCCGTCCTTGCGGGCCGACCGGTACGCGTTGAACGAGCGGACGAGCGCGATGATGCCGACGATCATGCCGCCGTACCAGTACACGCCCGTCGTCGAGTTCGACGTGACGATCGTGGAGATCGCGCCGGCCAGGAAGAAGCCGACGCCGACCCAGAACGACGTGATCGCCTGCTTGTAGTGGCGCGTCCCCTCGGTGGTCTCGCCCGCGAGGGCGACGTCGTCGTCAACCCAGAGCTGCCAGCCGGGCGGCGGGGCGGGGAGCGACGGGTCGGGCGTCCAGCCGGGCTCGGGCTTGAACCCCTCGGGGGGCGTCGGCCAGTTCGGCGGCGGGTTGAACTTCAAGGCTGGACTCCGTCCTGTGCGAGCGCTGAGCGCGCTCTCTGTGACTCCCGTCATCGGTCGGCCGTGCCCGCCACTTGAGGTCCGCGGGAATGCGCGTGCCCGGCCGAGCCGTTCGGGTCGGTATGCCCCTCACCGGTGAGTACCTCCCGAGCACGTCCGCGTGGGCCCGCAAGCAGGCGGAGGCCTACGAGGCCTCCGACGGCCAGAAGGCGAACACGCTGCAGGGCAAGCCCGTCATCGTGCTGACGTCCGTGGGCGCGACGAGCGGGAGGCTCCGCAAGACGGCGCTCATGCGCGTCGAGCACGAGGGCCGGTACGCCGTCGTCGCGTCCAAGGGCGGCACCCCCGAGAACCCGGCCTGGTACCGCAACCTCGTCGAGCACCCGCACGTCGAGCTGCAGGACGGCGCGGTGAAGAAGGACTACGTCGCGCGCCAGACCAGCGGCGCCGAGCGCGACGAGTGGTGGGCGCGCGCGACCGAGGTCTGGCCGGCCTACGCGGGCTACCAGACCAAGACGGACCGGCTCATCCCGGTGTTCGTGCTGGAGCCGGTGGCGGGCTAGAGCGCTGCGCCGCCAGCGAGTGGCGGTACGAGTACGCGAAGTAGACGACGATCCCGACGGCCAGCCAGGCGAGGAACCGCAGCCAGGTCAGCGTGGTGAGGTTGACCATCAGCCACAGGCAGGCGACGCCGGCGATGATCGGAAGCGCCGGTGACCACGGCACCCGGAACCCGCGCGGCAGGTCCGGCCGCGTGCGCCGCAGGATCGGGATGCCAAAGCTGACCAGCACGAACGCCGACAGCGTCCCGATGTTGATCATCTCCTCGAGCAGCTCCACCTCGGACAGCCCGGCGATCACGGCGACGACGACGCCCACCCCGATCTGCAGCCGGACCGGCGTGCCGTACCGGTGCGAGGTCCGCGATGCGCCGCGGGGCAGCAGGCCGTCGCGGCTCATGGCGAAGACGATGCGCGTGAGGCCGAGCAGCAGCACCATGAGCACGGACGTGAGGCCGACGAGGATGCCGACCGAGATCACGCGGCCCGCCCAGTCGGCCCCCACCAGCACGAACGCCGTGGTCAGCGACGGGGTGTCCGCCGCCGCGAGGTCCGTGTACGAGACCATCCCCGTCACCACGACGGTCACCAGGACGTAGAGCACCGTGACGATCGCGAGGCCGCCGAGGATGCCGCGAGGCACCGTGCGCTGCGGCTCCTTGGTCTCCTCGGCGGTGGTGGCGACGACGTCGAAGCCGATGAACGCGAAGAACACCAGGGCGGCCCCCGACAGGATGCCGATCACGCCGTACGCCGTGGGCTCGAGCCCGAACAGGAACGCGAAGACCGGCTGCTCCAGCGACGTCCGCCCGGGTGCCGGCTGCGACGGCGGCACGAACGGCGTGTAGTTCGCGGTGTTCACGTAGAAGAACCCGACGACGATGACGAAGAGCGTGATTGCGACCTTGATGACGGTGAACACGCTGTTCACGCGCGTGCTGAGCTTGGTGCCGAGGGCGAGCAGCGCCGTGAAGATCCCGACGATCACCACGGGTCCCCACTCGACGTCGACCGGTCGCAGCGTCAGGGTCGTCGGCACGTCGATGCCGAACAGGCCGAACGCGTCCGAGAGGTACACGCCCCAGAACTTCGCGATGACCGCCGAGCCCAGCAGCATCTCGAGGATCAGGTCCCACCCGATGATCCAGGCGACAAGCTCCCCCATCGAGGCGTAGGAGAACGTGTAGGCGGACCCGGCGACCGGCAGTGTCGAGGCGAACTCGGCGTAGCACATGATGGCCAGCCCGCACACGACCGAGGCGATGAGGAACGAGACGATGACGGCCGGCCCGGCGTAGTTCGCCGCGGCGGTGGCGCCCACCGAGAAGATGCCCGCGCCGACCGCGACGGCCACCCCGAGGACGATGAGGTCCCAGGTGGTCAGGGTCCGCCGCAGGGCGCGGTCCGGGTCGAGCGACTCCTCGAGCGAGTCCTCGACCGACTTGCGCCGGAAGATGCTCGTGCTCCCTGCCATGTGCCCACCCCCATGGTCACGTGCGCCGTCAGCCCAGCAGCAGGTACCAGCCGCCGACTCCGATGATCCCGCCCAGGATCGGGGCCGCAACCGGCACCCACGCGTAGTCCCACTGCGACGAGCCCTTGTTCTTCAGCGGCAGCACCGCGTGCACGAGGCGCGGGCCCAGGTCACGCGCGGGGTTCAGCGCCGGCCCGGTCGGGCCGCCGAGCCCGGCCACCAGACCCCACACCAAGAAGCCGAGGGCGAGGTGCGCGACCGCCGGCTCGTTCGCCGTCAGGGGCGAGTGCACGATCGCGAGCGCGCACGAGAACAGGATCACCGACCCCAGCAGCTCGCTGAGGAAACCGTTGAGGCGCGAGTGGGCGGCGTTGATCGTGGAGAACGTCGCCAGGATGTCCTCGGGGTCCGTGGTCTGGTCGTAGTACGGCTTGTGGGTCACGACGATGGCGCACTGGCCGGCGATCGCGCCGAGCATCTGCGCGACGATGTACGGCGCGACCTCGGACCACGGGAACAGCCCCCAGGTGGCGAGACCCAGCGTGAACGCGGGGTTGATCAGGTTGCCACTGATCCCGCCGAACATGATCGCCGGGATCATCACGCCGAACCCGTAGCCCATAGCGATCAGCGACCAGCCGCCGCGGTACCCCTTCGAGCCCTTGAGGTGCACGTTCGCGACCGTGCCGTTGCCCAGGATGATGAGGATCGCCGTGCCGATGAACTCGCAGGCCAGCCGCACGGCCAGCGTGTAGGACGGGTCCATCGGCCCCCCGCTCGTCGGGTCCTGTCCCCGTCAGCGTGGCACAGCGGCCACCCGCCGCACGAGGGCGGCGGCCGCGACGCCCGCCGCGTAGGCGAGCAGGTCGACGGCCGCGAACGTGGTGCCCAGCACGTACCGGGCCGCCGGGACCGCGTCGACGATCCGTGCCGGCAGCCCGGTCAGCTGCGCGAGCTCGACCAGCACGCACAGGGCGAACGCGGTCGCCGCCGCCGGGACGGGCCTCGCCCGCGGCGCGACGACCACCACCAGCGCGTAGACGAACGCGGCGTAGACCGCGTCCCCGGCGGGGTCGGCGAGCGGGTGCTGGATCCGGCTCACCGCCAGCCCGAGCACGACGAGCCCGCCGGCCGCGAGACCGGCGACCAGCCGAGTGCGCGGCCGACGGCCGGGCGGCTCCTCACGGGAAGGGTTCGCTGCGAGGACGTCACGCGGGTCGCGGTTCTCGGGCACGACAGCGACCGTACGTGCCGAGGTGCGGAGGTCGTGTCAGGCCGGTGTGGCGATCGTGCGCTCGTTGTCGGTCGTCCGCTCGTACAGGTCGATCTTGAGCCCGATCGCATCGAGGTGGGCAGCCACCTCGACCAGCTGGAGCCGCACGCGGTCGCGGTGCGCCCGCAGCAGCGCGAGCCGCTCGTCCTCGTTGCCGGCGCCGGCCCGCACCAGGTCGGCGTACTGCCGCACCTCCCGGATGGGCATGCCGGTGCCCCGCAGCCGCGTGACCATCCGGATCCAGCCGAGGTCCTCCTCGGAGTACCGCCGGTGGCCCGACGACGCCCGGTCGACCACGTCGAGCAGCAGCCCGTCGCGCTCGTAGTAGCGCAGGGTGTGGGTGGTCAGACCCGTGGCCTCCGCCGCCTCCGCGATGCTCAGAGAGACGCTCGCCCTCTCCGCTTCCGTCACGACGCTCATGGCGTCGATGGTCGCTCTTCGAGTGCGCTCGAAGTCAAGCCGAGCCGCCCACAGCCCCCGCCGTCCCCAGGGCGGCCGACCGCGCGGTGGGCCCCCGGCCACCCTGGGCCGATGGACAGCCGGCGACTCCTGCCGTGGCTCCTCGCGCTCGTTGTCTGCGTCGCGGTGGGCGCCGGCGCACCCGCGTGGTCGCAGGCGCGGGTCGCGGCGCGGTACGCGGTGACGGCCGACGACCTCGCKACCGGTCGCACGGCCCTCGCCGGGCTCGCCGTCCGCGGCCGGGCGCCCAGCACGGGCTACACGCGCGAGCGGTTCGGGCAGGCCTGGGCGGACGTCGACCGCAACGGCTGCGACACCCGCAACGACGTGCTGCGCCGCGACCTCGTCGGCACGGTCGTCGACGCCTGCGTGGTGCTGAGCGGCACGCTCGAGGATCCGTACACGGGCGTGCCCATCGCCTTCGCCCGCGGGCCCGGCTCGGCGGACGTGCAGATCGACCACGTCGTCGCGCTCGCGGACGCCTGGCAGACCGGGGCGCAGGCGTGGACGCCGGCCGAGCGCGAGGCCTTCGCCAACGACCCGGCCAACCTGCTCGCCGTCGACGGGCCGGCCAACCAGGAGAAGGGCGCCGGCGACGCCGCCACGTGGCTGCCGCCGAACCGCGGGTACCGGTGCGTCTACGCGCTGCGGCAGGTCCGCGTGAAGGCGGCCTACGGCCTCTGGGTCACGGCCGCCGAGCGCGACGCCCTGGACCGGGAGCTGGGCCGCTGCGTCGTCGGTACGGTGAAGCCACCATGACGCTGCGCCTGCCTCCCCTGCTCCTCGGCCCGACCACCAAGGGCGTCTGGGCCCCGACGCCCGTGACCCGGTCCGAGTTCGTCGCGGCCGGTCACACGCTGCTCGACGGGTCGCTGACGTGGCCCGCGCTGACCCTCGACGCCGACGCCCTCGCGCACAACATCGCGGAGCTCGCCGCGTTCACCGCGGCGCACGGCCTGGCGTTCGCGCCGCACGGCAAGACGACGATGTCGCCCGAGCTCTTCGCCGCCCAGCTGGACGCGGGCGCCTGGGGCATCACCGTGGCGACCGGGAACCAGCTGCTCGCCGCGCACTCGTTCGGCGTGAGGCGGCTGCTCGTCGCCAACGAGGTCCTGGACCCGACCGTGCTGCGCTGGATCGCGTCGACCACCGACGCCGAGATCCTGTTCTGCGTCGACTCGGTCGAGGCGGTCGACATCGCCGCGGCCGCGCTCGACGGCGGGCGGGTCCGGGTGCTGCTCGAGGTCGGGCACGCCGCCGGACGCACCGGGGTCCGCACCGGCGACCAGGCGCTGGTGGTCGCACAGCGCGTCGCCCGGACCCCCGGCATCGAGCTCGCGGGCGTCAGCGCGTACGAGGGCGGGCTGCCCGACCTCGCCGCCGCCCGGGAGTTCCTGGGCGAGGTCCTCGCCGTCGCGGAGATGCTGGTCGGCGCGGGGCTGCTGCGGGAGCACGTGGTCCTGTCGGCCGGCGGATCGGCCTACTTCGACGCCGTGGCCGACGTCCTCGGCGGTTCGCAGGTGGCCGGCATCCCCAGCACGACGATCCTGCGCTCCGGCTCCTACGTGACCCACGACCACGGCACCTACGTCGCGTCGACGCCGTTCACGCGGATCGTCGGGGACCTGCACCCCGCGCTGCGGATCTGGGCGCAGGTCTCGTCGACCCCCGAGGACGGCCTCGCGATCGTCGGCGCCGGCAAGCGCGACGTGCCGTACGACTCCGGGCTCCCGGTCGCGCTCCGGCGGCACCGCGCCGGCGAGCCGCCCGTCGCCATCGACGGCTGGACCGTCACGCGCACCAACGACCAGCACGCCTACCTCGAGGGGTCCGGCACCGACCTGTGCGTCGGCGACCTGCTCGAGCTCGGCATCTCGCACCCGTGCACGGCCTTCGACAAGTGGCGTGTGATCCCGGTCCTCGACGCCGACCGCCGGGTGGTCGACGTCGTCACCACAGCGTTCTGACCGTTCCGATCAGTCGTCGTCGGAGGTGAGGCGCCCCGCGACCACGTCGATCTCGACCTTGATCCCCGCCAGCTGGGACCCCACCGTGGTGCGCGCCGGCTTCGGGTACGGGAAGAACTCGCCGTAGGCCTCGTTGAACTCCGCGAAGTCCGCGAGGTCGGCCAGGTGGACGGTCGTCTTCACCACGTCGCCCAGGTCGAGACCGGCCGCGGCCAGCGTCGCCTCGACGTTGCGCAGCACCTGCCGGGTCTGGTCCGCCACCGACTCGGGGATCTCGCCGGTCACCGGGTGCTGCGGCCCGAAGCCCGCGGTCCACACGAGGTTGCCCAGCCGGATCCCCTGGGAGTAGTTGCCCGCGGGCTGCGGTGCGTCGGGGGTGCTGATTTTCTCGCGGGTCATCGCACTGCCTCTCGGTGGTGAGCGCTACGGGGACAGTCTTCCTCACCCCCGGATCGGCCGGCCGGGCAGCGCGCCGGTGAGGCGGCCGTCGCGCAGCGCGGGGACGCCGTCGACGAGCACCGCCCGCACGCCCGTCGCGAGGCGCCGCGGCTCGTCGTACGTGGCGAGGTCGGCCACCGTCGACGGGTCGACGACCGCGAGGTCCGCCCGGTGCCCGACGACCAGGCGCCCGCGGTCCGCCAGGCCGAACCGTCCGGCGGCCGTGGTCGACAGGTGCCGCGCCGCGGTGGGCCAGTCCCAGTCGCCCAGCTCGCGCACGTGCCGGCCCAGCAACCGCGCGAACGTGCCCCAGCCGCGGGGGTGCGGGTGGCCGCCGCGGTAGATGCCGTCCGACCCGGCGCAGTGCGCCCGGTGCCGGAGCAGGGCGCGCATCGACTCGTCGGTGTTGGTCGGCGGCTGCGCGAACACGCACCCGACCTGCAGGTTCGTCGTGACCAGCAGGTGCAGGGCGGCGTCGGCCGGTGTCAGGCCGAGCCGCGCGGCGACCTCGAGCAGCGACAGCCCCTCGGCCCACGGCGCGCCGGGGGCGAACGCCAGGGTCACGCGGGGCCAGATGTCGTCGCGGGCGGGCAGGCGCTCGACGACGGCCGGGTCGCGCAGCAGCGCCAGGGTCCGGTCGGCGTCCGCCAGCGGCAGCCAGTCCGGCAGGGCCACGAGCGCGAGGATCGACGCACCGCGCAGGTACGGGTACGCGTCGAACGTGAGGTCGAGCCCCTCGTCCAGGGCGTCGTCGACCAGCGGACCGAGCCGCACGGCGGGCCCGTGGTAGTGCGAGACGTGCGTGCCGACGCCGGTCGTCCGGGCCAGGTCGAGCAGCTCCGCGAGCGCGGCGTGGGCCATGTCCTCGTAGCCGCGCATGTGCGAGACGTGCGGGCGGCCCCGGCGCGCGAGGGCGTGGCACAAGGCGACCAGCTCGGCCCGGTCCGCCGACGACGCCGGCGCGTACTCGAGCCCGGTCGACATCCCCCGGGCACCGTCGTCGAGACCCTGCTCGAGCAGGCTGACCATGGCCGCGACCTCGTCCGGCCGGGCGGGCCGGTCGGCGACGCCCATCACCGCGTACCGGATCGTCCCGTGCGGGACCAGGTAGGCGGTGTGGACCGTCGTCGTGCGGTCGTAGGTGTCGAGCAGCTGGGCCACGGACCCGCCGCCGAACCCGGGGTGCGCGCCGTTGATGGCCGCGAAGTACCGCGACGCGTACTCGGTGGCACCCGACCCAGGAGGCGACGGTGCGAACGAGACGCCGTCCTGACCGAGCACCACCGTCGTCACGCCCTGGTGCGTCAGCGCCGCCTGGACGTCCGGCTCGAGCACCACCGCGTCGCCGTGCGCGTGGGCGTCGACGAACCCCGGCAGCACCACGAGGCCGTCGGCGTCGAGCACGTCGGCACCGTCGACCGGCAGGTCGGGGCCGATCTCGGTGATGCGGTCGCCGTCCACCCGCAGGTCGGCCCGGACCAGCTCGCCCTCGGCCAGCAGGCCACCCCGCACCAGGATCACGGCTCGATCATGCCGCCTGCGGTGGCGCGGGATTGACGACGAAACACGCCCGGAGCAGCGTGGACGGCGTGATCGACGTCGTCCCCCTCACGCCCGACCTCTGGCCGGCACTCGAGGAGCTCCTCGACCAGGGCGGACCGGCGGGCCGCTGCTGGTGCATGGCGTACCGGGTCGGGCCGTCGTACCGGCAGCGCCCCGCGGCGCAGAACCGCGCCGACCTGCACGCCGTCGTCGACCACGGCCCGCCGCCGGGGCTGCTCGCGCTCATCGACGGCCTCGCCGTCGGCTGGTGCCAGGTCACGCCGCGCGACGACGTCCCGGCGCTCGACGCCCCGTGGCGGCTGCGGCGCGTCGATGACGTGCCCGTGTGGTCGATCAGCTGCTTCTACGTGCGCAAGGGCCGGCGCCGCGCGGGCGTCATGGCCGCGCTCGTCGACGGCGCGGTGGACCTCGCGCGGCGGGCGGGGGCGCCGGCCGTCGAGGCCTATCCGCTGGACGGGTCGGTGTCCCCCAGCTCGACGAGCATGGGCTACGCGACGACGTTCGCGGCCGCCGGCTTCGTCGAGGTCGCCCGCCGGTCGCCGGAGCGACCGATCATGCGGTACGCGTTCCCGACCGGCTAGAGCTGCAGCCCGACCAGCCAGATCGTGCCGAGCGCGAGCGCCGCCAGGCACGTGACCAGCAGGATCGCGACCCAGAGGCCGCCGGGCAGGTGCGTCAGGCGGCCGAGCAGGCCGGCGTCGGAGGTGTCGGGCACGCCCCGCCGACGCGCCCGGCGACGCTCCGACTGCATCTCGAGGACCGCCCGCGGCGCGCCGAGCAGCAGGAACCACGTCATCGCATAGGCGGCGACGCCCTGCACGGTCGGCGACCCCCACACCGTGACGACGACCAGCAGCGCGCCGGTCACCAGCACCGACCACAGGCCGTACCAGTTGCGGATCTGCACCAGGACCAGCACGAGCACGAGCAGCAGGATCCACAGCAGCGCGACGGCGTACCCGCGAGACAGCAGCCACGCCGCGCCCACGCCCAGCACCGCCGGCCCGAGGTAGCCCGCGGCCGCCGTCGCGACCATGCCCGGCCCCCGCGGCCTGCCCACCGAGACCGTGAGCCCCGAGGTGTCGGAGTGCACCCGGATCCCGGAGAGGCGTCGGCCGACCAGCACCGCGACCCCCGCGTGCGCGGCCTCGTGCACGATCGTCAGCCCGTGCCGCGCCACGTGCCACGCGACCGGCACGACGAGGATCAGCAGCACCCCCGCGGCGGTGAGCAGCACGGCGGTGCTCGAGGGCACCGGCTGGGGCGTCGTGATGTCGTGCCAGGCGTCGCCGAGCCAGTCCACGGGCGGGGTCCTTCGTCCGTCGTCGTCCGACCGGGCGGGCGGGCAGCACGGACCTTACCCAGCCGGGGGCACCTCGGTGGGCAGCACGACGTCCGTGCCGGTCGCGGTGATCCGCACCCCGGTGCTCACCACGGTCGCCTCCGACAGCACCAGGCCCTCGGGCAACCCGCTGACCGGGATCTCCACGTCGGTCAGCCGCTTCCCGATGGCGCTCGGCAGGTCCTCGACCGAGACGGTCAGGCCGGCGATCTGCACGTTCTCGACGTTCACCAGCAGCTTCCCGTCCTCGACCCGAGGCACCAGGTTCGCAGCCAGCGTCAGGCCGAGCACCTTGCCCGACGCGGTGAGGGCGTTCCCGTCGACCGCGACGGCGATGTCGAGCTGGGACCGGTCCTTGACGATCTGCTCGATGGACGCCGTGGGCAGCGTCGCCTCGATCGTCGCGGAGCCCACCGTGTACGGCTCCGACGTGCTCACGTCCTGCGCGTCGATGGTGACGTCCGTGGCCTTGATGCCCTCCAGCGTGACCCCGTCGACCTGCCCGGTGACGTCGTCGATCGACCCCGCCAGCAGCTGGTTGAGGAAGGGGAACCCGCCGAGCTCGACCGTCGGCTCGCCGACGACGCCGTCCAGGTTCTGCTCGATGGCAGCGACCACCCGCTGCTCGGCCACCGACTCCGTCACCCGGTCCGCGACGAACGCGCCACCGACGACCACCACGACCGCAACCACCCCGACGACCACACCGCGTCCGCTCACGGGCTTCACGCTAGGGGTCGGCGACCCCCCGTGCCGATCAGGGTCGCTTCTCGCACCCGATCCCGTCGTTGTCGCGGTCCAGCTTCGGGGCGTACCCGGGGTCGCCGACGTGCACCGGCGCCGCGCCGGCGGCCCACGCCTCGGTGCAGTTCGCGAACGGGCCCGTGACCGCGGCGGGTGGCGCCACGACGACGGGTGCCTCGACCACCGGCGCGGGCGCGACGGCGGCCGGCGCCTCCTCGACGACCGCGAGCGGGGGCACCGCCGAGCCGACGGGCAAGGGCTCCGCCGGGCAGGTCGAGAGCACCCGGACCATCGCGTCCTGCTCCGCCTGCGTCACCCAGAGCCCGTACGTGTACTTCACGCCCACCTGCCGCGCCACGTACGCGCACCGGTACGCCGTGTTCGGGGGCAGCCAGGTCGCCGTGTCCCCGTCACCCTTCTGCTGGTTCAGCGGACCGTCCACCGCCAGCAGGTTCAGCGGGTCGTTGGCGAACGCCTCGCGCTTCCCGACGTCCCACTGCTGGGCACCCTTCTGCCACGAGTCGGAGAGCGCGACGACGTGGTCGATCTGCACGGCCGACGACGTGCCCTCGCCGCGCACGAACGCGATGGGCTCCCCCGAGTACGGGTCCTGGAGCGTCCCCGAGGCCACCACGCAGCCGTTGGTCCCGTCCTTGATCACCTGGGGTACCAGGTCCCGGCGCAGGATGTCGTTGCGGGTGTCGCAGCCGTTGCGGTCGACGTCCTTCCACGCCTGGCCGTACAGGTCGCGGTCGTAGCCCGTCTTCGGAGCCCGGCCCTTCACGGGCAGCAGCATCGCGGTGGCCAGAGCCGTCTCCGGCTGGGCGGTCGGGGTGAGGTCCTGCGTCGGCTCGGGCTCGGGCGGTGCCGCGGACTCGTCCGTCGGGCTCGGCGTCGCGCCCGGGGCGGCGGTCGAGGTCGAGGTCGGGCTCTGCGTGGCCGGAGCCAGCGGCGGGACGGCGGTGTCCCGTGCGGGCGGTGCGGCCACGGACGCGGTGACCACCAGCGCGACGATCGAGCCCGCGAGCAGCGCGGCCGAGGCGCCGCGGGCCATCGGGCTGCCGAGCCACGAGCGGCGGCGCACCAGGGCGTACAGCGCGGTGATGCCGACGTAGACGCTCGCGAACATGACGGCGCCGGACCAGCCGGAGGTCAGCCCGAGCAGAGAGACGACGGCCAGACCGACGACGCCGGAGATCCGGGCGCGGCCCCACGGGGCGCGCGACGGCGTCGGCGACGGCGCGTCGCGAGGGTCGGCGACGGGGTCGTCGTCCCACCACGCGTCGCCCGTCGGTCCCGTCACCCCCTGAGTATCGGCACCCCGACGACCGTCCGTGACGGACGTTGGTCACGATCGGCACGTGATCCGTCCCACGTGCTGGACACCCCGGGAAGATGCTTGCGCTCCGCAACCTTGGGGCTGTCATGGCCCGGATCCCCGCGACGCGTGTGAGCGTCGGCTTCGTCCTCCTGCTGTCGGCGCTCACCGCCATCGGCCCCCTGACGTTCGACACCTACCTGGCGGCGTTCCCGCAGATCGCCGAGGACCTCCACGCTCCGGCCGCGGCCGTCCAGCTCACCATCGCCGCGTCGCTCGCAGGCCTCGCGCTGGGCCAGCTGCTGTTCGGCTCGATCTCCGACGCCTTCGGCCGGCGCCGGCCCCTGCTCGGCGCCCTCAGCGTCTACGTGCTCGCGTCCGTCGGGCTCACCCTCGTGGACAACATCACCGCGTTCACCGCGCTGCGGTTCGTGCAGGGCTTCACCGCGGCCGCCGGGATGGTGCTGTCGCTGGCCATCGTCCGCGACCGCTACGAGGGCCTCGCCGTCTCCAAGGTCATGGCGCGCCTGATGCTCGTGGTCGGGGTCGCCCCGATCCTCGCGCCGACCATCGGCGCACAGCTGCTGCTCCTGGGCTCCTGGCGGCTGATCTTCGTCTTCCTCGCCGCGGCCGGCGCGATCCTGCTCGTCGTCGCCGCGTTCACGTTGCGCGAGTCGCTGCCCGTTCAGCTGCGGCGGACCGGCGGCACAGGCGCGGCCCTGCGCACCTACCGCGACCTGCTCACTGACCTGCCGTTCCTCGGCCTCGCCCTGATGTCGGCGTTCTACCTGTCCGCGATGTTCACCTACGTCGCGTCGTCGACGTTCGTGTTCCAGGACGGCTACGGCCTGTCGCCCCAGCAGTTCGGCTGGGTCTTCGCCGCCGGCGCCGTCGCGATCACCGTCGGTTCGCAGGTCAACGGGGCACTCGTCGGCCGGTTCAGCCCCGAGCAGGTCCTGTCCGGCGCGGTCGCCGTCGGCCTGGTGCTCAGCCTGTCGCTCTTCGCGACGACGCTCCTCGGCGCGCCCTTCTGGCCGGTCACGGTCCTGCTCGTGCTCACGCTCGGCACCGCCGGGTTCGTGCTGCCGTCCGCGCCCGCCATCGCGCTGGCCGCCAACCCGCACCGCGCCGGCTCTGCCGCCGCGCTGCTCGGCGCCCTGCAGTTCGGGCTCGGCGCGTTCATCGCCCCGCTCACCAGCATCGGGGGCACGCCGACCGCCGTGACCATGGCCGGCGTGATGGCGGGCGTCATCGTCGTGGCGTCGGTGCTCCTGCTCGGAGTGCGCCGCTCCTGGGCGCGCGGCCCGGTCGCCGAGGCCGAGTCGGTCGTGGCCGCCGCCGAGGCGGATCCCGACCTCCCCGCCACGGTGGGCGTGCCGTTCGTCGGCGCGGGCGTCGAGCGCGAGTCGGCGGTCCGCGAGCGCGTGCGCACGGTGGTCCTGGCTGAGGGCCGGTCGGGGACCGGCCGCTCACCTGAGGACGAGCACGATGCGGTGCCCTGCCCCGGCTGAGCCGCCGCGGCGGCCGCGCGCGAGCGAGCTCGAGCGCGCCGTCATCACATCGCAACCTCGCATCCCCGGATTGTTGTGGCGTGCGTCACAGTCGCGACTTAGCCTGGGCGGTACGCATGCGATGAAGGACGCCCGATGACCTGGCTCGCTCTGGCCGCTGTCTTCTTCATTCCGGCGCTCGTCTTCGGGGCGATCTGGCAGCTGTTCCCTTCGCCCGACGAGCCGCCGCGATGGCGTACGGCCGTGGCCGGCCACCTGGAGCACCTCGCCGCCCGCCTCCGTCGGGATCGCAAGCCGGAGTACGACCCGTTCATGACGCTGCGCGTGCAGGAGCGGCTGGGCATCGTCGCCGACCACGTCCGCTCGCTCGAGCTGGACCCGCACACGTTCGCGCGGGCCGAGCGGATCATCGCCTCGCAGCTCGCGTACGACCAGCTGCTGGCGGAGGCGTGCCACCTGGCCGGTGTCGAGGTCCAGGTCGTCGCCAAGGGTGACCCGTCGGAACGCTTCCGGGAAGAGGTCGAGCTCGCCTCACGCGGCTGGGCCTGGTGACGCGCTCGCTCTAGCGGTCAGCCCGCGCGGACGGTGAGGATGCTCGGGCCCTCGGAGGTGGGGCGGACCTCGATGCGGTCGGCGATCGACTGCTTGAGCGCCTCGACGTGCGAGACGACCCCGACCACCCGGCCGCCCGCACGCAGGCGGCCGAGCTCGGCGAGCACCTGGTCGAGCGTGTGCGGGTCGAGCGAGCCGAAGCCCTCGTCGACGAACAGGGTGCCGAGGTCGATGCCGCCCGCCTCGGCCGTGACGACGTCGGCCATGCCGAGCGCCAGGCACAGAGACACGTAGAACGTCTCGCCGCCGGACAGGGTGCGCGGGTCGCGCGGGTGCCCGGTCTGGTGGTCGACCACGCGCATGGCCAGGCCGGTGTTCCGCGCGCGCACGTCCTCCTTCTCGTCGCTGCGCACCAGTTCGTACCGGCCGTCGGACATGACGAGGAGGCGGTCGTTGGCGGCCGCGACGACGTCCTCGAAGCGCCGCATGAGGACGAACGTGGCCAGCGAGAGGTGGTGCGGGTTGTCGCCGCCACCACCGCCGGTCAGGTCGGCGAGGCGCGAGACGGGCCCGGCGGCGTCCAGCGCGTCGGCGAGTGCGGTTGCCGCGCCGACGACCTCGGCGGCCGCGGCACCGGACGCCGCCGAGCGCTCCTCGGCGACCCGCGCCTCGCCCCCAGCCCGTTCCGCGGCGGCCCGTGCTGCTGCCTCGTCGGCCCGCGCGCCCACCACGTCCACCACCAGCTCGTCGTCCAGCGCCGCGATGGCCGGCTCGGCCAACCCCGCGGTCGCGCGGTCGAGCCGGGCCGCGTACGTGGTCACGATCCGGTCGAGCTCGGCAAGGGCGGCAGCCTCGACCGCCGCCTCGTTCGCCTCCGACTCGGACGCGAAGCCGTGCTCGTGCAGCCCCGCCGCCAGCTCGTCCTCGCGCCGGCTCGCCTCCTCCTGGGCGGCGTCCTGCTCGACGAGGGCGTCCAGCACCGCGACCGACGCCGCCGCGCGCTCGAGCAGCGCCGAGTGGCGGGCCGCGACCGTCGGGTGGTCGGCGCGGCCGGTGACGACCTCCGCCTCGGCCGCGCCGAGGTCGAGCAGCGTGACCTCGAGCGCCGCACGGTCCCCCGCCAGACGGGCGACGGCCGCCCCGCGCTCCGCCTCGCGCTCGCGCGTCTGGGCGTCGAAGCCGTCGAGGGCCGGGGCCAACCGGCTGAGGTCCACGTCGGCGGTCCGGGCCTCGGCCAGGGCGTTCCGCGCGGCCTCCGTCAACGCGACGGCGTCGTCGGCGGTGACCGCGCCGACCCGGGCGCGCAGCGCGTCGACCCGCTCGCCCAGCACGATGCACCTCTCGGCGGCCTCCTGCAGCAGGTCCTCGGCGCGACCCCGCTCGTCCTCCGCCCGCTCGACCTGCTCGGCCGACACGTGGTCCGCGCCGAGGACCGCCTTGTCGGGGTGCTCGACCGAACCGCAGACCGGGCACGCGTCTCCGTCGTCGAGCCGGGCAGCGAGCTCTCCGGCCAGGCCGGCGATCCGCGCGGCACGGAGGTCCCGCTCGACCTCCAGCGCCCGCGTCGCGGTGGCACCGGCGGCGGTCCGTGCCGCGGTGACCTCCGCGAGCGAGCGCTCGGTGGTGGCCAGCTCGGTGTGGGCGCTCACGAGCGCGGCCGCCGCCGCGAGCGCTGCCTCGCGGTGCCCCCGGGTGCCGGCGATCGCGCGTGCCGCCTCGAGCTCGCCGAGCAGGGCGGCCCGTGCGGACGGTCGGGCGGCGAGCCACTGGTCGTCAGCCGCGATCGCGGCGACCAGGTCGTCGATGGCGTGCCGCGCGGCGCGCACGGCCCGGCGGCGGGACTCCAGACCGGCCTCGATGTCGACCAGCCGGCCCAGCGCCGCCGACAGCTCGACCGCCGACCGACCCTCGGCCTGCACGTGCGTCCGCAGGTCGGTGCCACGGGGTGGCGCCGCGATGTCGGGCGGTGCCCCGTCGAGCGCGGCGGTGACGGTCTTGCGGGCGGCGTCGAGGGCCGTGCGGGCGCGCTCGGCGCCGAGCAGCAGGGGACGGACCGCCTGCGCCGCCCGCGCGGCGGTGAGCCGGAGGATCGCCTCGGCGTTCAGGTCCGCGGACTCGTCCAGCGCCGACCGCTCCGCGCGCAGGCTGTCCCGGCGGCGCAGCAGGGCATCGGTCGCCGTCACGTCGTCGAGGTGCGCGCGCGCCGCCTGCCGCACGGCGTCCGTCGCGCCCGCCGCGGAGCGCGCCGTCGCCGCCAGCGTGTCGAGCACCTCGGTCCTCGCGAGCACCGCGGACCGCACGTGGGCCACCAGGTCGTCGTGACGCAGGACGGCCGCGTCGATCGCCGACCGGAGCTCCGCGGCCTCCTCGGCCGGCAGTCGCGCGGCGCCGACCAGCTGCGACGTCCCGGACGCGAGTGCGGTCCGGGTCGCCTCGCACGCACGGTCGCCCTCCCGCCGCAGCTCCGCGAGCCGCTGCTGCAGCCGCTCGTACACCTCGGTGCCGAAGATCTTCTGCAGCAGGCCGCGACGCTCTTCGGGCTTCGCGCGCAGGAAGTGCGCGAACTCGCCCTGCGGCAGCACGATCGTCTGCACGAACTGGGTGCGGTCCAGACCGACGGCCTTCTGGATCTCCGCGCCGACCTCGTCCAGCCGGTTGCCCAGCGGCACCCCGACGGCGTCGAGCGTGCTCGGGTCGAGCTCGACGCCGGCCGGCAGCCGCCAGGCCTTCACCGTCGCGTTCGCCGTGGTGGTGCCTGCCCCGCGCCGCTTGGCACGCTGGTACGCCGGCGTGCGCCGCACCCGGTACACGCCGGAGGGCACCTCGAAGACCAGGTCGACGATGCTCTCCACGTCGTCCGCCGCGTACGCCGAGCGCAGCCGGTCCTCCGACGCCTCGCTGGAGGCGACCTTGCCGTAGAGCGCGAAGACCAGGGCGTCGATGAGCGTCGACTTGCCGGACCCCGTCGGACCCTCGAGCAGGAACAGCCCGGCCTGGCCGAGCGCGTCGAAGTCGACGGTGTGCCGGCCGGCGAACGGTCCGATCGCCTGGACCGTGAGGGAGCGCAGGTGCATCAGGCGCTCCGCTCGATCGCCGCGACGTCCTCGTAGGCCCGCCGCAGCACGTCGGCCTCGGCCGGCGTCGGCCGGTGCCCGGTGACGTGCGCGAGGAAGTCGGCCGTCACGTCGAGCGGGTCGTGCGCCGCGGTGATGACAGAGTGCCGTGGTCCGCGCGCCGGCTCCGCCGCGCGGTGCTGGATCACGAGAGCGTGCGGGAACCGTTGCTTCACGCGCCGGTACAGGTCCTCGGGACGGTGCGCGTCCGTGACGGTCACGCGCGCCCAGGAGTCCGTGTGGTTCTCCCCCGCGGCCCCGAGCAGCTCCTCCATCGTTCCCGTCACGTCGGCCAGGCGACGCGGGACGGGGGCGGCCACCAGAGACGTGCGCACCTGGCCGCCGGACAGGTCCACCAGCACCGTCGACTTCGCGTGGTGCTGCTCCGAGAACGAGTACGCGAGCGGCGAGCCGCTGTACCGCAGGGTGGTGCCCTCCGGACCCGTGAGGCCCTGCGGCCCGTGCAGGTGCCCGAGCGCCACGTAGTCGGCGCCCGCGAACACCCCGGCCGGCACCTGGTCCACGCCGCCGACCCGGATGTCGCGCTCGGACTCGGTGGGCGCGCCCCCGATGACGAACGCGTGCGCGGCGACGACGGTGCGGGGCCGGGCGGACCCGGCGCGCGCCTCGACGTCGGCCCAGACCCTGCGCATCGCGGCGACGGCGACCGCCTCGTGCGATCGCGCCAGCGGGTCGGGGCCGTCGGCCAGCTCGACACGGGCGAAGTCGGGGTCGAGGTACGGGATGCCGTACACCAGCACCTCGCCGTCGTCGTCGGCAAGCACCACCGGCTCCACCAGACCGGCGACCCGGGTGCGCAGCCGGACCCGTTCCCGCATCACGGCCGACCCGAACCCCAGCCTGGTCGCCGAGTCGTGGTTCCCCGACGTCACGACGACGGTCGTGTGCTCGGCCAGCCGCGCGAGCGTCTCGGACAGCAGCGTCACGGCCTCCACGGGCGGGATCGCGCGGTCGTACACGTCCCCCGCGACGACCACGGCGTCGACCTGCTCCGCGCGCACGACGTCGACCAGGTGCTCCAGGTACGCCGCCTGGTGGTCGAGCAGATCGACCCCGTGCAGCGTCCGGCCCAGGTGCCAGTCCGACGTGTGCAACAACCGCATGCGGCGAACGTAAACCAGCCCACCGACACACCGGCCGACCGGGCCGGGGTGTCGGTCAGGGGGTCGCGGGCAGCTCCCCGGACAGGCCCACCATGTCGAGGACGTCCCGCAGCACCCGGTGGGGGTCCCGCAGGGTCACGGGGATGTGCGCCTCGGACGCCGCGAGGTGGAGCTGCAGGACGAACGCGATGCCCGACGAGTCGATGAAGGTCGCGTGCGTGGAGTCGACGACCACGGGGTTGCCGGTGACCAGGGCCAGCCCCATGCAGGCGCTCGCCTCGTCGCGCAGCGCCGCGTCGATCTCACCGACCAGGACGATCACGGTGCGGTCCTCCTGGGCATCGACCCGGATGGTCCCGGCCGCGGCCGAGTGCTCGATCAGGTCCATCGCTCCTCAGTTCTCGCCCCCAGGTCCTCGCCGGAGCTCCGTTCCGGCGGGATGACGCTACCCGCCGGAGCGGCGTGCGCCATCCGAGATGTGGAACGGACCCGGCCCTCGATGGGTTCCCCAGGACTCGCCCCGCGGACCGAGCTAGCCTCGGCTCATGGCCTCCACCGAGCTCCCCGCCAGCCACGCCGACCTGCTCGAACGCCCGCTCTTCGGGCACCTGGCGACGGTCGCGCCGGACGGGTCCCCGCACAGCAGCGTCATGTGGTTCGTCTGGGACGGCGAGGTGCTGCGGTTCACGCACACGTCGACCCGGCAGAAGTTCAAGAACCTCCAGGTCGAGCCCCGCATCGCCCCGTCGATCCACGACCCGGAGGACGGCTACCGGTCGCTCGAGGTGCGCGGCGTGGTCGAGTCGACGGTGCCCGACGACGAGGTCGCCAGCTTCTACAAGTCGCTGCAGGAGCGGTACGGCGAGGACTACGAGATCAAGGACGCGGACAAGCGCGTCATCCTCACGGTCCGGCCGACGACGTTCGTCGTGAAGTAGGGCTCAGCCCTCGGGGTCGGTGACGTCCGAGACGGTCGCGCCCAGCGCGCGCACCAGCTCGCCGCCGTCCACGTTGGCGGCGACCCCGTGGGCGCCGGCCCCGATCGAGACCGTGCGCGTCGGGACCCGCGAGTCGGCGACCACGGGCCAGTCGACCAGCGAGCCGAACGGCGTGATCGTGCCGCGCACGTAGCCCGTGACGTCCTTGGCGGTGTCCGCGTCCGGCATCGACAGGCGGGCGACCCCGAGCAGCGCGCGCAGCTTGGGCCACGAGATGGTCCGGTCCCCGGGCACCAGGACGAACAGGAAGTCGTCGTCGCCGCGGCGCACCACGATCGTCTTCACGATGCCGGCCGGGTCGATCCCGCGGGCCTCGGCGGCCTCCGCCAGCGACTGCACCGGTCCGTGCCGGGTCACCTCGAACTCGATCCCCGAGGCCTCGAGGCCGGCGATCGCGCGCCGCTCCCCCTCGCTCGGTGCGGCTGCGTCGCTCATGCGGTCACTGTAGGACCGGCTCGTCGGCCCGGCCCGCCTGCGACATGCTGGACGCGGACATCGACGGGTGTTCGCCCACGACGAATGAAGGAGCGGTTCCCGGCGACGACCTGGGAGACTGGGCCCTCGTGAGCACGCCGTCCCCCGCCCCCGCCGACCCGTCCGGGTCCGGAGACGGGCGACCCCGCAAGGCGTCGCGCCGGGGACGCGGCCGCGGGCGCCAGCCCGGCACCGCCGGACGCGCGCGCGACGACGCAGCCCGGACGGCGGCCCGCCGCACGCACGCCGCCGAGACCCGCCGCGCCGTCGAGCTCCCGCCGATCGTCTACCCCGAGCAGCTGCCGGTCAGCGCCCGTCGCGTCGAGATCTCCGACGCCCTGCGCGACCACCAGGTCGTCGTCGTGGCCGGGGAGACCGGCTCCGGCAAGACGACCCAGATCCCGAAGATCGCGCTCGAGCTGGGCCGGGGCCGCGCCGGGCAGATCGGCCACACGCAGCCCCGACGGATCGCCGCGCGCAGCGTCGCGGAGCGGATCAACGAGGAGCTGGTGGGCGAACAGCCCCTGGGCGGGATCGTCGGCTATCAGGTGCGGTTCACCGACGAGTCGAGCGAGTCGACCCTGGTCAAGGTGATGACCGACGGCATCCTGCTGGCGCAGATCCAGCGCGACCCGATGCTGTGGGCCTACGACACCCTGATCATCGACGAGGCCCACGAGCGGTCGCTCAACATCGACTTCATCCTCGGGTACCTCACGCGGCTGCTTCCCCAGCGGCCGGACCTCAAGGTCGTCATCACGTCGGCCACCATCGACTCGGACCGGTTCGCACGGCACTTCGCCTCCGCGGACGGCACACCGGCCCCGGTGGTCGAGGTGACCGGCCGCACCTACCCGGTGGAGATCCGGTACCGCCCACTGTCGCCGGACGTCGAGGAGGGTGCCGCGCCGACGAAGAAGCGGGGCACCGAGGACCGCGACCCCATGACGGCCATCTGCGAGGCGGTCGACGAGCTCTGCGCCGAGGGCCCCGGAGACATCCTGGTGTTCCTCTCGGGCGAGCGGGAGATCCGCGACGCCGAGGACGCCCTGCGCGGCTCGCTGGGCCCGCGCGTCTCCGACCCCCGCACCCCCGGGGCCGTCGAGCTGCTCCCCCTCTACAGCCGCCTGTCCGCCGCCGAGCAGCACCGGGTGTTCGAGCGCCACCAGAACCGGCGCGTCGTCCTGTCCACCAACGTCGCCGAGACGTCGCTCACCGTGCCGGGCATCCGGTACGTCATCGACCCCGGCACGGCCCGGATCTCCCGGTACTCCAAGGCCACCAAGGTCCAGCGGCTGCCCATCGAGCCGATCTCGCAGGCGTCCGCCAACCAGCGCTCGGGCCGGTGCGGGCGCGTCGCGGACGGCATCGCGATCCGGCTGTACTCGCAGGACGACTTCGACGCGCGGCCGTTGTACACCGAGCCCGAGATCCTTCGTACATCGCTCGCGTCGGTGATCCTGCAGATGATCGCGGTGGGCGTCGCGACGACCCCGGAAGACATCGGCGACTTCCCGTTCGTCGACCCGCCGGACACGAGGGCCGTCCGGGACGGCGTCCAGCTGCTCACGGAGCTCGGGGCGCTGGGGGACGGGCGGCTGACCGAGACCGGCCGCGCCCTCGCGCAGCTGCCGATGGACCCGCGGCTCGCGCGGATGATCGTCGAGGGTGGCCGCCGTTCCGTGGCGCGCGAGGTCATGATCATCGCGGCTGCGCTCTCGATCCAGGACCCGCGCGAGCGGCCGGTCGACGAGCGCGAGAAGGCCGACCTGGCGCACTCCCGGTTCGCCGATCCCACGTCCGACCTGCTCACCTACCTCAACCTCTGGCACTACCTGCGGGACCAGCAGCGGGACCTGTCGGGGTCGGCGTTCCGCCGGATGTGCCGGGCCGAGCACCTCAACTACCTGCGCATCCGGGAGTGGCAGGACGTGGTCACGCAGCTGCGCGAGCTGGCCAGGCCGCTCGGCATCGTCGTGAACGCGCCGCGCGCCGCTCAGGAGACGGACGGTCTGCAGCTCGAGTGGGACGGCGACCGGATCCACGTCGCGATCCTGGCCGGGCTCCTCTCGCAGATCGGCATGCAGGAGGCGACCGAGGTCTCGACGCGGGGCAAGACCCCGGGCCGGCCCGACCGCCGCGGCCGCAACGAGTACCTCGGTGCCCGCGGTGCGCGGTTCGCGATCTTCCCGGGGTCGGGCCTCGCCCGGAAGCCCCCGGCCTGGGTCATGGCGGCCGAGCTGGTGGAGACCAGCCGCCTGTGGGGCCGCGACGTCGCGCGCATCCAGCCCGAGTGGGCGGAGGAGGTGGGCTCCCACCTGGTCAAGCGCACCTACTCGGAGCCTGCCTGGTCCACCCGCCAGGGCGCCGCGACGGCGTTCGAGAAGGTGCTGCTCTACGGCGTCCCCATCGTCAACCAGCGCCGGGTCCTCTACGCCACGGTGGACCCGGAGCACGCGCGCGAGCTGTTCGTCCGGCACGCGCTGGTGCAGGGCGAGTGGACCACCCACCACGCGTTCTTCCACGAGAACCGGCGCCTGCTGGCCGAGGCCGAGGGGCTGGAGGCACGCGCGCGGCGTCGGGACCTCGTGGTCGACGACGACACCCTGTTCGCGTTCTACGACGAGCGGGTCCCGGACGACGTCGTCTCGAGCCGCCACTTCGACCAGTGGTGGAAGACCGCGCGCCGCGAGAACCCCGACCTGCTGACGTTCACGCGCGAGCTGCTGGTGGGCGAGGCCGGCGCGATCGACGAGGGCGCGTTCCCGTCGCGCTGGCCGCAGGGCGACCTCCGCCTGCCGCTGACCTACCAGTTCGAGCCCGGGACGGAAGCCGACGGCGTGACCGTCCACATCCCGCTGTCGACGCTCGCCCGGCTCACGCCCGACGGCTTCGGCTGGATGGTCCCCGGCCTGCGCGAGGAGCTCATCACCGCCACCATCCGCTCGCTGCCCAAGCCGGTGCGCGTCCAGCTGGTCCCCGCGCCCGACGTGGCGCGCGGCGTCGAGGCCTGGATCGCGCAGCACACGGCCGACTGGGAGGACACGGTCCGGGCGGGGGACGCCGCGCCGTCGTTCCGGGACGTGTTCCGGCGGGCCGTCCGCGAGCTGCGGGACGTCGACGTGCCCGACGACGCGTTCGACGACGAGCGCCTGCCGCCGCACCTGCGGATGACGTTCCGCGTGGTGGGCGATCGCGGGGGAGTGGTCGACGAGGGCAAGGACCTGCTCGTCCTGCAGCGCCGGCTGGCCGACCGCACGCAGAAGGCGGTCGACGACGCGGTGCGCACGGCGGTCGGGGCGGCGATGGAGGAGGCCCGCGCGGGAGGCACCGCACCTCGGACCGCCACGCCGGCGGACGCGGCGCCGGCTGACCCGCCCCTCCCGCCGGCACCGAGCGTCGACGTCGTGCGCACCGGCCTCACCACGTGGCCGGCCGACCTGCCCGAGCTGCCCGAGGTCGTCGCGGTCGGCACGGTCCGCGCGTACCCGTCGCTGGTCGAGGAGAAGGCGTCCGTCGCCGTCCGGGCCCTGGCCGACGAGTCCGCGCGGCCGGAGGCAGCCCGCCGCGGACTGCGCCGGTTGCTGCTGCTCGACGTCGGTCTCACGCCCGGCCGGATCACGACGCGCTGGACCGGCACGCAGGCGCTCACGCTCGCCGCGAGCCCGTACCCGAGCACGGACGCCCTGGTCACCGACGTGCAGCTGGCCGCGATCGAGGCGCTGCTCACCGCCCCGGCAGACACGATCCGCTCGGCCGACGCCTACGCGGCGCTGCGCGCCACGGTCCGGAACCGGCTGGAGGACACCGTGTTCGGCGTCGTCACGGACCTCGTGGCGGTGCTGACCGCCTGGCGCGAGCTCGACGCCGAGATCCGCGACCGGTCCAGCCTCGCCCTGCTGGCCACCGCGCAGGACCTGCGCGCGCAGGCCGCCCGCCTCGTGCACGACGGCTTCGTCAGCGAGGTCGGCGCCGCCCGGCTGCCCCACCTCGCGCGCTACCTGCGGGCAGCCCGCCACCGGTTGGTCAAGGCCGCGGAGAACCCGCAGCGCGACGCCGACCTGGCGTGGCAGGTGCAGGACGTCGAGGCCCTCTACGACGACGCCGTCGCCAAGCACCCCCGCGACGCGGAGCTCCGGGAGCTGCGCTGGATGCTCGAGGAGCTGCGCGTCAGCCTGTTCGCCCAGCAGATCGGCACGCCCGTCCCGGTGTCGACCACCCGGATCAAGAAGGCGCTCGCCGCCTACTGAGGCTCGACGGGTCCGGCGTCGGTCCCGGCCACCAGGTCGCCGCAGCTGACCTCCTGCGCGGTGGTCACCACGGGTTCGTCGGCGGCGGCGCCGATGGCCACCTGCTCGGGAGCCGCGTTGGTCGCGTGCCGGCCGTCGGCGTCGAGGTCCACGAACGTCCTGGTCACGGTGTAGGTGCCCGCGTCGTCGGCCACGGCGTTCAGGCCCGCGAGGCGGAGCGCCCCGGCGTCCGTCGAGCACCCGACCCCGGTCCCGCCGCCGGAGAAGCCGCGGTCGAAGGTGTACGGCGCGCCCTGCGCGTTCGCCACGGGGGTCACGGCGCAGCCCGCCAGCGAGTAGACCAGGGCCTCGCGCCCGAGGTCGACGAGCGCGATCGGGATCTGGTCACGCTGCACGCGGTTGACGATGGCAGAGGCGGGGACCGGCGAGGCGGAGTCGATCGTCGTCGAGAAGGTCGCGCCCGAGGCCGTGGTGATGCCGAGCTCGCGGTCCGCGCCCGCGCTGAGCCACGCCTGGTCCGGCCGCCCGTCGCCGTCGACGTCGATGACCGTGACCACGTCGGCGCCCGCCGGGGCGGTCGCGCTGTTCGGGGCGCAGCCCGCGGCAGCCGTCGACGTCTCCTGCGAGGGTTCCGGCGACGGCGAGGACGACGAGGACGGCGAGGACGACGTGCTTGACGACGACACCGGCGCCGGGGCGTCGTCGTCGCGGTTCAGCAGCAGGTACACGATCACGCCGACGGCGACGACCAGGAGGACGACCAGCGCGATCACCCACCCTTGACGCCCGTTCGCCGGCTGCTCCTCGGACGGCTCGGAGGCACCGGTGGGCGGGAACGGGCTCGTCATGCCACTGGTCTACCGCAGGCACGCCGGAGGCCGCGCGGCGGGAACCCGCGCGGCCTCGCGACGACTCACGCCTTGCGACGGAACAGCACCGCCGCCGCCACGCGCGCGACGACGAAGATCCCGACGCACCACACCACGGCCGCCACCCACGCGTCGCCGACGGGCAGGCCGAGCAGCAGGGCGCGCAGCGTGTCGGTCACGGGCGTGATCGGGTTGTACGTCGCGATCGTCTCGAGCACGGACGGCATCGACTCCGGCGGGACGAACGCGCTCGACACGTAGGGCAGGAACAGGATCGCGAAGGTGAACCCGCTCGCCGCCTCCGGACCGGACGCGACCACCCCGATCGCGACCGCGACCCAGGTGAGCGCCAGCACGAAGAGCGCGATGAGGCCGATGGCCGCCGCCCAGTCGAGGGGCGACGCCGCCGCGTCGAAGCCGATGAGGAAGGCCACGCCGATCACGAGCGCGGTCGAGACGGCGTTGCGCGCCATGCTGGCGACCACGTGACCCGTGAGCACCCCGGTGGGCCGGATGGGCAGGGACCGGAAGCGGTCGATGATGCCGCCGGTCATGTCGCTGGCCACCTCGACGGCGGTGTTGGCGGAGCCGTACCCGGCGGTGAGCAAGATGATCCCGGGCACCACCCAGTCGACGTAGGAGCCACCCGTCTCGATGGCGCCGCCGAACACGTAGACGAACATGAGCAGCAGGGCCAGGGGCAGGATCACCGCCATGAGCACGGTGTCCATCTGGCGCAGGGACCGGCGCAGGCACCTGCCGATGAGCGCGGACGTGTCGTGCCAGGTCCACCCGAGGGACGGGACCTCGGGGGCGGTCGTGGGTGCGGTGAGCGTGGTCATCAGTACTCCCGGGAGGCGACGAGGGGTGGCGCGACAGGTGCCGTGGACTCGGGCTCGGTGGGCCGGCCCGTCAGGGTGAGGAAGACGTCGTCGAGCGTGGGGGAGCGGACCTCCCAGGTGTCGACGGCGACGCCGCGGTCCTCGATGCCGGCGAGGATCCGGCGGACGTCGGGCACGGAGCCGTCGGTGAGGATGCGCTCCTCGGACCCGTCCTTGAGCCGGAGCTCGACGTGCGCCGAGCCGACGGCCCGCTTGAGCTCGCGCGCCGTGCCGTCCGCGATGACGCGCCCGTGGTCGATGACCGCGACGCGGTCGGCCAGCTGGTCGGCCTCCTCGAGGTACTGGGTCGTCAGCAGCACGGTGGTGCCCTCGGCGACGACGTCGCGGATGACGTCCCACAGGTCGTTGCGGCTCCGGGGGTCGAGGCCCGTCGTCGGCTCGTCGAGGAACACGACCTGCGGCCGGGCCAGCAGGCCGACCGCGAGGTCGAGCCGCCGCCGCATGCCGCCGGAGTAGGTCTTGACCACGCGCTTGCCCGCGTCGGTCAGGTCGAAGAGCTCGAGCAGCTCCGCGCTGCGCGTGCGCACCTCCGCGCGGCCCAGGTGGGCGAGCTTGGCCATGAGGTGCAGGTTCTCGACGCCCGTCAGCAGGTCGTCGACCGCCGCGAACTGCCCGGTGAGGCTGATCGCCGCCCGCACCTCGGCCGGCTGCTTGACGACGTCCTTGCCGGCGACGTGCGCCGTGCCGCCGTCGGGCCGCAGCAGCGTGGACAGGATGCGCACGGTCGTGGTCTTGCCGGCGCCGTTGGGGCCGAGCAGGGCCAGCACCTCGCCCCGGGCGACGTCGAGGTCGACGCCGTCGAGGACGGTCAGGTCGCCGTAGGCCTTGCGCAGCCCCCGGGCGACGACAACAGGAGCAGTCATCGCGATCTCGCTTTCTGTGTATGGCGTAAACTGTGTGTGTACTTCATACACACTTGTAGGATCGACCGTCAAGGAGGTGTCGTGGGCAACGACGACGAGATGCGTGAGGCCGAGGCGGCCCGACGGGAGGCCGAGGCGTTGCGCCGCGACCGCGAGAAGGCCGAGCGTGCGGAGGCCAAGGAGGCCGACCGTCTGCGGCGTGAGCTCGAGCGGGCCGACCGCGACGCGGAGCGTGCGGCGCAGAAGGAGGCCGAGCGCAGCCGCAAGGAGGCCGAGCGTCTCGACCGGGACCGCCAGCGGGTCGAGCAGGAGGCGGAGCGTCGGCGCGCCGAACGCGAGCGCGAGGCGCAGCAGGCCGTCAAGGAGGCCGCGCGGCAGCTCCGGGAGGCCGAGAAGGCGCAGCGCGCCGCCGCCCTCGCCCAGCAGCAGGCCGCGAGGGCGGCGGAGAAGGCGCGTCGGCAGGCCGTGCGGGTGGCGGGCTCGGAGAGCGTGCCGGTCGAGCTGCCGCCCGGCATCGCCATCCTGTGGCGCAGGCCGACCGAGGGGCGGCCGGGTCCGCGCCCGAGCCTCACGCTCGAGCAGATCGCCGACGCGGGCATCGCGCTGGCCGACGCCGAGGGGCTGGACGCCGTCTCGATGGCGCGGCTGGCCGAGTCGCTCGGCTTCACCACCATGTCGCTGTACCGCTACGTGTCGTCCAAGGACGAGGTGCTCAGCCTCATGTCCGACCGGGCCGCGGGCCGGCCGCCCGTGCTCGGCCCCGAGGTCGGCGGCTGGCGCGAGCGGCTCGAGCTGATCCTCGCCATCCAGCAGCCGATCCTGCGGGCGCACCCGTGGCTCGCCCGGACGACGACCGTGCTGCACGCCGTCGGGCCGGGGCGCCTCGCCTGGATGGAGGGGATGCTCGCGGCCCTGGAGGACACCCCGCTGTCGGAGCGGCAGAAGGTCGGGGCGATCGGGCTGCTGGCCACGCACGCGCTAGACCAGCTGCGGGTCACCGAGGAGCTGACCGGCAGCGCGCGCACCACCGCGGTCGGGTCGGCGAGCGACGCCGAGGAGGCCCCGGACCTGGGCGACCTCATCGGCGTCCTCGCGTCGCCGTCCACCCACCCGGCGCTGCTGCGCGCCTCCGCCGCGGGCGCCTTCTCGTTCGGGCCGGACGACCGGTCCGAACGGACCGACGGGCCCGAGCTCGACTTCGGGACGGTGCTCATCCTCGACGGCATCGACCGGCTGATCGCGCTCGCCGACCCCGCCACCTGAGCCGCCCACAGCCCCCGGCCGTCCACACGGCGCAGAGAGGTGTGGGCGGCGCCGGGCAGACTGCGACGCATGACCTCGACCGACGTCCCGCGCACCGGCCGTTGCTTCGGTGACGGCAACCCCCTCTACGAGCAGTACCACGACGAGGAGTGGGGCGTGCCCGTGCACGGCGAGCACGCCTTGTTCGAGCGGTTCGCGCTCGAGGGCTTCCAGTCCGGCCTCGCCTGGATCACCGTGCTGCGCAAACGGCCCGCGTTCCGGGCGGCGTTCGCCGGGTTCGACCCGGAGGTGGTCGCCGAGTTCGGGGACGACGACGTCGCGCGGCTGATGGCGGACGTGGGCATCGTGCGCAACCGCGCGAAGATCGAGGCGACGATCGCCAACGGCCGCGCGCTGCGCGAGCTGCACGCCGCCGGCGGCACGCTCGACGCAGTCCTGTGGTCGCACGCGCCCGACCGGACCGCGCACGTCCGGCCTGTGACCTGGGCGGACGTCCCGGCGCAGACCGACGAGTCGCGCGCGCTCGCCAAGGAGCTCAAGTCGCTGGGATTCCGCTTCGTCGGACCGGTGACGGCCTACGCCGCGATGCAGGCGTGCGGGGTCGTCGACGACCACCTGGCCACCTGTCCGTCGGCCGCTCGCGATCACCCGCCGGAGTGAGCACTACTCCTGCCGGGTGACGCTGCCGTGGGGGTCTCGGAACCGACTGTGACGCGGACTACAGTGCCGCACATGACGGAGATGCCCGACCACGACAGCCGGCGCGACGCCGTGCGCGCGGCGGCCGAGGCTCTGACGGACAACGTCGTCCCCGACGCCGGGATCCTCGCGGCGGTCCAGGACGGGCTGCTGTCCGTCCCCGCCGGCTCCCCCAGCTCGTGGTTCGACGTGCCGTCGCAGCGCGGCCGTCTGCAGACGAGCACGCTCGCCCCGCGCCGCCCGCACTGACGGGAGACGTGCGCGCCCGCCGGTGAGCGGGCGCGACATTGCGCCGCCCCGGCCGCGCCCGCCCGCGGGCGCGTCGGCGACCTGAGACCGGGGACGCTCGACGGACGCTCACGTCTCACGGACCGAGCATGGTTGCCCAGCATGTGATCGGCGGTCTACCATCGCGCCTACCATCCAGAGCGGCCGAGAGACCTGGCTCGACGACGCCGCAGCAACCCCCCTCCCCGCCGAGGGTGTGGGTGCTTCCGCCAGGGACGATGGAGTGAGCCATGTCCCCGCAGACCGCGTGTCACCGCACCAGCCCGGTGTCGACGACCGCCACCACCGCCACGGGCTCGCCGTGAGCGCCGCCGCCGTGGAACCCCGCACGCCCGGCCTGCACGTCGCGCCCGAGCCGCGCGCGCATACGGCGAACGACCGTCCGACCATCTCGTTCGAGCTCTTCCCCCCGCGCAACCCGGACGCCGCGCCGCGGCTGTGGTCGACCATCCGGGAGCTCGAGTCGGTGCACCCGGACTTCGTCTCGGTGACGTATGGCGCGTCAGGCAAGACCCGGGTCACCACGCGCGCGCTGGTCCGCCGGCTGCTGCGCGAGACGACCCTCAACCCGATCGCCCACCTGACCTGCGTCGGGACGTCGCGCGCGGAGATCACGGAGATCGTCGGGGAGTTCCTCGACGAGGGGCTCCGCTCGTTCCTGGCGCTGCGCGGAGACCCGCCGTCGGACCGCGGCGACTGGGAGGCGCACCCCGACGGCCTGCAGACGGCCGGCGAGCTGGTCGAGCTGCTGCGCGACATCGAGGCCCAGCGCTGCGCCGACAGCCCGTCGCAGGCGGTCCGCGCCCGGGTCCGGCCGCTGTCGGTCGCGGTCGCGGCGTTCCCGCGCGGCAACCACGCCACGGGCGGCACGCGCGCGCAGGACGTGGCGTCGCTGCTGGCCAAGCAGCAGGCCGGCGCTGACTTCGCTATCACGCAGGTCTTCTTCGACGCCGACGACTACCTGGGTATCGTGGCGGAGGCCCGCGAGGCCGGCGTCACCATCCCGATCATCCCGGGCATCATCCCGACCACCGACCCGGCCCGCCTGCTGCGGGTGCAGGAGCTGACCGGCGTCCCCGTGCCGCAGAATCTCCTGGACCTGCTCGGCTCCGCCGACGACGAGCTCGACCGCCACCGCCGGGGGATCCGCGCCAGCGTCGACCTCGTCAACGGCGTCCTGGACGGCGGAGCACCCGGCGTCCACCTGTACACGTTCAACCAGCACCATGCCGCACTTGACCTGCTCGAGGGTGCACACCTCGACGGCGGAGCTCGGACAGCTCCCGACCTGGCCGGATGGCCGCAGGACACGGCACCCGCCCGACCCCCGAGGGACTGAGAACCACATGAGCAACCCGACCTTCCCCGCCAGCTCCGTGCTCGGCTACCCCCGCATCGGCCCCCGCCGCGAGCTCAAGAAGGCCCTCGAGGCCTTCTGGGCCGGTCGCACCACCGCCGACGAGGTCGAGGCGACCGCCGCGGACCTGCGCCGCCGCACGCGCACCCGCCTGGCCGAGCTGGGCCTGGCCACCGACGTGCCGGCCATCCCGAGCGCGTTCTCGTTCTACGACCACGTGCTCGACGCCACCGCCGTGGTCGGCGCCGTGCCGGCCCGTTTCGCGGACGTGGTCGGCGCCGACGGCGCGCTCGACCTCGCCGGCTACTCGACCGTGGCCCGCGGTCGCGGCGACGACCTGCCGCTCGAGATGACCAAGTGGTTCGACACCAACTACCACTACCTGGTCCCCGAGATCGGCCCGGAGACCACGTTCCGGTTCGCCAGCGACCGCCCGGTCCGGGAGTTCACGGAGGCGCTGGCGGACGGCGTGCTCACGCGGCCGGTCCTCGTCGGCCCCGTCACGTACCTCGCCCTGGCCAAGGCGACCGAGGACGCACCCGAGGGCTTCGCGCCGATCGACCGCCTGGCCGACCTGCTGCCCGTCTACGCGGAGCTGCTGGAGGCCCTCGCCGCCGCCGGCGCCACCTGGGTCCAGCTGGAGGAGCCGGCCCTGGTCTCCGACTCGGTCGCCGTCCCGGCCGAGCAGCTGCTCGCGTCCGTCATCGAGGCGTACCGCGCGCTGGCCACCGACCTGACCCGCCCGCAGCGCCCGGCGATCCTCGTCGCGGCGCCCTACGGCGACCTCGGCGCGGCGTTCCCGGTGCTCGCCGCCACCGACGTCGAGGCCATCGGCATCGACCTGGTCCGCGGCCACGCGCCGACGGAGAAGGTCCCCGGCCTCGAGACCAAGACGCTGGTCGCCGGCGTGATCGACGGCCACAACATCTGGCGCGCCGACCTCGACGCCAAGCTGGCCGTCCTCGAGCAGCTCGAGGGCCTCGGCGCCGCCGCGGTGACCGTCGGCACCTCGACGTCGCTGTTCCACGTCCCGCACACGCTCGAGGACGAGCCGAACCTCGACGCGACGCTGAAGACCTGGCTCGCGTTCGCCGACGAGAAGGTCGTCGAGGTCGTCACGCTCGCCGAGGGCCTGACCGAGGGTCGCGAGGCCATCCACGAGCAGCTGCTCGCCGCGTCCGACGCGGTCAGCTCGCGCCGCACGGCGCCCGGCGTGGTCAACCCGGCCGTGCGCGACCGCGTGGCGGCGCTCGACGAGTCCGCCTTCAGCCGCGGCTCGTTCGACGAGCGCAAGGTCGCCCAGGCGGCCCGGCTCAACCTGCCGCCGCTGCCGACGACGTCCATCGGCTCGTTCCCGCAGACCACCGAGATCCGCACGGCCCGCGCCGCGTTCGGCAAGGGCGAGCTGACCGAGGAGCAGTACGACGAGGAGATGAAGGCGGAGATCCGTCGCGTCGTCGAGCTGCAGGAGAAGATCGGCTTCGACGTGCTGGTGCACGGCGAGCCCGAGCGCAACGACATGGTCCAGTACTTCGCGGAGAACCTCGACGGGTTCGCCGTGACGCAGAACGGCTGGGTCCAGTCGTACGGCTCGCGCTGCACGCGCCCGTCGATCCTGTGGGGCGACGTCTCGCGGCCGAAGCCGATCACGGTCGAGTGGTCGTCGTACACGCAGTCGCTGACCGAGAAGCCGGTCAAGGGCATGCTCACGGGCCCGGTGACCATCCTCGCGTGGTCGTTCGTCCGCGACGACCAGCCGCTGGGCGACACCGCCAACCAGGTCGGCCTGGCCCTGCGCGACGAGATCGCCGACCTCGAGGCCGCCGGCATCGCCGTCATCCAGGTGGACGAGCCCGCCCTGCGTGAGCTGCTTCCCCTGCGGGTCGAGGACCACCCCGCGTACCTCGACTGGTCGGTCCGCTCGTTCCGCCTGTCGACGGCGGGTGTCCGCCCCGACACGCAGATCCACACGCACCTGTGCTACTCGGAGTTCGGCGAGATCATCGGCGCCATCGACGGCCTGGACGCCGACGTGACGTCGATCGAGGCGGCCCGCTCCAAGATGGAGATCCTCGGCGACATCTCGGCCGCCGGGTACCCGCGCGGCATCGGCCCGGGCGTCTACGACATCCACTCGCCGCGCGTGCCCAGCGAGGCGGAGGTCGAGGAGCTGCTCACCGAGGCGGTCAAGGCCATCGCGGTGGACCAGCTCTGGGTCAACCCCGACTGCGGCCTGAAGACCCGCCGCTACGAGGAGGTCGCCCCGTCGCTGGAGCACATCCTCGCGGCGACCCGGGCGGTCCGCGCGACGCTTTGATCCCTCTCACGGCCCCGGGCACCCTTCGCGGTGTCCGGGGCCGTCGTGCGTCCTAGGGTCGGACGGGTGACGATCTTCGACACCGTCCCCCTCGACCAGCTCCGGCGCCGGACGAGCGAGAAGTGGCGGGCGCACCCGCCCGACGTGCTCCCGCTCTTCGTCGCGGAGATGGACGTCCCCCAGCCGGAGCCGGTGGTCCGGGCGGTGCACGACGCGATGCGGACCGGCGACACGGGCTACCCGCACGGCCGCGCCCTCGCGGAGGCGCTCGCCGAGGCCGCCGCGCAGCGCTGGGGCTGGGAGGTCGACGTCGCCTGCTCGCGGCTGGCGTCCGACGTCATGGTGGGCGTCGTCGAGGCGCTCCGGCTGGTGACCGACCCCGGCGACGCCGTCGTCATCAATCCCCCGGTCTACCCGCCGTTCCGCGCGTTCGTCGCGCACGCCGGTCGCGACGTCGTCCCGGCTCCGCTCGGCCCGGACGGGCGGCTCGACCTCGAGGTGCTCGACCGCGCCTTCGCGATCGCGCGTGCGCACGGGCCCCGGCCCGCCTACCTCCTGTGCCACCCGCACAACCCGACCGGCACGCTGCACACCGCCGCGGAGCTCCGAGCGGTCGGCGAGCTCGCCGCGCGGCACGGGGTCCGCGTGGTGGCCGACGAGATCCACGCCCCGCTGGTCCCGACGCGCGCCGACGGCACCCGCCCGGCGTTCGTGCCCACGACGACGCAGATCCCCGACGCCCTCGCGCTGCACTCCGCCTCGAAGGCGTTCAACCTGGCCGGGCTGCGCGCCGCGGTGATGGTGCCCGGCCCCGACGCGGTCGCGGACCTCGCCCGCCTGCCGTGGGTGGTCGGCGACGGCGTGATGCACCTGGCCGTGCTGGCGGAGACCGTCGCCTACCGCGAGTGCGGCGCCTGGCTCGACGAGGTGCTGGACGGGCTCGGCGAGAACCAGCGGCTGCTCGCCGGGCTGCTCGCCGACCGCCTGCCGGCCGCCGTCTGGTCACCGCCGGAGGCGACGTACCTCGCGTGGATCGACCTCCGCACCGTGCCGGCGGTGCGCGCGGGCGAGGACCCCGCCCGACGCGTCCTGGACCGTGGCCGGGTCGCGGTCAACCCCGGCCCGACGTTCGGCGACGAGGGCGCCGGGTTCGTGCGGCTCAACCTCGCGGCGTCGACGGCGACGCTGACCGACGCCGTCGACCGGATGGCGAGCGCCCTGGCCGACTGAGATCGATTCGTGACCATCCGTCCGGCCCCGGGACTCATGTCCACCCCACGCACGTGCCGATCCTCTAGGAGCGAGCACCCGAAGGCTCGCGTTCTACGACGATGTAGTGGAGACACACGTGACGAAGTGCGACGAGTGCAGCTCTGCTGTGCAGGTGTGCGAGCGGTGCGACGGGGCCGGCCGCAAGCGGTGGTCGGGGGAGTGCAGCTACTGCCGCGGCACGGGTCAGTGCTGCATGAAGAACGCGAACCACCGCTGGTGAGGTGACGGCGTCGTCGCCGGCTTCCTGAGGGAGCGGGCAGACCACGCCGTCGGCGGCTCAGCCGCGCGGGATGAGGCGGACGTACTGCTCGGCCAGCCGGTCGACGATGCGGACGTCGGCGTCGAGCCACGGGACGTCGTGCCACTGGTGCCCGGGCAACCACCGCAGCTCGTCGTGCTCGACCAGGGGCTCGGCCGTCCCGTCGACGATCTCGGCCAGCCAGATCCGCATCACGTACTGGTCCGACAGACGCCACATGCCGTCGTCGGGACCGACGAGCTCGTCGCCGAGACCGATCCGCACACCGAGCTCCTCGCGGATCTCCCGGTGCAGCGCGTCCTCGGCGGACTCGTCCCCGTCCACCTTGCCGCCGGGGAACTCCCAGCGGCCGGCCAGTCGTGCCGGCACAGCCCGGCGAGCGGCCAACAGCTCACGCGGGTCGTCCAGGTCGTCCACGATCGCGGCGGCCACGACGAGCACGGGTGAGGTCATGCGGTGAGTGTGCCATCGACACTGCACAGCTCGCGTTGCGCGAGCGTGGCGCTCGTGGGACGGCCCGGTGTCTTGAGCCGTCGGACCACGTCAGCGGATGCCGTGCGCGACGGCCCAGGCGACGGCCTCGGACCGCGTCGAGACGCCGATCTTGCGATACACGCTGCGCACCTGTGACTTCACGGTGTTGCGCGTGACGAAGAGCCGCGTGGCGATCTCCTCGAGAGTGACATCCTCGGCGAGCTCCGCCAGCACGACCCGCTCGCGGCGCGTCAGTGCGTCGTTCGTGAGCCCGACGGTCCTGCTCGTCTCCAACATGCTCATGTTGTCCTCCGGTGTGCTGCGTGACCCGGGGGGTCCGGGTCGTCACGCTCTGGGCTGCGTACCGGATGAGAGAGGGCTGGTGGTGAGCCATGACGCCACTTCCAGCAATCTCGTCATGCGCGGGTTCCCCCCCGCCATGCGCCGATTCGCGCTTGCCACCCACAATGAACGCCGCCCGCGTCTGCTGATACGCCGATCGTGTGAGCACCGACGGGTTTTCACCCGGACGGCTGACCAGCATGGAGGACGAAGCGTACGAATGAGTAACGGATGCGTTACCGCCGAGGTTCACCGATGGTGGTTCACCCTGCGTTCTGCGCCGCGTACTCCTCCGCCGTGAGCAGTGGACCGGTCGACGACACGTCGACCTTGAGGAGCCAGCCTTCTCCGAACGGGTCCGAGTTGACCACCGACGGGTCGTCGACGGCGGCCTGGTTGATCGCGACGACCGTGCCGGAGACCGGGGAGTAGAGCTCGGAGACCGACTTGGTCGACTCGATCTCGCCGACGACCGCGCCGGCGATGATCTCCTCGCCGACGGCGGGGAGCTCGAGGTAGACGATGTCGCCGAGCGCGTCAGCCGCGGTCCCGGTGATGCCGACGGTCGCGGGGGCGCCGTCATCCAGCCATTCGTGCTCGACCGTGTAGTGCAGGTGGGTGGGCAGCTCCGCGGACATGTGAGGCTCCTGTCGATACTTCTCTAGGGCTTGGTCTACCGGGGTCGGCGGTAGAAGGGAAGAGCGACCACCCGGACGGGTTCGAAGCGTCCGCGCACGTCAACCGCCAGCTCGGTGCCCGGAGCACTGAGCTCGGGGGTCACGTACGCCATGGCCACGGGGTGCCCGAGTGTCGGAGACGGTGCTCCGGAGGTGACGGTACCGACCTGCACGGCGTCTGGGGACGTCGTGCTCATGACCGGGTACCCGTGCCGCGCGGCCCTGCGTCCGAGCCCCTCGAGCCCGACGAGCACGCGCGCCGGCTCGGAGTCGGCGCGGCCTACCAGGGCGTCGCGGCCCACGAACGGGAGCGGCGCGCCCTCGTCGTCGACCTTGTCCAGCTTGACCACGCGACCGAGGCCGGCGTCGTGCGGGGTGGTCGTGCGGTCCAGCTCGTTGCCGTACAGCGGCATGCCGGCTTCGAGGCGGAGGCTGTCCCGGGCGGAGAGACCCGCCGGGACGAGACCGAACGGCTCGCCCGCGGCGAGGAACGCGCGCCAGAGGGCCGGCGCGAGGGCCGCGTCGAGGAAGAACTCGAAGCCGTCCTCGCCCGTGTAGCCGGTGCGGGCGACGAAGACCGGCGCGCCCTCGAACGTCATCGGGATCGCCGCGTAGTACTTCAGCGTCCCGGCGTCGTGGCCGGCCTCGGCCAGCCCCTCGGTCGCGCGCAGGATCTCCAGGGCGCGGGGGCCCTGCACGGCGATCAGCGCGGTCTGCGGGGAGCGGTCCTCGACGAGCACGTCGAACCCCTCGGTCCGCTCGGCGAACGCCGCGAGCACCGTCGCGTGGTTCGACGCGTTGGCGACGACCATGAACGTGTCCTCGGTGTCGCGGTAGACGATGAGGTCGTCGACGACCCCGCCGTCCTCCGCGCAGATCATCGTGTACCGCGCGCCGAGCACGCGCAGGGCCGAGAGGTTGCCGACGAGGGCGTAGTCGAGGAAGGCGCCGGCGTCCGGACCGCTGACCGCGATCTCGCCCATGTGGGACAGGTCGAACAGACCCGCGGCCGTCCGGACCGCGGTGTGCTCCGCGATGTCGGAGGTGTAGCGCAGCGGCATCTGCCAGCCGGCGAAGCTGGTGAGGGCGGCGCCGAGGGCGATGTGCTCGTCGTTGAGCGGGCTCAATGTGTCCACGGTGTCGTCGTCCTTCACTCGGCGTAAGCCTCGATGGGCGGGCAGGAGCAGACCAGGTTCCGGTCGCCGTGCGCCCCGTCGATCCGGCGGACCGGCGGCCAGTACTTGCCCTCGCGCAGCGCGGCCACGGGGAACGCGGCGAGCTCGCGGGGGTAGGCGTGGTCCCAGGCGTCGGCCGACACCGAGGCCGCCGTGTGCGGCGCGTGCCGCAGCGGGGAGTCGGCGACGGCCCACCGGCCGGACTCGACGGCGTCGATCTCGCCGCGGATGGCGACGAGGGCGTCGACGAACCGGTCCAGCTCGGCCAGGTCCTCGCTCTCGGTCGGCTCCACCATCAGCGTGCCCGCCACCGGGAAGGACAGGGTCGGCGCGTGGAAGCCGTAGTCCATGAGCCGCTTGGCGACGTCCTCGGCGGTGACCCCGGTGTCCTTGGTGATGTCCCGCAGGTCGAGGATGCACTCGTGCGCGACCAGGCCGTTCGGGCCGGTGTAGAGCACGGGGAAGTGGCCGGACAGGCGCGTGGCCAGGTAGTTCGCCGCGAGCACCGCGGTCTCGGTGGCCGTCTTCAGGCCGTCGGGACCCATCAGGGCGACGTAGGCCCACGAGATCGGGAGGATGCCCGCGGAGCCCCACGGGGCGGCGCTGACCGGCGGCGTGCTGCCGCGGGTCGCCGTCGGCGTCGGGTCGCCCGGCAGGAAGGGCACGAGGTGCGCGGCGACCGCGACCGGGCCGACGCCGGGTCCGCCGCCGCCGTGCGGGATGCAGAACGTCTTGTGCAGGTTGAGGTGGCTCACGTCGCCGCCGAGCTCGCCCGGGCGCGCCAGGCCGACCAGTGCGTTGAGGTTCGCGCCGTCGATGTAGACCTGGCCGCCGGCCTCGTGGACCAGGTCGCAGACCGTGCGCACGCCCTCCTCGTAGACGCCGTGCGTCGACGGGTACGTGATCATGATCGCGGCGACCTGGGGGCCGTGCTGCCCGAGCTTGGCGCGCAGGTCGTCGAGGTCGATCGACCCGTCCGACGCGGTCGCGACGACCACGACGCGCATGCCCGCGAGCGCGGCGGACGCCGCGTTGGTGCCGTGCGCCGAGGCGGGGATCAGGCAGACGTCGCGCTGGTCGCCGCGGGACGCGTGGTACCCGTGGATGGCGAGCAGGCCGGCCAGCTCGCCCTGGCTGCCCGCGTTCGGCTGCACCGAGACGGCGGCGTAGCCCGTGATCTCCGCCAGCCAGTCCTGCAGCTCGGTGACCAGCTCGGCGTAGCCGTCGGTCTGGTCGGTCGGGGCGTACGGGTGAATGGTCGCGAACTCCGGCCAGGAGATGGGTTCCATCTCCACCGTCGCGTTGAGCTTCATGGTGCACGAGCCCAGCGGGATCATCGTCCGGTCCAGCGCCAGGTCCTTGTCCGAGAGGCGGCGCAGGTAGCGCAGCATCGCCGTCTCGGAGCGGTGCAGGTGGAAGACGGGGTGCTGCAGGAACGCGCTGGTCCGGCGGAGCCCGGCGGGGAGCGCGTCGGAGCCGTCGGTGGTGAGGAACCCGAACGCGAACGTCCCGTCCTCCGCCTCGAGGGTCGTCGTACCCGCCGCGGCGAACGCGAGCACGATGCGCAGCAGGTGGTCGTCGGTGGTGCGCTCGTCGCACGCGATCTGCACGTGGTCGGCGTCGGGCGCCCAGAGGTTGACGCCGGCCTCGGCGGCCTGGGCGACGACCTCGCGGGCCTTGCCGACGACGACCGTGCGGACGGTGTCGAAGACGACGTCGTGCTCGACGGTCACGCCGACGCCGGCCAGCAGCTCGGCCAGACCGGCTGCGCGCGCGTGCACGCGCTCGGCGATCGCCGTGAGCCCGTCCGGCCCGTGGTAGACCGCGTACATCGACGCGACGATCGCCAGCAGGGCCTGCGCCGTGCAGATGTTGCTCGTCGCCTTCTCGCGGCGGATGTGCTGCTCGCGGGTCTGCAGCGCGAGCCGGTAGGCACGGGCACCGTCGGCGTCGATGGAGACGCCGACGAGGCGGCCGGGCAGCATCCGCTCGAGGCCGTTGCGGACCGCCATGAACGCGGCGTGGGGTCCGCCGCCGAACAGCGGGACGCCGAAGCGCTGGGCCGAGCCGACCGACACGTCCGCGCCGAGCTCCCCGGGCGAGGTGAGCAGCGTCAGCGCGAGCAGGTCCGCCGCCACGGTGACGAGGCCGCCGCGCTCCTTGGTCTGCGCGATCACCGGCCCGAGGTCGCGCACGCGGCCGGATGCGCCGACCTGCTGCAGGACGACGCCGATGAGGTCGCCCTCGATCTCGGGCAGCCCGTCGGTGAGGTCGGCGACGACGACCGGCAGGCCGATGGCCTCGGCGCGGCCGAGCGTGACGGCGAGCGACTGGCCGAACAGGTCGGCGTCGAGGACGACCGTGCCGGCCTTGCCGCGGGCCGCGCGCCACATGAGAGCGACGGCCTCGGCGACCGCGGTGGCCTCGTCGAGGAGCGAGGCGTTGGCCAGGTCCAGGCCGGTCAGGTCGGTCACCATCGTCTGGAAGTTGAGCAGGGCCTCGAGCCGGCCCTGGGCGATCTCCGGCTGGTACGGCGTGTACGCGGTGTACCAGGCCGGCGACTCGAGCACGTTGCGGCGGATCACGGCCGGCGTGATGGTGTCGGAGTAGCCCTGGCCGATCATCTGGGTCATCACACGGTTCTTGCCGGCGATGGTGCGCAGCGCGGCGAGCACGTCCTCCTCTGACCGCGCGGCGGGCAGGTCGAGCGGGCGGTCGGTGCGGATGCTCGCGGGGACGGCAGCGTCGATCAGGTCGTCGAGCGTGGCGTAGCCGACGACCGAGAGCATGTGGGCGGTCTCGCCGCCGCGGGGGCCGATGTGGCGGTCGGCGAAGACCTCGGCGGCCGGCGTGTGCTCGACGCTGGTGAACGCCACCGAGTCGTGGGAGGGGTCCAGGTGGACCGCGGGGACGCCGTTCACGACGGCGGTGGCCAACGAGCTGAGATCGGTCACGAGCTGCTCCGCAGGGGTCGTCCGGACATGCCGGGACGGTGGGTGGGCTCCCCGCTCTGTCACCTGCACCCGTGCGCGAGCACGTGCAGACCTGAGAGTTTTGCCGGTCCGCCTGTCGGGGCGCGCCGGCTTGCACCGTCGGTGGGACCTCGTCCTGAGGAGTCGGTCCGCTTTCCAGAGTTGCCTCGCCGTGGCGGTACAGGGGCCTGAGAGATTCCCGGGGAGGGTTGCTCCTTCGGCGCCCCGCACGTTCTGCGGGAGCTCTCCCGCCGCGGTTCGAGCAGCGTGTGAAGTTGTGGGCCCAGAGTACCCGGCGCTGTCCAGGTCGCGGCCCGCCGCTCGGCCGGTGGACCTGCGTGCGTAGATTGGCCCGATGCAGCCGAGCGACGCCACCGGAGTGACCGCCGCGGTCATCGTGGTGTCCGACCGGTCCGCCGCGGGCACGCGACCCGACACCTCCGGTCCGGCCGCGGTCTCGCGGTTGCTCGCCGCGGGGTACGCGAAGGTCGACCTGGCGGTGGTGCCCGACGGCGAGCACTCGGTCGAGACGGCGCTGCGGACGGCTCTCGACTCCGGTGCCCGGTTCGTCGTCACGTCCGGCGGGACCGGCGTCGGGCCGCGCGACCGGACGCCCGAGGGCACGCGCACCGTGATCGACCGCGAGCTGCCCGGGATCCCCGAGCTGCTGCGCCGCGACGGTGCGCGGAACGTGCCCACGGCCGTGCTGTCGCGCGGCATCGCCGGCGTGACCGACGCGGGCGCCCTCGTCGTCAACCTCCCCGGCTCTCCGGGCGGGGTGGGCGAGGGGCTCGACGTCCTGCTGCCGCTGGTGGACCATCTGCTGGACCAGCTGACCGGAGGGGACCACTGATGATCGCACGCGTGGTCGACCAGCCCCTGGACCTGCAGTTTCACGTGGAACACGTGAGCGAGCCGGCCGCCGGGGCCGTCGCGACGTTCGTCGGGCTGGTGCGGGACAACGACCCTTCGGTCGAAGGTCGGGTCGTGGCCCTGGAGTACACCGCGCACCCGTCGGCGGCCGCCGTGCTCGAACGCCTCGCGGCAGCGGCCGCGGAGTCCGACGGCGTGCTCGGGGTCGCCGTCAGTCACCGGATCGGGCACCTCGCGGTCGGCGAGGCCGCGATCGTCGCCGCCGTCGCCACGGCGCACCGGGCCGAGGCCTTCGACGTGTGCCGCTCCCTCGTCGAGACGGTCAAGGCCGAGCTGCCGGTGTGGAAGCGCGAGATCCTCGACGACGGGTCACACGTGTGGGTGGGGCTGTGAGCGAGCAGCTGGTCGACCGGTTCGGGCGCGTGCACCGCGACCTGCGGATCTCGCTGACCGACCGCTGCTCGCTGCGCTGCACGTACTGCATGCCGGCCGACGGCGTCCCGTGGCTCGCGCGGTCGACCATGCTGAGCACCGACGAGATCGTGCACGTCGCCCGCGTGGGTGTGGAGCTCGGCATCGAGGAGATCCGGCTGACCGGAGGCGAACCGCTGCTGCGCGTGGACATCGTCGACGTCGTCCGCCGGCTCACGGCCCTCACCGGTCCGTCCGGCAGCCCCGAGGTGTCCCTCACGACGAACGCCCTCCGGCTGCCCGGGCTGGCCTCCGAGCTCAGGGACGCGGGGCTGTCCCGCGTGAACATCAGCCTCGACACCCTCGACCGCGCGAAGTTCCAGCAGCTCACGCGGCGCGACAAGCTGGTCGAGACGCTGGCGGGGGTCGCCGCCGCTGACGCCGCCGGCCTGCATCCGGTGAAGATCAACGCCGTGGCCATGCGCGGCGTGAACGACGACGAGGTGGTCGCTCTGACCAGGTTCGCCGTCGACCGCGGCTACCAGATGCGGTTCATCGAGCAGATGCCGCTCGACGCCGGGCACACCTGGGACCGGGCCGAGATGGTGACGCAGGCGGAGATCCTGGAGCGGCTCACCGCCGAGTTCGCGCTGACGGAGGTTCCCGGGCGCGGTGCCGCGCCGGCAGAGCTCTGGTACGTCGACGGCGGACCCGCGACCGTCGGGGTCATCGCGTCGGTCACCGCGCCCTTCTGCGGCGCGTGCGACCGGCTGCGGCTCACCGCCGACGGGCAGCTGCGGGCCTGCCTGTTCTCGCAGACGGAGACCAACGTCCGCGACCTGCTGCGGGGCGAGACGCCGACCGCGGACGCCTCGGTCATCGGCGTCGGTCCCGGGCAGGCGACGCGCATCGGGGCCTCCGCTCCCGCGCGGCCGGCTCCCACGTCGTCGGACGTCGACGCCGCGCTGGCCGACGCCTACCGGCGGTGCCTCGCGGGCAAGAAGGCCGGGCACGACATCGACGACCCCAGCTTCCTGCAGCCCGACCGCCCGATGAGCGCCATCGGCGGCTGACCGCAGCCCGAGCCGTCGCGAACAGGCCTGGAGGTATTTCGTCCTCTAGCCGCCGGCGAACGGCGGGAGGACGTCCAGGGTGGCGCCGGCGGGGATCGGGTCGTCGCCGTCGACGCGGGTGCCGTCCGCCAGGAGCGCGGAGCGGCCCAGGACGCGGTCCAGCGCGGAGCCGTGCGCGGCGACCATCGCGGCCCTGACCTGCGCGGCCGTCCCGGCGTCGAGCCGCTCGGTGTCGACGCCGGCGGCCTCCGCGGCGGCGGCGAAGTAACGGACGGTGATCACGAGCCGGCGGTCCACGCCTGCGCGCGCGCCTCGATCCAGGCGAGGACGTCCGACGGGTTGGAGCTCGCCGCGGCCAAGCCCGCGACGAACATCGTCACCGGGACGGCCGGGCGCGCGACCTGGTGCGCGACGTCGGACGCCACCTCGAGCAGGCGGTCGATGTCGACGAGCTCGCGCTCGACGCCGAGCGCGGTGGTGATCTGGTCGATCCACTCCGGCAGGTCTGCGCCCGGAGCGCGGCGGGGGTCGTCGGTCATGGTCCGATCCTGTCACCGAGCTCCGCGTCGAGGCGCGCGACGTCCGCCCAGGTGTCCGCGTCCGCGGCGGCGTCGGAGGTGTCGGGGACGTCGACCAGCCGCAGGTCGGCCACGAGTCGGCGCATCGCCGCACCGTGCGTCTCCGCGAGCGCGGCGAGCGCGCGGGCCAGCGCGTCCGCGCGGTAGACGGCGACGAGGTGCTGGGGGCGGCCGTCGGCGCTGATCAGCCGGGCGCCGTCGGCGCCGTGGGCCGCGGCGAGCAGCGCCGGGAGCGCCGAGCCGGCGCGTGGGACGTCGCAGGCCAGCACCGCGACGAGGCCGTCGGGGGCGAGGTACGCGAGCCCCGCGGCCAGGCCCGCCACTGGGCCGCCGTCGGGCGGGTCCTCGAGCACCGTGGGGATGCCGGGGCGCGCGAGGCCCGAGGGCCCGACCACGACCACCCTGTCCGCCGCCGCGACCGCCGCGAGCGCATGGTCGAGGAGGGCGCGACCGCCGACGACGACCTCGGGCTTGCTCGGACCGCCCAGGCGCCGGCCCCGGCCGCCGGCCAGGACGACGGCGTCGAACCGGACGGTCGGCCGGCTGTCGTCGGCGCGCCCGGGGTCGCGGTGTCGTCCCCGCTCCCTCGACGCCGCTCCCTCGTCGGACGGAACGCCGTCGGTCCCCGAGGTCACGCCTCGCGCCGCCAGTCGCCCGAGCGCCCGCCCGACTTCGCCTCGAGCTGCACGTCGGTGATGCGCACGGACTTGTCGAGTCCCTTGACCATGTCGACGACCGCGAGCGCGGCGACCGAGACCGCGGTGAGCGCCTCCATCTCCACGCCGGTGCGGTCGGCGGTGCGGACCGTGGCCGTGACCGAGACGCCGTCGTCGGTGATCTCGAGGTCGACCACGACGCCGTGCACGCCGATGACGTGGGCGAGGGGCAGCAGCTCGGGGGTCCGCTTGGCGGCCGCGATGCCGGCGATGCGCGCGACGGCGAGGACGTCGCCCTTGGGCACTGCCCCGTCCCGCAGCGCCGCGACGACGTCCGGCCCGCACACGACGCGCCCGGTCGCGGTGGCCGACCGGACCGTCGGCTGCTTGGCCGTGACGTCGACCATGCGAGCGTGGCCGGCCGCGTCCAGGTGCGTGAACTGCTCGGTCATGGGCTCACCTTCAGGACGCGGACGCGGTCGCCGGCGGCGACGGCGTCGATCTCGGCGGGGACGACCGCGAGCCCCTCGGCCAGGACGAGCCGGGCTACGAGGTGCGACCCGGACCCGCCGGCGGTCGCGGGAGCCACGCGGTCGGGGGCCACCCAGCGCACGGGCATGAGCTGCGCGCGGCCGGGCGGCGTGGTCCAGCCCTCGTCGGCGACGGCGAGGGCGGCCGGTCGCTCGACGTCGGCGAGGCCGCGCATCCGGAGCAGCGCCGGCCGCACGAACACCTCGAACGACGCGAACGAGCTCACCGGGTTGCCGGGCAGCGTGAAGATCGGCGTGCCGCCGGGCAGCCGGCCGAGGCCCTGCGGCTTGCCGGGCTGGACCGCGACGGCGACGAACTCGACGCCCGGCTCGTCGGCGAGCGCCGCCTTCACCACGTCGTACGCCCCGACGCTCACACCGCCGGAGGTGACGACGGCGTCGATCGACTCGTCCTCGTCGAGGCTCTGCAGGAGCGTGCGCAGGGTCCGGACGTCGTCCGGCACCGGGCCGAGGCGGACCGCCGCGCCGCCGGCCTCGCGGACCGCGGCGGCGAGCAGCCAGGAGTTGGAGTCGGGGAGCTGGCCGCGGTGCAGCGGGTTGCCCGGCGGGACCAGCTCGTCGCCGGTCGACACGACGGCGACCCGGGGGCGGCGGTGCACCCGCACCGTCGGGTGGCCCAGCGAGGCGACGGCCGCGATCGCCGCCTGGCCGAGCAGGGTGCCGCGGGCCACGACCACGTCGCCCGGCCGCGCGTCCTCGCCCGCGCGGCGCAGGTGCACGCCCGCCGCCGGCGCGCCCCGGACCAGCACCGTGACCGTCCCGGCGTCGGTCAGCTCGACCGGGACGATGGTGTCCGCGCCCGCCGGGACGGGCGCCCCGGTCATGATCCGCGCCGCGGTCCCGGCAGCGACGACGGGCTCCTCGGCAGACCCCGCCGGCAGGTCCGCAACCACCCGCAGGCTCACCGGCAGCTCGTCGACGTCCGCGTGGCGCACCGCGTAGCCGTCCATGGCCGAGTTGTCCCAGCGGGGCAGGGGCTCCTCGGTGCGCAGGTCGTCCGCGAGCACCAGACCGTCGGCGTCGTCGAGGGGCACCTCGACCGCGAGGAGCGGCTCCGCGAGCGCCAGGGCGGCGGCGCGGTGGTCGTCGAGGCTGCGCACCGTCAGCGCACGGCCATCCACGCGAGGATGCCGCCCTCGAGGTTCGACGCCTCGAAGCCCGCGTTCTGCAGGATCCGGGCGGCGGTGAGCGAGCGGCCGCCGACCTGGCACTGCACCACGATCTCGACGTCGTGCGGCAGGTCGGCCAGCGCGGATCCGTCGAACACGGACCCGAGCGGCACCAGCACGGCGCCGGGGATCGACGCCTCCGCGTACTCGGACGGCTCGCGCACGTCGATGAGCAGGAACTCGTCGGTCCCGGCGTCGCGCGCGGCGAGGCGCCGGATCAGCTCGGGGGCGGTGATGACGGGGACGTCGGACATGCGGGGGACCTCGGGTTCGTCGGGGACGGTCTGGGCGGCGGGACGGTGACGGGCGACCAGCGGGACGTCGGTCCACCGGCCGCGCAGGGCGTCGACGACGAGCACGCGGCCGAGCAGCGTCTCGCCCGTGCCGGTGACCAGCTTGACCACCTCGGTCGCCATGACCGAGCCGACCTGACCGCACAGCGCGCCGAGCACGCCGGCCTCGGCGCAGGACGGGACCTCGTCGGCACGCGGCGGCTGGGGGAACAGGTCGCGCAGCTGCGGCCCGTGGCGGTCCCAGAACACGGTGGTCTGCGCGTCGAACCGCAGCACCGAGCCCCACACCTCCGGCAGGCCGAGGCGCGCGCACGCGTCGTTGACCAGGTAGCGGGTGGGGAAGTTGTCCGTGCCGTCGACGACGACGTCGTAGCCGCACAGGATCTCGTCGACGTTCGCGCTGGTCAGCCGCGTGGGATGGACCACCACGTCGATGTCGGGGTCGAGCGCCTCGATCGCGTCGCGTGCGCTGTCGACCTTCGGCCGGCCGACGGCGGCGGTCCGGTGGATCACCTGCCGCTGCAGGTTGCTGAGGTCGACCACGTCGTCGTCGACGACCCCGATCGTCCCGACGCCCGCCGCAGCGAGGTACTGCAGCACCGGGGCGCCCAGCCCGCCCGCGCCGACGACGAGCACCCGCGCGTTCCGCAGGCGCCGCTGGCCGTCGACCCCGATCTCCGCGAGCAGCAGGTGCCGCGACCCGCGCGCCACCTGGGCGGGGGTCAGCGGCGGTCCCGGCGGGACCAGCGGGGGAAGGCGCACGGGTCCAACCTACGTCGCGGCGGGTGACCCGAAGGCCGTCCCTTGCCACGCGACGATCCGGTCCACCGCCTCGCGCACGACCTCGACCGACGACGCGAACGAGAGCCGCACCCACCGGTGCCCGTCGACGGGGTCGAAGTCGGTGCCGGGCGTCAAGGCGACGCTGGCCTCGTCGAGCAGCCGGGCGCACCAGGTGATCGCGTCCAGGCCGCTCGCCGAGATGTCGGCGTACAGGTAGAACGCGCCGTCGGCCGGGGCGATGCGCGACCAGCCGAGCTCGGGCAGGCGCTCGAGCAGGTGCGCGCGGGCCTGCGCGTAGCGCTCGACGTTCTCCCGCGCGGCCGCGTACCCGGCGGGGCTGAACGCCGCGACGCCGGCGTGCTGCGCGAGCGCGGGCGGGCACAGGGCGACGTTGCCGGCCAACGCGTCGACCGCGGAGACCAGGTCCTCGGGCAGGACCAGCCACCCCAGTCGCCAGCCCGTCATCGCCCAGTACTTGGAGAACGAGTTGACGACGACGGCGCCGCGGTCGAGGTAGTGGGCGGCCGTCGCGGTCTCCTCCGAGCCGTACGTGATGCCGTGGTAGATCTCGTCGCTGACCAGCCGGACGCCGTGGTCCCCGCACCAGCCGGCGATCGCGGCCAGCTCGGCGGCGTCGATCATGGTGCCCGTCGGGTTGGCCGGGCTGGCGATCACGAGTCCCTCGATCGGGGCGTCGAGCGCGTCGAGCTGGGCGACCGTCGGCTGGTACCGGGTCTCCGGACCGCACGGGATCACGACGACGTCGCAGCCGAGCGCGGCGAGGATGTTGGCGTACGCCGGGTAGCCGGGGACCGCGAGCGCCACGCGGTCACCGGCGTCGAACGCGGCGAGGAACGCGAGCAGGAAGCCGCCCGACGACCCGGTGGTCACGGCGATGCGACGAGGATCGACGTCGACCGCGTACCAGTCGCGGTAGTGCTGGGCGATCGCCGCCCGCATCGCCGGCGCGCCGAGGGACTCCGTGTAGCCGAGGTCCCCGGCGGTGAGCAGGTCGATCGCCCGCTGCCGGACGACCTCGGACGCCCCCGTGGACGGTTCGCCCGCGCAAAGGTTGAGCACGTTCTCGCCGGCCGCCTTGCGAGCGTTGGCCGCGGCGAGGATCTCCATCACGGCGAACGGCGGGACGTGGGCTCTCGCGGCGACCTTCATGGAGCCATCGTGACGTACGGATCCGGTAGCGGTGCCGGGTCCGTACGTCCGCGGGTCTCAGCCGTTGTCGACGACCGCGGCTCCTGCCGCGTCCGACTTGATGCGGTCGATGGCACCCTGGGCGGACGCCTTCGCCGAGTAGCCCTCGCTGCTCGCGAGGACGTTGCCGTTGGTGGCGACGATCCGGAACCGGAACTCGCCCGCCTTGTCCTTGTAGATCTCGAACTTCACGCCAGCCTCCGAGGGTCGTTCCGCGGGTGCCGTCGGCGTGCGTCGACGGTGCTGCCAGTCTGTCGCGCAGCGCACCGGGCCGCCCGGTCTAGCCTTCGACTCGTGATCGTGGACTGCGCGCTCTACTCCGCCGGACGCCGGCGCCACCGGATCGACGACCTGCGGACGGCCCTGCGGGAGGCAGAGAAGGAGGACGGCTTCGTCTGGATCGGCCTGGTCGAACCCACGGCTGACGAGTTCGACCTGCTTGCCGAGGGGTTCGAGCTGCCCGAGCTCGCCATCGAGGACGCCATCCGCGCCCACCAACGGCCCAAGCTGGAGCGGTACGGCGGTGTCACGTTCGCCGTCGTCAAGCCCGTGCACTACGTGGACCACGTCGAGGTGGTCGAGGTCAGCGAGCTGGCGATCTTCCTGGGCGACCGGTTCGTCATCGTGGTGCGGCACGGGGACACGACGATCCCGGCGCTGGTGCGCACGTCGCTCGAGGCCGACCCGGAGATGCTGCAGCACGGGCCGCCGGCGGTGCTGCACGGGATCCTGGACAAGGCCGTCGACCAGTACCTCGACGTCACGGCGGCGATCGACGAGGACCTCGACGAGATCGAGGACCAGGTGTTCGGCGACGACCCGAGCAGCGACCACGCCGAGCGCATCTACAAGCTCAAGCGCGAGGTGCAGCAGTTCCGCCGCGCCGTCGTCCCGCTGGTCCAGCCGCTCACGCGCCTGGCCGAGGACGAGGTCCCGTGCATCCCGGCCTACTCGCGGCCGTACTTCCGCGACGTGCAGGACCACGCGCTGCGGGCCGCCGAGCTCATCGAGGCCGCCGACGCCCTGCTCACCGGCGTCATGCAGGCCGACCTCGCGCAGGTGACCGTCGAGCAGAACCGGGTGACGGTCCAGCAGAACTCCGACATGCGCAAGATCTCGGCGTGGGCCGCGATCGCCCTGGTGCCCACGGCGATCACCGGGCTCTACGGCATGAACTTCGACAACATCCCCGCCCTGCACACCCGGTTCGGGTTCTGGGTGGTCCTCGCCGGCATCGGCGTCGTCTGCGTCGGGCTCTACCGCGCGTTCCGGCGCAACCGCTGGCTCTAGCCGGGCAGCGACGCCTCGATGAGCTCGACGATCTCCGCGGCGTCCGGCTCGGTCTTCGGGCGGAAGCGGTGGACCGAGCCGTCCGGCGTCACGACGAACTTCTCGAAGTTCCACGTGATCCGGCCGGCCTTGCCGTCGGCGTCCGGCGCCTTGGTCAGCTCCGCGTAGAGCGGGTGCTGGTGGCGGCCGTTGACCTTGACCTTCTCGAACATCGGGAACGTCACGCCCCAGGTGGTCGAGCAGTACTCGGCGATGGCCTCCTCGGAGCCCAGCTCCTGGAGGAACTGGTTGCTCGGGAAGCCGAGGACGGTGAACCCGCGGTCGCCGTAGGTCTTCTGCAGCTCCTCGAGCTTCTCGTACTGCGGCGCCAGGCCGCACCGCGACGCGACGTTGACCACGAGCTTCACCTTGTCCGCGTACTCGCCGAACGTCGTGGCGGCGCCGTGCAGGGTGGTGAGCGGGATCTCGTTGAGGGACATGCCTCGGTCAACCGTCCTGGGCGACCTGCGCATTCCCACAGGTGTTGCGCACGTGCTCCACGATGCCGTCGGCGGCCGCCTCGATCTGCGCCAGGCAGTCCTCGAAATCCTGCGTGCCCCCGTACCAAGGGTCGGCGACGTCGAGGTCGCCGACGGCGTCCGGGTCGAAGGAACGGAACAGGACGGCCTCCACGCCGAGCCTGCGCAGGGCCCTCGCGTGCGCGTTCGTCATCGCCAGGACGAGATCCCGCCGGTCACCCGCCTGGACCTGCCTCGCCCGGTGGCCGTCGCCGGTCGGGTACCCGTGCCGCTGCAGGACGGCGCGGGCGCGGCGGTCGACCGGGTTGCCGTGCTCCTCGTCGCTGGTGCCCGTCGAGTCGACCACCACCCGGTCGGCCAGGCCCGCGTCGGCGAACCGCTCGCGCAGCACGATCTCGGCCATCGGGGAGCGGCAGATGTTGCCGGTGCAGACGACCATGACGGAACAGGGGTTCGACACCCCGCCATGATCGCCTGCGCCGGCGGCACCTGTCAGAACGCGCCCGCCGTTCCCGGTCGGCACGGGCCCGGCTTCGGGTCGGGCTTGCCGCCCCCGTGACCGTTGCCGTTCCCGAGCTGTGCCTTGAACACCGTCGACGCGTCCCCGAGCCGCAGCAGCACCGTCTCGCCGGTGGCGTCCTTCAGACCGTCGTTGTCGGTCACGGCGTAGACCTGCCCGTCGCCGCCGATCGTCAGGCCCTCGAGCTTCTCCTGCGTCCACCCGTCGGTCGCCCGCAGGTCCGGGACGACGTCGCGGACGAGCGTCTTGGTCAGCGCCCCGACGGTGCCCGGCGCCGGGTCCGTAGCCGGGACCTGCACCGCGTACACGGCCTTGACCTTCGCGTCCGGTCCGTTGAGCTTGTCGCGCTCGATCACCGCAAGGGTGTCGCGGTCCACCACGGTGATCTCGGACAGCCCGATCCAGTCTCCTGCCGTCGTCGTCGTGCCCAGCGGGTAGCTGAACCACGACCACGCCCCGGTCGTCACGTCGTACCGGCCGATCCGTGCGGCGCCCGCCAGACCGCCCGGGTCAGTGGTGAGGCCGCGCTGCAGGGCGACCCAGACGTGCTCACCCAGGCGGTCCTCGGCCACCGCGACGCCCTCGATGCCCCACTTGGTGAGACCGGCCGCGACGTCGGGGGGCAGCGGCACCGTCTGCTGCACCGCCCCGTTCGCGTCCGTGCGGACCAGGGCGTTCGCCGCCCCGGTGGCTCCCTCGGAGCCGAGCCAGAACCCGCCCTGACGACGCGCTGAGACCCCCTCGATGTCCAGCGACGTCGCCGTGCCCCCCTGCGTCACGGCGACGTCGCGGTCGATGACGGCCGGGGTGCGCGACACGTCGAGCCGGAGCAGGTGGGCGGTGCTGTAGGCCGCGTCGGTCGCGGTCCACAGGTGCGTCCTGTCGGTCGGGTCGGCGCTCAGCGCGCCGAGCGCGCCCCAGCCGATCGGGTTGCCCGCCGCGTCGTCGGCGGAGACCACGTTAGGGAACTGCGGCGTGCCCGCCTGCTTCGCGTACGCCTTGCCGCGGCCGAAGACACTGACCGACGAGCGGACCAGCACCGACGCGTCGTCGGTCTCGGAGGAGACCAGCAGCAGGTCGCGGGACGGCACGGGGAGGATGCCCTCGGGGCCGTTGGTGGTCGCGAGCACCTGGACGAACCGCGGGTGCGCAGCGTCGTCGACGTCGTAGACCGCGACGAAGTTCGACCGCTCGGAGCCGACGAACGCGTACGGCCGGCCGCCGAGCGTCGCGACCGCGAGGCCCTCGATCTCGACGCCCTTCTTGCCGGCTCGCGACTCGGCGTGCAGGCCGGTGCGGACGGCCAGCCGCTCGAGCTCCGCGCCCGCGTCCCACACGACCGCGCCCGTGGTGTCGAAGACCGTCCAGCCGCGGGTGCCGCCCTTCCAGTCGCCCTCGTTGGCGGTCGCCAGGTGCGTGGCGTCGAGCCACGCGACGGCATCAGGCTCCCGCGGCGTCAGAGGGATGGACCCCGTCTGGTTGATGACCCCGTCCTGGGCGCTGTCGATCCCCGTGACCGCCGCGCTGCCCGTGCTGAAGACGTGCCCGATGTCGCCGGTCGCCACGTCGACCAGCGCGACGCCGTTGTTCTCCTGCAGGGTCACCGCGACGGTGCGCCCGGTCGGGTCGACGGCCACGTACTCCGGCTCGGGGTCCTGGGGCGTGTCGAGGCCCGCGGCCACGAACGCGGGCAGCGCGGTCCCGTCGGCTGCTGTGAACGGCACCGCGCGGGTGCTCCAGGCCGACGGGTCGGCGCCCGGCAGGTCCACGAGCTGCAGGAATCCGCCCGGGAGCTGCGGCAGGTCGCCCTTCGTGGCGCCCGCGGGCGTCGCCTCCTCGTCGCGCTGGTTCTCGATGGCGATCGCGGCGTGGGCACGATCGGGCGTGAGGGCGATGGAGTCGGGCTGCCCGCCCAGGTCGAGCGTGCGGACCAGCGCATGCGTGGCCAGGTCGACGACCGCGAGCACGCCGCTGGGCGCCGTGAAGCTCTCCGAGGTGTCGACGACGACGAGCACGTACCCGCCGACCACGGCGACCGACGTCGGCTCGGCGTGCGCGCCGACCCCGAGGTCGGCCTCCAGGTCGAGCGTGCCGAGGCCCTGCGGTCTGCTCGGGTCGGTGATGTCGACGAAGCCGATGCGCCCCGCGAGCGCGTCGGTGTGGATGAACGTCCTGCCGTCCTCGCTGACCGCGGAGATCTCCGCGACCGTGGGGTCCGCCGCCGCCGCGCCCGCCGGGCGGTTGAGGTACACGGGGTAGGTGGCGAGCCGGTGGAAGGTCTCGTTGGCCGACGGCGACGTCCACACGGGTGCCGGCTTCGGCCTCGGCCCGGCGGCCGCGGCGCTCACCCCGAGGCCGGCGCAGAGCACGGCGGTGCAGGTCAGCGTCGCGACGGCGCGACGGGACGGGCGGACGTGCGGCATCGAGGTCCCCTTCGATCGGTGTGCTTCGAGGGTGTCCAGGACTGATGTCCGGTTTCGGGCAGCCGGGTGAACGCCGGGCAGCCGCACGGTGACGATTGGGACCGAGATCACGAAACACGCGTCGGCCGCGCCCGGTTGTGCGAGACATGCGAGCCATCAGCTACTCCCGCTACGGCGGCCCCGACGTCCTCGAGCTCACCGACCTGCCGACCCCCAAGGTCGGTCCGGACAGCGTCCTCGTGCGCGTCCGCGCGGCATCGGTCAACCCGGTCGACTGGAAGGTCCGCGCCGGCTACCTCGACCCGATCATGGACGTGGCGTTCCCCGCCGTGCCCGGGTGGGACGTCGCCGGCGTGGTCGAGCGCGTCGGCCTGGACACCCCGGAGCTGAGCGTCGGCGACGAGGTCTACGGCTACGTCCGGCGCGACTGGGTGCAGGGCGGCACGTTCGCCGAGTACGTCGCGGCGCCGGTCCGCACCCTCGCGCGCAAGCCGGCGAACCTCTCCTTCGAGGAGGCGGCCGCGGTCCCGCTGGCCGGCCTCACCGCGTACCAGGCGATCCGCCGGGCGGGCGTGTCCGGCGGGCAGACCGTGCTGGTGCACGCCGCGGCCGGCGGCGTCGGGGCGTTCGCCGTGCAGATCGCGCGGTCGCTCGGCGCCCGCGTCATCGGCACCGCCTCCGAGCGCAACCACGAGCACCTCCGCGGGCTGGGCGCCGAGCCGGTGACCTACGGCGACGGGCTGGTCGAGCGGGTCCGCGCGCTCGCACCCGAGGGCGTGGACGTCGTGCTCGACTTCGGCGGCGACGACCTGGTCGAGACGTCGAAGGCGCTCCTGGTCGACGGCGGCACCGTCGCGTCGATCGTCGACGCCGCCGCGCGCGACGAGCTGGGCGGGCTCTACGTCTGGGTGCGACCGAGCACCGAGGACCTCGACGCCCTCACCGGCCTGATCGAGGCCGGCACGGTCTCGGTCGACGTCGCCGAGGTGTTCGAGCTGGCCGACGCCGCGGCCGCGCACGAGGCCAGCCAGACCGGTCACGTCCGGGGCAAGGTCGTCGTCCGCGTCGCCTGACAGTCACCCCACACCGCAGAACGGCCCGCGTCCTCGTGAAGGACGCGGGCCGTCGTGCTTGGCAAACGCGTAATAGTCGAGATATATTCTGGTTCGAACATTCGGAGTAGGACCCACGAGGAGGAGCCATGGCAGCGCGCAGCCGCAACAACCCGCTGGCCCTCGCCGTGCTGGCGCTCCTCTGGGAACGCCCGATGCACCCGTACGAGATGTCGATGACCCTGCGCGAGCGGCGCAAGGACGAGTCGGTGCGGCTCAACTTCGGGTCGCTCTACTCGGTGGTCGACTCGCTGGTGAAGCACGGGCTGATCGAGGCATCGTCCACCGAGCGGGACGGCAACCGTCCGACGCGCACGATCTACCGGATCACCGACGCGGGCGCGACTGAGGCGATCGACTGGCTGACCGACCTCGTCCGCACGCCCGTCAAGGAGTTCCCGCAGTTCGAGGCCGCGCTGTCGTTCCTGCCGCTGCTGGGTCCCGACGACGTCGTCCGGCTGCTCCGGCTGCGCCTCGCGTCGCTCGACCGGCAGGTGGCGGGGATCGAGGCCTCGCTGGCCGACGCGCGGGCCATGGGGCTGCCGGCGATCTTCTCGCTCGAGAGCGACTACGAGCTCGCGATCGTCCGGGCCGAGCGCGCCTTCGTCGCCACCCTCACCGAGAGCATCGCGGACGGGTCGTTCGAGGGGGTCGCCCTCTGGCGCGACCTGCACGAGCGGACCGCAGCGCGGGGCCGGCTCGACCCCGACGAGCTCGCGGAGGCGCTCGCGCCGTATCTGAGCCCTCCGTAGGAAGAAGGTCGGCCCGGGTGCTGGAACACCCGGGCCGACCACCACGAACCGACCGGGACCCGTGAGGGCACCTGTGCGATCCGCCGCACGAATCAGCATAGGTGGCAGCTCGGTCGGACCATCCGCCGTCCAAACCTGAAGGAACGGACGGCACGACCGAGAAGGCGGCACCATGCCGACATCACCCGTGGTCGACGCGCTCGACCTCGTGAAGACCTACCCCGGCGGCCGCGGCCGACCGGACGTCCGGGCCCTCGACGGCCTCACGCTCAGCATCCCGGGCGGCACGGTCCACGGGCTGCTCGGCCCCAACGGGGCCGGCAAGTCCACGACGACGAAGGTGCTCACCACGCTGGCTCGCGCCACGTCGGGCACCGCGCGCGTCGCGGGTCACGACGTCGTCCGCGACGCCGACGCCGTCCGACGGAGCATCGGCTACGTGTCCCAGGGCACCGGCGCCGACCCGCTGCTCAGCCCGCGCGAGAACCTCGTGATGGCCGCGCGGCTGCGCGGGCTGTCGCGGGCCGCCTCCACCGACCGGGCCGCCGCGCTGGTGGACCGGTTCGGGCTCGCGGAGGCCGCCGACCGCGGCGCCGGCAAGCTCTCCGGCGGCACGCGGCGCAAGCTCGACGTGGCGCTCGGCCTCGTCGGCACGCCGCAGGTGCTCTTCCTCGACGAGCCGACCACCGGCCTGGACCCCGAAGCGCGCGCCGCGATGTGGGAGGAGATCCGCCGGCTCGCGGGCGAGGACGCGCTGACCGTCGTGCTCACCACGCACTACCTGGAGGAGGCGGACCGCCTCGCCGACGGACTCACCATCGTCGACCGCGGACGCGTCGTCGCGGCGGGGTCACCGGAGACGCTCAAGGCCACCCTCGAGGGGGACACCCTCACGGTCGACCTCGTCGAGCCCGACCCCGGGGTCGTCCGCTCGGTCGCCGCGTCCGTCTCCGCGCTGCGCGACGCCGTCGTGCACGTCGAGGGCCCCACCGGCCGGCTCGTCGCCCGGACCTCGGACGGCCCGGCCGTCGTCGGCACCGTCATCGCCGCCCTCCAGGCGGCCGGCGTGCGGCACGGCGCCGTCGCCGTCTCCCGTCCCACCCTCGACGACGTCTACCTGCGGCACGCCGGCCGCTCGTGGACCTCGGCCGACGTCGCCTCCAAGGAGGTCGCCCGATGAGCACACTCACCCTGACCCGCCCGGTCACCGCCCCGACCCGCGCGTCCTGGGTCACGCAGACCGCCGAGGTCACGCGCCGCTGGACCGTCGACTCCCTCCGGCAGCCGTGGGGCCTCGGGGTCGCCATCATCCAGCCGGTCATCTGGCTGGTCCTGTTCGGGAACGTGTTCTCGGCGGTCGGCACGGTGCCGGGCTTCGGGTCCGACGACTACATGACGTTCCTGGTCCCGGGCATCCTCATGATGACCGTCCTGTACTCCGGCGCCTGGGCGGGCACCGGGTTCATCGACGACATCAACAGCGGCGTCATGGACCGGATGCTCACCTCGCCGGTCTCGCGGTCGTCGCTGGTGGCCGGCCAGCTGGTGCAGCAGCTGCTCATCTGCGTGGTCCAGGGCGTCTGCGTCTTCGGCATCGGCGCGCTCGCGGGCGCGCGGTACGCGGGCGGCGTCGGCGGCATGGCCCTCGCCATCGGGGCGTCGCTGCTCCTCGCCGCCGCGTTCTGCTCGCTGTCGACGGCCGTCGCGCTCCTGGCCCGCGACCAGACGGCGCTCATCGGCATCTCGACGATCATCGTGCTGCCGGCGACCTTCGTCTCGACCGCGCTCATTCCCGCCGCCCTGCTCCCCGAGTGGGTGCAGACCGCGGCCCGCTACAACCCGCTGACGTGGGCCACGGAGATCGCCCGCACGGCGATGTCGGACGCGGTCGACTGGTCGGTGGTGGCCACGCGCGGCGCCCTGCTGCTGGCGCTGGCGGCCGTGGTCGCGTGGTGGTCGGTCCGCGCCATGCGCACGTACCAGCGCTCCCTGTAGAACCCGCAACGTCCGAGCAGGTGGGGGCTCTGACCCCCACCCGCTCGGACGTTGCCGTGGTCAGTGGGAGGTGGTGCGGCCGAAGTGGAACTTGGCCGTCGCCGGGCTGCTGGGCCAGCGGCTGGTGACCACCTTCGCGCGCGTGTAGAACCGCACCGCCTCCGGGCCGTAGATGTGGCTCTCGCCGAACAGCGAGTCCTTCCAGCCGCCGAACGAGTGCCAGCCGACCGGCACCGGGATGGGCACGTTGATGCCGATCATGCCGACCTTGACGGCCCGCTGGAACGTGCGCGCGGCGTCGCCGGACGACGTGAACAGCGCCGTCCCGTTGCCGTACGGGTTGGCGTTGACCACGGCGATCGCCTCGGCCAGGTCGGCCACGCGGAGCACGACGAGCACGGGCCCGAAGATCTCCTCGACGTAGGCGCGCATGTCCGTGGTGACGCCGTCGAGGACGGTGGGGCCGACGAAGAACCCGCCCTCGTGCCCCTCGACCACGTGCCCGCGGCCGTCGACCAGCGCCGACGCGCCGTTGTCGACCGCGTCGGTGACGATCTCCTCGATCCGCAGCTGCGACGCCTTGGTGATGACCGGTCCCATGTCGGAGTCCGGGTCGATGCCCGGTGCGACGCGGACCTTCTGCGCCGCCGCGGTCAGCCGGTCGAGCAGGGCGTCGGCCACCTCGTCGACCACCACCGCGACCGAGATCGCCATGCACCGCTCGCCCGCGGCCCCGAACGCCGCGCCCGTCAGGTGCGTCGCTGCGAGGTCGAGGTCGGCGTCGGCCAGCACCACCGCGTGGTTCTTAGCGCCGCCGAGGGCCTGGACACGCTTGCCGTGCGCGGTCGCGGTCGCGTGGACGTGCTGGGCGACGCGCGTCGAGCCGACGAACGACACGGCGGCGATGTCCGGGTGCGTGAGCAGGCCGTCCACCGCGACCTTGTCGCCCTGCAGCACCGAGAACACGCCGTCCGGCAGCCCGGCCGCCTTCCACAGGCGGGCCAGCAGCAGCGACGACGAGGGGTCCCGCTCCGACGGCTTGAGGACGAACGCGTTGCCGGTCGCGATGGCCATCGGCGCCATCCAGAGCGGCACCATGGCGGGGAAGTTGAACGGGGTGATGCCGGCGACGACGCCGAGGGGCTCGCGGAACGAGAAGACGTCGACGCCCGTCGCCGCCTGGTCCGTGTACTCGCCCTTGAGCAGCGACGGGATCCCGCACGCGAACTCGACCACCTCGAGCCCGCGGCCGACCTCGCCGAGGGAGTCGGCGATGACCTTGCCGTGCTCGGCAGTGATGAGGGCGGCGAGCTCGTCGGTGTGGGCGACCAGCTGCTCCCGGAACGCGAACAGCACGCCGGCGCGCTTGCCGATGGGCTCCTGCGACCAGGTCTCGGCCGCGGTCACGGCTCCGGCGACGACGGCGTCGACGTCGGCCTGCTCGGCCAGCAGCAGCCGGCCGGTGACCTCGCCTGTCGCCGGGTTGAGCACGTCCTGGGTCCTGGCCCCGTCGGGCGTGGTCAGCTGGCCCCCCACGACGTGGCCGATGAGCGGGACGGTATCGACGAGCGCGGACATCAGAGCCCTCTTTCGTGCCGGATCCGACGGCGTTGCCGGACCTCGCCAATCTAAGTCCGTCGTCAAGAACTCGACAGAGCCGCAACGTCCGCACTCGTGCGGGCCTGAGCCTCATCGAGTGCGGACGTTGTCGGGATGGGGCTGACGTGCGTCCGCACTCGTGCGGGTCTGAGCCCCATCGAGTGCGGACGTTGCGCGAGGGGTCAGTCGCGGGCCGTGAGGACCAGGGGGCCGTCGGGGGTGATCGCGACCGTGTGCTCGACGTGGGCGGCCAGGGAGCCGTCGCCGGTGCGGATGGTCCAGCCGTCGGGGTCGATCGTGTACTCGTCGCCGCCGGCCATGAACCACGGCTCGATCGCGATGACCAGGCCCGGCTTGAGCTTGAGGCCCGTGCCGGCCCGGCCGAGGTTGGGCACGTGCGGGTCCTCGTGCATGGTCCGGCCGACGCCGTGCCCGCCGAAGTCGGCGTTGATCCCGTACCCGCCGGCGCGGCCGATGGTGCCGATCGCCGACGAGATGTCTCCCATCCGTCCGCCGGCCCGGGCCGCCTTGATGCCGGCGTCCAGCGCCCGCTCGGTCGTCTGGATCAGCGCGGTCACCGCGGGGTCCTGCGTGCCGATCTGGAACGTCAGCGCGGAGTCGGCCACCCACCCCTGCAGCTGCGCGGCGAAGTCGATGCTCAGCACGTCGCCGTCGGCCAGGACGTAGTCGGACGGGAGCCCGTGCAGCGCGGCGTCGTTGACGGACGTGCACAGCACGCCGGGGTACGGCATCGCGCCGAAGGAGGGGTGATAGCCCAGGTAGACGGAGTGCGCGCCGGCCGCGTCGATCATCTGGTGCGCGTGGGTGTCCAGCTGCTTCAGGCTCATCCCCTCGCGGGCGACGTCACGCAAGGAGGACAGCACGCCGGCGACGAACTTGCCGGCGGGACGCATCTGGTTGATCTGAGCGGGGTTCTTGAGGGCCACGGCTCCACCCTGCCACGAAGCGGGCAGGCAACAGCCCGTGGGCCAGGCCTCCGAGGAGGCCCTGCCGCGAAGGACGAGGTCGCGGCTCCCACGGGCTGCGGTGACTGCCATGGATTCGCTCGCCGGTCCGGGTGGGCCTGCGGGCGGATCGTCTGTGCAATCCGTCCGAGTACTGATCGGGCGACTAGCGGACAGTCACCTCACGCGTCCTGGAATAGAACATGTCCTGGACCACCTCCTTCCCGTGTCCGACGACCGTACGTCCGGTCCGCGCGGACCGCCAAGGGATTTCCGAGGAGTTCTCCGGTGGCGAACGGCGGCGTCCATGACGACGCTGGACCGATGATCGCCGCGCTGCACGTGCTGCTGGCCAGCTCCGACCCGGCCGCCGACCGGGCGTTCCTGCGAGACGTGCTCGGCTGGTCGTCCGTCGAGGACGCGACCTCGGGCGACGGCTGGCTGATCTTCGCCCTGCCTCCGACCGAGCTGGGCGTGCACCCGGGCGACAGTGCCGACGGCGCGACGCTCCACCTCATGTGCGACGACCTCGACCACACGCTGGCGGAGCTCGCGGCGAAGGGCGTGCGCCCGCTCGGCCACCCGCACACCGAGGACTGGGGCGTCGTCACCCGCATCCCGCTGCCCAGCGGCGCTCAGCTCGGGTTGTACGAGCCGCGCCACCCGTCGCCGCTCACGATCTTCGGCGGGCCGGCCGTGCGCGAGCCGATCACGCGGCACGCCGGCCTTCAGTTCTCCCTCTCGACGACCGTCCTCGAGGCCCGCGACGCCAACGCGCTCGCCGACTTCTACCGGCGTCTCCTCGGGTGGCGGGTCATGGGGGAGGAGCCCGGCTGGGTGCTGCTGCGTCCGCCGTCGGGCGGCACCGGCGTCGCATTCAGCTCCGACCCGCTCTACGAGCCCCCGGTGTGGCCCGCGACGACGACCCACCAGCAGATGATGGAGCACCTCGACATCTGGGTGGACGACATGCCCCGCGGCGTCGAGCACGCCCTGGCCGCCGGGGCGACGCTCGCCGGGTTCCAGCCGCAGGACGACGTCCGCGTGATGCTCGACCCGTCGGGCCACCCGTTCTGCCTGTTCGAGAGCTAGCGCCGTCAAGAACCGCCTCCGGAGTGCCGATGTCGCTCGCACCTGAATGTGACGAACGACTGGGAGCGCACGTGACCACGCCCACCACCGGGAACCCTCCAGCGGGCTGGTACGCCGACCCGAGCGACGCCGCCATGCAGCGCTGGTACGACGGCACCGGCTGGACCACGCACGTGCAGCCCGTCCCGGCCCCGGCCCCGGCCCCCGCAGCCACGCCTCCCGCTCCGCAGTACGGCTACACCGCTCCCCCCGCGTCGCAGTACGGCTACACGGCTACCGCCGCCCCGTCGCAGTACGGCTACACGGCGCCGGCGGCAACGACCGGGTGGGTGCAGCCGATCGATAACCACTACCTCGCCAACCCGTCGGGCGACCTGGCCTCCGGGAAGAACACCCCGGCGCGTGTCGCCCTCGTCGTGTCCATCCTCGGCATGCTGGGCGTGCCCATCGCCGCGGTCGCCGGCATCGTCCTGTCGATCATCGGCCTCAAGCGCGCCCGCGGTCTCGCGGACGCCGGGTGGGCGCCCAAGGGCCGGGCGATGGCGCGCTGGGCACTCGTGCTCTCGTGCATCGGCCTGGTGACCAGCTCGCTGCTCGCGTTCAACTACGTCCGCGACACGCTCGACGCCGCCACCGTCGCGCCCCCTCGGTCCGCGCCCGTCGTCCCCAGCGCCCCGGCCGCACCGGCCGCACCCGCGGACCCCGGCTCGGCGCAGAGCACCGCGATCGAGACCGAGATCGTCGCCGGCATCGCCGCGCAGGCCGGGGTCACGGTCACGGTCGAGTGCCCGTCCGAGATCCCCACCGACGCCGGCGCGATGTTCATGTGCGTCGCCACCGACGCGGCCGGCGCGACCTCGCCGGTCACGGTCAACGTCACGGACGACCAGGGCGGCTGGACCTGGCAGGTCGGCTGACCGTCAGCCGAGCGGCCGGGCGCCTCCGCCGGCGCTGCCGGTCAGCGCGACCGGGCCTCGACCCACTCCGTGAACGTCAGACGACCCGTCGCGTGCTGCGGGGTCAGGTGGTCGCCGGTGCGGAACCCGCCCAGCCCGGGCACCGGGACGGTCCACACGGGGCGGCGGCGGCCGGTCGCGGCGAGGTACGTGCGCATGAGCTCGGTCGTGGTCAGCACCTGCGGGCCGCCCAGGTCGTGGACCCGTCCCGACGGGCCTGCGTCGACGAGCGAGACCAGCCGGGCGGCGACCTCGCGGACGTCGACCGGCTGGTCGCTCATCCCGGCCGGCGCCACGGCGACCGGCCCGCGCGAGAGGTGGTCGAGCAGGGTCGCGACGAAGTCGTGGAACTGCGTCGCCCGCAGGATCGTCCACGGCACGCCGCCGTCCTCGACGATCTCCTCGACCCGGTGCTTGGCCTTGTAGTACGCGAACGGCACCCGGTCGACGCCGACGATCGAGATGTAGACCAGGTGCGGGACGGCGGCGGCCCGGGCGGCCAGGAGCAGCTGGACCGCGGCGTCGAGGTCGTCGTCGGGCCTGCGCGGCGCGCTGGCGCAGTGCACCACGGCGCCGACGCGGTCGACCGCCGCACGGACGCCGACGCCGGTGAGCAGGTCGCCGACCACCCACTCGACTGCCCGCGGGACGGCGGGCGTGCGCTCCCGCCTGCTGAGCACCCGCACGGGGCGGCCCGCGTCGAGCAGCGTGTGGACCAGCGCGCGGCCCAGGGTCCCGGTCCCGCCGGTCACCAGCACCGGGCGTTCGTCGTCGGCCATGCCCGCCATCCTGGCGCACGACGCGACCCCGGGTCGCGCGGACCCGGGGTCGCCTCGGTCACTCGTGCGCGACGAGGAACTGCGTGTACGCCGGCACCGTGAGGAACGTCGGGAAGTCCTCGGCCAGCGCGACCTGCCGGAACAGGTCGGCCGCGTCGTCGTAGCGATCTCCGGCCGTCCGGGGCAGCTCCGACAGCACCTCCTTGAGCACGTGCTCGACGCGCGGGGCGTCGATCCGCGTGCCCTCGGCCGTGACGACCTCCTGGTGCACCCACTGCCAGACCTGCGAGCGCGAGATCTCCGCGGTCGCCGCGTCCTCCATGAGGTGGTCGATGGCCACCGCGCCGATGCCCCGCAGCCACGCCTCGAGGTACCGGACGCCCACCGAGACGTTGCCGCGCAGCCCCGCGTCGGTGACGGCCCCGGGCTCGCCGCCGCCCGCCGACGGGATGTCGAGCAGGTCCGCCGCCGTGACGTTCACCTCCGACCGGAGCCGGTGCCGCTGGTCGATGCGGTCGCCCAGCACCTCGTCGAACACGGCGCGCGCGACCGGGACGAGGTCGGGGTGGGCGACCCACGTGCCGTCGTACCCCTGCCCGGCCTCCCGCTGCTTGTCTGCGGTCACCTGGGCGAGTGCCGCGGCGGTCACCTCCGGGTCGCGGCGGTCGGGGATGAACGCGCTCATGCCGCCGATGGCCTGCGCGCCCCGCTTGTGGCAGGTGGCGACGAGCAGCTCGGTGTACGCCTTCATGAACGGGACCGTCATGGTCACGCTGCCCCGGTCGGGCAGGACGAACCGCGGCCCGCGAGCGCGGAAGTTCTTGATGACGCTGAAGATGTAGTCCCAGCGGCCGGCGTTGAGCCCCGCGCAGTGGTCGCGCAGCTCGTAGAGGATCTCCTCCATCTCGAAGGCGGCCGTGATGGTCTCGATGAGGACCGTCGCGCGGATCGTGCCGTAGCGCAGGCCCAGGTAGGTCTCGGTGAACCGGAAGACCTCGTCCCACAGCCGCGCCTCCAGGTGCCCCTCGAGCTTGGGCAGGTAGAGGTACGGGCCGCGGCCGGAGTCGATGAGGGCCTGCGCGTTGTGGAACAGGTACAGCCCGGCGTCGACCAGGCTCGCCGACGCCGCGCAGACCTGGCCGGCACGGTCCGTGAACTCGAGGTGCTTCTCGGTCAGGTGCCAGCCGCGCGGACGGAACACGATCGTCGGGGTCTCGTCGCCGACCCGGTACTCCTTGCCCTCGGGCGACGTGAAGTCGACCTGGCCGCGGATGGCGTCGAACAGCGAGTGCTGCCCGCCGATGACGTTCGCCCACGTCGGGCTGGTCGCGTCCTCCATGTCCGCCAGCCACACCTTCGCGCCGCTGTTCAGCGCGTTGACCGTCATCTTGCGGTCGGTGGGGCCGGTGATCTCGACGCGCCGGTCCTCGAGGCCCGGCCCGGGACCCGCGACGCGCCAGCCCGGGTCGGCCCGGATGCCCGCCGTCAGCGGCAGGAAGTCGGGGTCGGCGCCGTTGGAGAAGCGGGTCCGGCGGTGCTGGCGGCCCAGCAGCAGGTCGTGGCGCCGGCCCGAGAACCGGACGTGCAGGTCGGTGAGGAAGTCGATCACCTCGGAGGTGAGGATCTGGTCGGACCCGGCGACGGTCGGGCCGCTCTGCTCCAGGTGAGGTCGGACGAGGGGCGGGGGGATCGTGATGGTCATGGCCGTGCTCCTGAAGGTCAGTGGGTGAACTGGGCGGTTTCCGTCGAGCCGGCGAGCGCGAGGGTGGCGCTCTCGGGCGAGATCGCGGTGGCGACGCGGTCGAAGTAGCCGGTGCCCACCTCGCGCTGGTGGCGCGTGGCGGTGTAGCCGTCGGTCTCGGAGGCGATCTCGGCCTCCTGCAGCTCGACGTACGCGCTCATGCCGCGCTCGGCGTAGCCGCAGGCCAGCGAGAACATCGAGTGGTTCAGGGCGTGGAACCCGGCCAGGGTGATGAACTGGAACACGTACCCGTGGCCGGCCAGCTCGCGCTGGAACCGGGCGATCTGCAGGTCGTCCAGCTGCGAGCGCCAGTGGAACGACGGCGAGCAGTTGTACGCCAGGAGCTTGCCCGGGAACCGGTCGTGGATCCGCTCGGCGAACTCGATGGCCAGCCCGGCGTCGGGCGTCGACGTCTCCACCCAGATCAGGTCGGAGTGCGGGGCGTATGCCTCGGCCCGAGCCACGACCGGGTCGAGGCCCGGCCGCACGCGGTAGTAGCCCTCGGCCGTGCGCTCCCCGGTGAGGAACGGCTCGTCGCGCGGGTCGACGTCGGAGGTCAGCAGGTCCGCGCCGAGGGCGTCGGTGCGCGCGACGACGACCGTCGGCACACCGGCGACGTCGGCCGCGAGCCGCGCCGCGGACAGCGTCCGCACGTGTTGCGACGTCGGCACCAGCACCTTGCCGCCCAGGTGGCCGCACTTCTTCTCGGCCGCGAGCTGGTCCTCCCAGTGCACGCCCGCCGCACCGGCGGAGATCATCGAGTGCATGAGCTCGTAGGCGTTGAGCGGGCCGCCGAAGCCGGCCTCCGCGTCGGCGACGATCGGCGCGAGCCACTCGCGCGTGCGCCGGCCGGTCTCCGCGAACTCGATCTGGTCGGCGCGCAGCAGCGCATTGTTGATCCGGCGCACGACCGACGGCACCGAGTTGGCCGGGTACAGCGACTGGTCCGGGTAGGTCTGGCCGGACAGGTTGGCGTCAGCCGCCACCTGCCAGCCGGACAGGTAGATGGCCTCGAGCCCGGCCCGCACCTGCTGCACGGCCTGGTTGCCGGTCAGCGCCCCCAGCGCCGGCAGGAGCGTGCGGGAGTGCAGCAGCTCCCAGAGGCGCTCGGCCCCCCTGCGGGCGAGCGTGCTCTCCTCGCGGACGGAACCGCGGAGGGCGACGACATCCTCGGCCGTGTGGGAGCGGCGGATGCCGGCCCAGCGCGGGTCGAGGTCCCAGCTCGCCGCGAGCTCGGCCGCGGTCTGCGTCTGGTCGCCGTGCCTGGTGGTGCTCATGGTGTCCTCCGTCATTGGGGCGTTCTTCTCGGCCCTTCGGCCTGACCTCGACTTTCCTCGGGGTTCGGCGGTTCTTCCCTCGCAAGGTGCGCAGAAGATCGGCGTTCCTTCTCCTGGACAGAAGCGTGGGCGGCGGGCGAGGGTGGATGGCATGACGACGACGGCCAACGGCGGCCTCGACACGCTGGTGCTGGGACGACGGATCCGGCACCTGCGCACGGGCCGGAACATGACGCTCGACGACCTCGGCACGGCCATCGGCCGCGCGCCCTCTCAGGTCTCGATGCTGGAGAACGGTCACCGCGAGCCCAAGCTCTCGCTGCTGGCGCAGGTGGCGGAGGCACTGGACGTCCCGCTGTCCGAGCTGCTGCGCACCGAGCCGCCGACGCGGCGGGCCGCCCTCGAGGTCGAGCTCGAGCGGGCGCAGCGCGGGCCGTTGTTCGCGTCGCTCGGTGTCTCGCCGGTCAAGGTCGGTCGGTCGCTGCCCGCCGACGCCCTCGAGGCGCTGGTCCGCCTGCAGGCCGAGATCCAGCGCCTGCTCACCGAGAACGCGGCGACGCCCGAGGAGGCCCGGCGGGCCAACGCCGAGCTGCGGATCCGGATGCGCGCGCAGGACAACTACTTCCCCGAGCTCGAGGACCACGCCCGCCGCCTGCTCGCCGCGATCGACCACCCCGGCGGCCCCCTGTCCCAGCGGGCCACGGCCGACATCGCCGCGCACCTCGGCTTCGCGCTGCACTACGTGCCGGACCTGCCGCACTCCACCCGGTCGGTCACCGACCTGGCCAACGGCCGCATCTACCTGCCGCAGGGCAACCCCGGCACCAGCGACGCCCGCTCACCGTTGCTGCAGGCCATCGCCAGCCACGTCCTGGGCCACGCCGAGCCCAAGGACTACGGCGACTTCCTGCGCCAGCGCGTCGAGGCGAACTACCTCGCCGCGGCGCTGATGCTCCCCGAGGACGGCGCCGTCCCGTTCCTGCAGGAGGCGAAGGCCGAGCGCCGGCTGTCGGTGGAGGACCTTCGCGACGCCTTCGCCGTGCCCTACGAGACCGCCGCGCACCGGTTCACCAACCTGGCGACGCGCCACCTCGGCATCCCCGTGCACTTCATGAAGGTCCACGAGGGCGGCACGCTGCACAAGGCCTACGAGAACGACGGCGTGAAGTTCCCCGCGGACGCGCTGGGCGCCATCGAGGGCCAGCCCGTCTGCCGGCAGTGGACCGCCCGCGTGGTGTTCACGCTGCCCGACCGGTTCACGCCGTACTACCAGTACACCGACACGTCGTCGGGCACGTACTGGTGCACGTCCCGCGTGCAGCCGTCGTCGCAGGGGGCGTTCTCCGTGTCCGTCGGGGTGCCGTTCGCGCACGTGCGCTGGTTCCGCGGCCGCGAGACCACCGAGCGCGCCGCGTCCAGGTGCCCGGACCCGATGTGCTGCCGTCAGCCTCCGACCGACCTGGCCGAGCGCTGGTCCGACAAGTCGTGGCCGAGCGCCCGCCCGCACGCCTCCATGCTCGCCGCCCTCCCCGTGGGGGTGTTCCCCGGCGTGGACACGACCGAGGTCTACCGGTTCCTGGACCGGCACGCCCCGCAGGCCTGAGCGCTACTCGCAGGCGACGCCGTCGCCGTCGCGGTCGAGCTTGCTGCTGTACCCGGGCTGACCGGCGTAGATCGGATCCGCACCAGCGGCCCGGACGGCGTCGCAGTTCTTGTAGTAGACGGACCCTCCGGACGATGCGGCCGGGGCCTTGGCGGCAGCCGCGGCAGCTTCCGCAGCCACGCGGGCGGCCTCCGCGTCCGCTGCCGCCTGGGCCTGCCGTGCCGCCTCGTCGGCCGCCGCTTGGACGGCGGCGGCAGCGGCAGCCTCGGCGGCGACCCGCTCGGACTCGACCCGCTGCTCCTCGGACGCGTGCACCTGCTGGACGGACGCGGTCACGCCCACGAGCCGCTCGTTGACCGCGACCGTCCGGCCACGCAGGTCGGCGACCATCGACCTCGGGTACCGCGCCACCTCGTCCCCGTCGAGCAGGGCCGCCAGCGCCGCGCCCGTCGCCGACACTGCGGCGACTGCCGTCGCGTGGCGGTCGACCTCGTCGATCCCCACGCCGGCCGCGAGCGCCGTGGCGGACTCCGCGGCCTCCGCGGCCGCCTGCTCGAGCGCGGCCACCTGCGCCGGCACCGTGCACTCGGCGTCGGTGCCGAACAGCCCGGCGGCCGCGGCGATCGCCTCGTCCTCGGCCTTGGCGACCTGCGGGCTGACGGTCGTGTCGGCGACGACGTGGCCCAGCCCTCGCCGCGCGAGCTCCGCGTTGACCAGCAGGTCGTCCGCGTACACCGCCGCGACGTCGTTCTCGGTGCTCTCGAGCCGCACCTCGGTCCCGACCGGGAGAAGCTCTGCCAGGGCAGCGGCGGACTCGGCCCCGAGGCACTCGTCCGGGGCGGGCGAGTCGAGTCCGAGCAGCGTGACCGTGGCCGGCTCCCCGTCCTGCTCCACCGTTACCGTGTGCCCGTCGACGACGCCCACGACGGTCGCGGTCGCAGCGGCGGGGTCGGCGTCGCCGCCGCAGCCTGCGAGGGATGCCCCGACCGCGAGGCTGAGCAGCGTGACGGACAACAGACGGTGAGAGCGCATGCCTGAGGCATCGGCTTGTCGCGGGGTGCAGCCGACCGTCGGCGCGACGGTTCCCTCGTCCGGGGTCCCGCATCCCGCCAGATTCCCGGCATCGGCGATGCCGGGAGACACTGGCCGGCATCCTTTCTCGGCACACGGGCGCACCGATCGTGTCCTCTACTGCGGCGGCTCCCAGCGCTGCATGGCGGTCGCCGCGCGTGCGGACGCGCCGCCGGGAACGGCCCGGAGCAGCAGGTCACGGGCCGCCGCCGCGGGACCCCAGCGCAGCTGCGCCACGCGGCCGACGCTCCGAGCGCGGCGCGCCATCGACTGGGTGCGTGGGCGTCGCAGGGCGTCGTACCGGGCGAGGGCGGCGCGCAGGTCGCCGTCGGCCAGCACCGCGAGCGTCGCCGCGTCCTCGAGCGCCTGCCCGCCACCTTGCCCGACGTCGGGCGTCATCGCGTGCGCGGCGTCGCCGAGCAGGGCGACCCGACCCTGGACGAATGACGGCAGGCGGCGGTCGAGGTCGTGGATGTCGTGCCGCAGGACGGCCGCCGGGTCGGTGCCGTCGACGAGCGCCAGGATCGGCGCGTGCCAGGAGCCGAACCGGCGTCGGACCTCGGCGTGCTCGTCGGCGAACCGGGTCCCGGCCGGGAGGCTGGCCACCGCGAACCAGTACACGCGCCCGCCCGTCAGCGGCACGTACCCGAACCGCTCGCCGCGACCCCACGTCTCGCCCGCGCCGCCGAGCACGTCGACCGGTCCCGTGGTGACGCCGCGCCACGCGGTGTAGCCGGCGTACCGAGGCTGCGCGCCGCGCGCGAACGTGCCGCGGACCACGCTGCGCAGACCGTCGGCCCCGACGACGAGGTCGGCCCCGGTGCGTCCACCGGTGGCGTCGACCACGGTCCCCCGGGCGTGCTCGACGCCCGTGACCTCGACGCCCGTGTGCACGACGCCGTCGGGAAGGGCGTCCAGCAGCACGCGCTGCAGGTCCTGGCGATGGATCACCGCGAGATCGTCGACGGCCCCGGGCGGGACGCGGACGAGCCAGCGGCCCGAGGGCTGGCGTTGGCCCGTGAGCAGGTCGGGGTCGTGCGGCGCCGAGAGCGCCCGCACCTCGTCGGCGAGCCCCAGCACGCCGAGAGCGGTGAGCCCGTTGCCGAACAGCGAGATGCCGGCACCCACGGCCGAGGGGTCCGCGCTGCGCTCGAGGACGGTCACCTCGTGGCCCCGGCGGTGGAGGCCCACGGCCACGGCGAGGCCGCCGATCCCGGCTCCGACGACGGTGACGCGCACGGACCCAGGATGGCGGAACGTCCGCCGCGTGCGACAGGCGCCGACCCGGTAGCGTGCCGGACGAACCAGGCAGTCCGCGGCAAGGGGGACGGGTGAGCGGATTCTCGGTCGATCTGACCGCGCTGAGCAACGCGACGCAGGCGATCCTCGACACGATGGACCAGATGGCGACGACGAAGGTTGCGGACCTGCAGCCGTCGGGGTCCTCGGTCGGGCACGACGGGCTGGCGGACCGGCTCGGGGAGTTCTGCCGGCGCTGGAACATCGGCGTCGAGAACCTCGAGAAGGACGTCGCCGCGGTCGTCGGCCAGCTCGTCGACACCGTGCGCGCGTACAGCGGCACGGACGAGGCCGAGGCGGCGAGCTTCGGCGGCGTCATCGGCAGCCCCACCGGCACGGACCCGGGCGCCTGATGGCTGACCTGGGCCAGACCACCGACCCCGTCGCGCTCGTCCCCGGATCCGTGGCGGACCTCGCGGACCTCGTCTGGAAGCTGCGTGCCTACGGCGACTCGCTCATCGAGGCAGGCGAGGGCCTCCGGCGGATCAGCACGGGCGACGGCTGGAGCGGCGAGGCCGCCGACCGGTTCCACGACGCCTACCAGGCGCAGCCGAAGAAGTGGCTCGAGGGCGGCGACTCGTTCCACGAGGCCGCGGACGCCGTCGACCGGTACGCCTCCACGCTGTCGTGGGCGCAGGACCAGGCCGCGGACGCCATCCGGCAGTACGCGCAGGGCGACCACCAGACGTCGACCGCGACCCACGACTACAACGCCCGCGTCGACGACTACAACCGCGTCGCCCAGTCCGGCGGCACGCCGACCCCGGTCCCGCCGTTCCACGACCCCGGCGACGCCACCCGAACGGCCGCGCGCGAGCTGCTCGACCGCGCGCGTGACCAGCTGCGGGACGCGGGTGACAGCGCGGAGCGGACGGTGTCCACCGCGCGCGACCGGGCGCCCGAGGAGCCCGGGTTCTGGGACAAGGTCGGCTCGGCGCTCGGCGACGCCGGCGAGTGGGTGCTGCACGGCGTCGAGGACATCGGCATCGGGGTGGTCAACGGCCTGGCGTCGTACGGCAACGCGATGATCCACCACCCGGGCGACACCGCGATGATGCTCGGCGGCCTCCTGCTCATGGGCATCAGCGGGGTCGGCGAGGGCGGCGGGCTCGCGCTCGACGCGACCGGTGTCGGCGCCATCGCTGGCGTGCCCTTGAACATCGTGTCCGCGGCGGGGATCGCGGCCGGCGCGACGGCGGCGGGCGCGGGAGCACTGTCGCTGGCCAACCACGCCGCCAACGAGGACCGCGTCGAGCCGCTGCAGTCCCGGGCCGAGGAGCCGTCGCCCGGTTCGCAGGGGCAGTCGGGCACCAAGACCGACCGGCTCAAGGAGCATCTGACCGATCGCGACCTGGACGCCGCGCGGCGCGAGCTCGACGGCGAGGTCGTCGCGACGAAGTCCGGCGGTCAGCCCTGGGACCACGTCGGTGAGGTCCGCGACGCCCAGCGCGGGCTGGTGAACCGCATCGAGCAGCTGAAGCGCATGCTGGGCGACACGCGCCTGTCGGAGGGCGCCAAGGCCGACGCCCAGTCGGAGCTCTCCGAGGCCAGCCGTCTGCTGGACTACTCCCGCAACTTCGTGCCCCGCCAGTGAGAGAGGACCTCCGATGACCGAGGTACCCCCGGAGATCGTCGCCCTCGGCGCCAGCACCCTCGACCAGGTCGACCCGCCCGCGTGGGGGCCCGCGCCGCAGGACGCGAGCAGCCTGGTCCGCCGCGTGCACGCCCTGCGCACGGTGCCGCTCACCGAGCTCGGCATCGACGATCTTCGCGTGCTCATCGCCCAGGACGTTGCCCGCGAGACGCTGGTGCCGGTCGCCGTCGGGATGCTGCGCTACCGGCCGCTGCTCGAGGGCGACTTCTTCCCCGGCGACCTGCTGCTCGCCGTCCTGCGCGTCCCCGAGTCCCACTGGTCCGCCCACCCCGAGCAGCTCGCAGCGCTCCAGGAGGGGCTCGCCCAGCTCGACCCCGAGGATCCCGACTACCCCGTGTTCGACGACGACGAGTTCGAGAAGGCGGTGGCTCGGGCACGCGCCTGGTGACGCGTCAGGCGACGGCCGTGTGCCGCGCGTCGCTCACGAGGGCAGCGGCCAGCCCGAGCCGCGCGGCGCGCACGTCGAGCCGCGCCAGTCCGTCGAGCCCCTGCTCGGCCAGGACCGCGACCAGCGACGGCAGCAGGTCGGCGTGCGGGACCGGCACCGTCGCCTCGAGGATCGTGTCGGTGCCCTCGGTCACCACGTAGGACATGGCAGGACCGAACTCGTCGGCGGGCGCGACCCGGAAGCGCACCGACCCGACCTCCACCGGCGTGGGCAGCCGCTGACCACGCACGTGACCGATCTCGAGGAGCTTGCGGATCGCTATCGCACCCTCGGCGTCGAGACCCGCCGAGGCGTCCAGCGAGTCGAGGTCCGCGAGCACGACGCACGCCTCCGTGGGCTCGACCGAGCCGGGATGCCAGGAGGCGTCGACCTCGAGCGCCAGGAACCCGCCGCTCACGGAGAACGCGTCCCTGATCAGCGCGGCCCGCTCGTCGGCGGACAGACCCCGCATGGGGTGGCGACGGGTGGTTCCGGCGGAGCCGCACGAGCACGAGAGAGTGATCATGCGAGCAAGCGTGCCTCCGACCACTGACACGCGGGGGGAGGCAGGCCGCGACCTCAGGTACCGAGCGCCAGGAACTGGTGCGCGAACGCGATCGCCATGCCGCCCTCACCCACCCCGGCCGCCACGCGCTTGACGGACCCGGACCGCACGTCCCCGGCGGCGAACACACCCGGGACCGTGGTCTCCAGCGCGAAGGGCTCCCGCTCGTGCGCCCATGCGCCGGACACCCGCGCGGCGGGGCCCGTGAGCACGTAGCCGTTCTCGTCGCGCGCGACCTCGTCGGGCAACCAGGACGTGACGGCGTCGGCGCCGATCATGATGAACAGCACCTCGCCCGGACGTTCGACGACGGTCCCGGTGCGCCGGTCGGCGACCTCGATGCGCTCGAGCGACTCCTGCCCGTGCAGCGCGACCACCTCGGACCGCGTCTCCACCGTGATGCGCCGGTTCGACGAGATCTGCTCGATCAGGTACTGCGACATGCTCGCAGCGAGCAACGGCCCGCGAACCACCAGAGTCACGCTGCGCGCGTACCGCGAGAAGAACAGCGCGGCCTGCCCCGCGGAGTTGCCGGCGCCGATGATGAGCACGTCCTGGCCGTGCGCGAGACCCGAGTCGCTGCGGGCGGCCCCGTAGTACACGCCCTTGCCGACGAAGCGGTCGATCGCCTCGAGCTCGACGTGCCGCCACTCGACCCCCGACGCCAGCAGCACGACCTGCGCCCCGATCCGCGCGCCGTCGTCGAGCGTGAGCGTGCGGGCGGCGGGGTCGAGGGCCTCGATCGCCCTGGTCACCACGATCTCCGCGCCGAGCCGCTTGGCCTGCCGCAGCGCCTTGCTCGCGAGCTCGTCGCCGGATACCCCGAAGGGGAACCCCGTGTAGTTCTCGATCCGCGTCGAGGTGCCCGCCTGACCACCGGGGGCGAACTTCTCGACGACGAGCGTGCGCAGCCCCTCCGCCGCGCCGTTCACGGCCGCCGTGAGGCCGGTAGGCCCCGCGCCGACGATCACCACGTCGTACTCGTCGTGAGCCGGGACCACGGGCAGGCCGCCCGCGAGCGCGATCTCCCGCATGGTCGGGTCGACCAGCCGCCGACCGTCCGCCAGCTCGACCACCGGGGACGTCCCGCCGGCCGCGTTCGCCGTGTCGAACGAGATCCGGTTCCGGTGCAGGAACGTCCGGATGTCGTGCACCACGGGGTCCACCGGCGGCCCGATCACGACCATGTCCGGGGTGGGCTTCTCCGCGGCGATCTCCTTGAGGCCCTCCATGCGGCCCTTCGCCAGCGCGCCCACGGTGGCGACCACCTGCGGCGCCATGCCGGCCAGCGTGAAGAACGTGCCGACGTCGACCTTGATGATTCGCGACGGCTCGACCGCCACGCAGCTCGCCGGCATCGCCATGCTCAGCATCACGGGCACCTCGCCGTACAGCTCGCCCGGGCCGCGCGGGCCGATCACGCGCTCGACGCCGTTCACCTCCTTGGTGAGGTCGACCCGGCCCTCGACCACGACGAACAGCGCGCGCTCGTCACCCTCGTGCACCGCGTACTCGCCGGGCAGCAGCGAGATGTCCTCGACGGTCCGGGCGAGGAAGTCGAGCTGGTCGGGCGTCAGCTCCGCGAACAAGGGGACGGCGGACAGCTCGGCGGCGCTGATCACGAGGGGAAGTGCCTCCAGTGCCCTTCCGAGACGACCTCGACGGCACCGTCGACCACGGTGATCGCCGTCTGGTCGTCCATCGCGTACGCCGGACCGTCGAGGCGCGCGGCCCACCGTTCGGCCGCGGCCACCGGGTTGCCCGGCATGCCGTCCTTGGCCAGGTGCGGACAGATCGAGAAGTCGACGAGGCCGAGAGTGCGGTCGTCGCCGGTCGGCGACCTCCACCCGACGAAGTCCTCGCCGATCCTCGGGGTCAGCACCATGCTGCCGGCGCTCATCCCCACCCAGACCGTCTCGTCCAGCGACGGCAGCAGGTCGAGGAACCCGGACTCCCGCATCCAGTGGCCCAGGTAGAGGGCGTCGCCGCCCGCCGCCAGCAGCACGTCGGTCTCCCGGACCAGCGGCACCCAGCGCTCGGCGTCGATGCTGGGCAGCGCCGTCAGCTCCAGCACGCCGACGGACTTCCAGCCGAGGTCGACCATGGGGTTCGCGGACTTCCCGCTGATGAACTCCCACACCTTGACGCCGGGGCCCACCCAGGGGTGGCCGTACTGCGCGGTGGGGATGCACAGAGCCGTGGCGTCGGCGATCGGCTTGCCCAGCAGCTCGACCAGCGCGTCGCGGATGCTCGGGTTGGTGACGCCCGCGGACGTGAGAAGAAGCTTCACGCCTATCGCGTCTCTGCCTCGACGGTCGCGGTCCCGCACGCACCGCAGAAGGGGTCGTCCTGGGCCACGTGGTAGCGCGGGCAGCCCTCGTTCGTGCAGGTCCGCGTCGCGCGCCCGACCGCCGCCGTCCGAGGTCCGGGCTTGGGCGGCATCGGCGTCGAGTAGATCGGGCCGATCACCCCGGGCGCACCCGGTGGCGGGACGCGCAGCACAGTCCACGTTGTCGCCTTGCCGCACACGGCGCAGGTCTTGCCGGCCTGGACCCTGCCGTACGCGGAGCAGGCGTGGTCGGTGCACCGCAGGGCGACGTTGGCCATCGGATACCTCAGCTCTCGGCGTCGATGCGACCAGGGTATCGAGGGCTCGTCAGGCGGCCCGTCGGCGGGCCCGGACGATCAGCGGGATCCCGACCCCGGCGGCGACGACCACGAGGCCGATCAGCCACCAGACCCAGGCCGGCGTCCCGCCCGCCTCGGCCTCGACCACGTCGTCCGCCGACGGCGACGGGGACGGGGTGGCTTCCTCGGTGGGCGTCGGGGTCGGCGTGGGCGTGGGCGTCGGCTCCGGCGCCGGCGTCGTCGGTGCGGGCTCCGGAGCGACTGCCGTCTCCGTCGGGGCCGGCTCGGGCGCCGGCTCCTCGGTCGGCGCGGGCTCCTCCGTGGGCACGGGCTCCGCCGTGGGCGCGGGCTCCTCCGTCGGCACCGGCCCCTCGGTCGGCACGGGCTCCTCCGTGGGCACCGGCTCCTCGGTCGGGGTCGGACGGACCGGCAGCGTGACGGTCGGCGTCGGGAGCGGCGGCAGCGTGATCGTCGGTGTCGGGAGCGTGACGGTCGGCGTCGGCAGGTTGATCCCTCCGCCGTCGCACGACGAGACGAGCAGGACGGCCACGAGCACGCCCAGCGTTCCTGCGACCCGGCGGGCGACCTTCTGCGGTGCGGTCACGGCACGTCCCTCTCGGCGGCACATCCGACGAACGCGATGCCGGGGGTCCCGGAAGGGCGTGGGCCGACGGTATCGACGAGCGGATACCGCTGGAAAGGCCCCAGCACCTGCGGGTTTGTCCGTCTTTCCGGGTGAGAGGTGCCGGAGACCGTCGTCGTGGGGCCCGGACAGGAGTAGACCGGGACCACCAGCTCCGGCGGGCCGCTCAACGTTTCCCGGCGGCGGTTCGTCTACCTCTGTGACGGCCTCACTCACCGAAAGGGGGCCGGGCATGAACCGATGGGAGCCGGTCCTCACGGACCTGGTGCGCGACCGGGGCGGTGCGCTCGTGCGCTACGCGACGCTGTTGTGCGGGGACCGGCGCGAGGCGGAGGACCTCGTCCAGGACGCGCTGGTCCGAGTCTTCACGACGACCCGTCGCCCGCAGGGCAGCGGTCCCGGCGACTTCGTGGCGATGGAGCACCTCGAGGCGTACGTCCGCCGGACCGTCCTGAACCTCTATCTCGACGGGTACCGCCGACGCCGGCGCTGGGCGGCCGTGCGGCACCTCCTGGGTGGTCAGGACTCGGCGGTCGGGCCCGACCAGGCGAGCCCGGACCACCTGGACCTCGACTCCGCGCTCGCCGCGCTGCCGCCAAGACAGCGCTCGTGCGTGGTCCTGCGCTTCTACGCCGACCTCACCGTGCCGCAGATCGCCGAGGACCTCGGCGTCTCGCCCGGCGCGGTGAAGCGTCACCTGCACGACGCCAACGCCAAGCTCGCCATGAGCCTCACGCCCGTCGGAGAGGAGGAGTGACATGAACCTCGAGGAGCTGCTGAGCGACGAGCGCGACGTCGTCCCTCCGAACCCGCTCGTCGATCGCACCGACCAGATCGTCGGCCGGGTGCGCAGGCGCCGCCGCGCCCGGGTGGTCACCGCCGCCGTCGGGAGCGTGGCCGCCCTCGCCGTCGTCGCGGTCGTCGTCGGACAGCTCCTGCCCACGTCGACCCCGCCGGCGCACCCGAGCCCGATCGTGGTGGTTCTGCCGTCGGGCGACGAGGTGTCGCCGCTGGAACCGGGCAGCTACGTGTTCCCGGTGATGGACACCAACGGATGGCCGGAGCTGCTCCCGGTGGTGTCGGTTGCCGAGGGCTACGCCGCGACCGACGACGGCCAGGGCGTCACGATCGGCGCCGACGCCGAGGAGGACGGCAGGATGCTGCGCATCTGGCAGATCGACAGCGTCTACTCCCACCCGTGCAGCACGGACCAGCACGCGCTGGCCGTCGGACCCACGGCCGCCGACCTCGCCCAGGCCCTGGCCGCGCAACCCCTGCGCGAGGGCACCGAGCCGGTCCCGGTCACGATCGGTGGGTACCCCGGGTTCTACGTCGAGCTGTCCGTGCCGGACGACATGGACGTCGACGCCTGCCCCGGCGGGAAGTTCTTCAGCTGGCCCGGCCGGTGGCAGCAGGGCGCGGGGCAGGTCGACATGCTCTGGATCGTCGATGTGGACGGGCAGCGCCTCGTCTTCGACGCCTGGGCCCTGCCGGGCGCCAGCCCGCACGAGCGCGACGAGCTCGCACAGATGGTCACCACCACCACGTTCGTCGCCACCGACGACCTCTGAGGTCGGACACACCCTCGGGCGCCACCTGCGCCTTCGTCATGCCCTGCGGTCGCATCCGTCGGCCGCTGCTCACGTCCGTGCAAGGAGACGATGATGTCGACCCACCGCACCTCCGTCCTCGCCGCAGGCACTGCGGCACTGCTCGCGGCCGGGCTCGCCGGCTGCACGGTCGACGCGGCGCCGCCCAGCGCGCCCTCGTCGGCACCGACCACCGTCGTGGTCCTGCCGTCGGGCGACGGCGATGCCCCGCTGCCGCCGGGCCGCTACGTGTTCCCCGTGATGGACACCAACGCGTGGCCCGAGATGCTCCCGGTGGTCTCGGTACCCGTGGGCTACGCCGCCACCAACGACGCGCAGGGCGTCACGATCGGCGCCGACGCCGAGGACGACGGCCGGATGCTCCGGATCTGGCAGATCGACAGCGTCTACTCCCACCCGTGCGACGCCGACCGGCACGCCCTCACCGTCGGACCGACCGCAGCCGACCTCGCCGAGGCCCTGGCCGCACAGCCCCTGCGCGCGGGCACCGACCCGGTGCCCGTCACGATCGGCGGGTACGACGCGTTCTACGTCGAGCTGGTCGTGCCCGACGGCATCGACGTCGACGCCTGCCCGGGTGGGAAGTTCTCCAGCTGGCCCGGCCGGTGGCAGCAGGCCGCCGGACAGGTCGACATGCTCTGGGTCGTCGACGTCGACGGACAACGCCTCGTCTTCGACGCCTGGGCCCTGGCGGGCGCCAGCCCGCACGAGCGCGACGAGCTCGCGCAGATGGTCACCACCGCGACGTTCGTCGCCACCGACGACCTCTGAGACCGCGCGAACCAGGTCGGTCGGATCCCCGAGAAGATTCGCCGAAACGCGAATAGCCCGGCGGGCGCGACGCCCCGAGACTGCGAAGTGAAGTCGTCGCGCGAAAGGTGGTCACACCCATGCCAACACGTCGCGGAGCAGTCGCGGCTACCGCCGCCGTCCTGCTCACACCCCTTCTTGTCGCACCCCTCGCCGGCCCGGCCGGGGCGTCTCCGCCTTCCGCCCCGCTCGCCTCATCGGTCGCCGTGGCCTGGCAGCGGACCGCGGCCCGCACCATCTACACGGAGGGTGGCAGCGCCCCGCCGGCCGGCGGGCTCCACCTGGCGTTCACCTCGCTCGCGGTCCACGAGGCCGCCAGAAAAGGGCAGCGCTACGGCACGCACGCGGCCGCCGCCGCGGTCGCGACGGCCTCCCACGACGTGCTGTCCGAGTACTTCCCAGCGTCCGCAGCCAACCTCGACGCCGACCTGGCTGCCAGCCTGGCGATGGTCCCCGACGGCAAGAAGCAGGACATCGGCGTCAGCATCGGCGCGGCCGCTGCCGACCGGATGATCGCCTCCCGCGTGGACGACGGACGCAACGACGCGTCGGTGGTGTACAGCAAGACACCCGCTCCGGGGATCTGGCAGCCGGCACCCGGCGGCGCCATGGCCCTCCCGTGGCTCGGCTTCGTCGATCCGGTCGTCGACGTCGCACCCGTGGCGCTCGACGGCCACGACCCGTTGACCAGCGCTGCGTACGCCGCGGACTACAACGAGGTGCGCAGAGTCGGAGCGGTCGACTCGCCGCTGACCGAGCGCTCGGCGGAGCAGACCGCGATCGCGCAGTTCTTCGCCGCCAACCCGGTCCTGATGTACCGCGTGGCTCTGTGCGACCTGCTGGACCGTGAGCCGATGGGACTGCTCCCGACGACCAGGATGTTCGCGCGGATCGATGCCGCCGCCGCCAACTCCTTCATCCAGACCTGGCGACTCAAGTTCGACGTCGGCTTCTGGCGGCCGTTCCAGGCGATCGCGTTGGCGGAGACCGACGGCAACCCGGCGACCAACCCCCAGGACGGCTGGGTCCCGCTCGTCGCCAACCCCGCCTACTCCGACTACACCAGCGGTCACGCTGCGGCGACCTCACCGTTCGCTGAGGTGGTGCGGAGGACGCTCGGCGACCACACGACGCTGGTCCTGAGGGCCGGTGGCCTGGAGCGCACCTACACCACGCTCACCGCCCTCGAGCACGATGCCTTCCACGCCCGGATCTGGGGCGGCCTGCACTTCCGGGATGCCATGGAAGACGGGTACTTCCTGGGTCACGTCACGGCCAAACGGGTGATGCACGCGATCCACTGACACTCCGTCCGGCTCGGCGCACCCGTAGACCCATGGGGTGGGCACGTCCGTCTTCGGTCCCTACGCTGGGGACCTGGAGTGGAGGGTCCCCATGCCAGACCTGGTGCTGGACGAGCGGGAGCAGCAGTCCCTGCGCGCGCTCATCGCGGAGGAACCCGTCCACGGCCGTCAGGTGCTGAGCCGGGAGTTCCTCGAGAACCTCGCGACCCTCATTCCGTGCGACGCGCTGGGTGCCTGCGTGGCGCTCGACGCCGGACCGGCCATCGGAGGCCTCGAGGTTCGGACCAGGCACTACGAGTACGTCGCCGACGACCTGCCGGAAGAAGGCGCTCCTCTCTACCTCGGCACGATCCAGTGGTCCCGATCGCCGCCGCAGGCACAAGCCGGCCAGGCGATTCTGCCCTGCCACGTCGACGGCCTCACCGTGGGCTTCTGCAGCGGTCCCGACGCGGTGGCCCACGTGTGCCTGGAGCGGCGTCGGCGGCCTTTCGCAGAGCGGGACGTGGCGATGCTGAACCTGCTTCTCCCCGTCTTCCAGCGACACCTTCGCCAGCAGACGACCACCCGGTTGGCGGCGTCGCTGACGATGCAGGAGCGCCGGGTGCTGATGGAGGTCGCGGCCGGCGCGTCCAACACCGAGGTCGCCGCGACGCTCTGCGTCGCGCCGAGCACCGTCCGCAAGCACCTCGAGCACGCCTTCCGCAAGCTCGGGGTCACGAACCGCCTCGCGGCGGTGGTCGCGCTCGAGGGTGGGACCGCCCGACAGGAACGGCGCGAGCGGATCGCTCGATGCGGACGCTGATCGCGTGGCCACGTGGGGCGGAGCGGGAGCCGAACCTCCGCACTTCCGCAGGTCACGAACCGGCAGAGCCCTTGGCCGGAGGCGGGCTGTCGCGTCAGCGCACGAGGACCAGGAGCTGCGCGACCTGCGCCTCGACGTCCAGGGTCGCATCGATCACCAGGTCGGCGTCGTCCCTCGACGGCCCGACGAGTCGGTGGTGCGCGTCACGACCACGCTCGAGGTATCCGCGCAGGACGGCCGACAGGTCACGCCCCTCGTCCAGCGACCGCAGCGCCTTGCGTGCGAGCCGCACGTCCGGAGGCAGATCGAGGTAGACCCGCCACCGGACCCACTCGTCCAGGTAAGGCAGGACGAGGGCGAACATCCCTTCGACGACCACCAGCGACGGAGCGGCACGAAGGTGCTCTCCCAGGGTCGCCACGACCCGCTCACGGTCGATCGCCTCAGGCGCGCTCCGGTCGACGACACGGCCGCCGTCGAACCCGGGCAGGCTGGGTACGACGGAAGGGTCCGTCTGGTAGCAGGAGTCCAGGTGCACGACGCGCGCGCCCTCGACGCGCTCCACCAACGCCGAGGCCAGCGTCGTCTTCCCCGCCCCCGCACCACCACCGAGAGCGAGAACCGGTGGCCGACGCCGCGAGCGCTCAGCCGCGGGGGTCACGAGCGTCATCATCGGTTCCGTGTCCCGGCCCGGACGCACGCAGGAGACCCACCAGGTCGAGCGCCTGGTACCCGAGGTCCGTGTCGGTCAGGGCCCCCTCGCGAAGCTGCGAACGGAACTGGGCGAGGCTCACCAGGTGCGGCTCGCAGAACTCGTCGCCGACAGGGGCCGGCTGCCCGACCTGGACGCAGTGTCGCGCCACCGCCACGTGGCGGATCGTGGTCGCCGAGGCCGACAGGTACGTGCTGCCGAGCACCTCGATCTCACCGGAATACCCCGTCTCCTCCCGCAGCTCCCGAAGAGCTGCGGCGGCCACGTCCTCCCCGTCGTCCACCACACCGCCAGGCATCTCGTCCAGGATCCGACCCGGCCCCGGTCGGAACTGCCGCACCAGGAGGACACGGCCCTCGGTCGTCAGCGCCAGGACGGCGACCGTGCGGCCTCCGACGGTGATGTCCCAGTCGCTGTCACGCCCATCGGGCAGTCGGTACGTCCTCGTCGCGAGGTGCAGGTAGCCGGACGGTCCCGTGAACCTCTCCTCACGGACCAACGTCCACGGGCGCACCTCGGACCCCGCTCGCGCATGCTGTTCCGTCACAGGGACCTCCGTCGGCGGTCGGGAGCTGGGGCATCGCGCCATCCTTGCGGACGGCCCCACCAACGACGAAGGTCCCGGTCAGATCGCTCTGACCGGGACCTTCTTCTGTGCGCGAGGGGGGATTTGAACCCCCACGCCCTTTCGGACACTGGCACCTGAAGCCAGCGCGTCTGCCGTTCCGCCACTCGCGCGCGCCGCAGAACATTAGCACGATCGTGAGGGCCTCCCGAACGTCCCTGTGGACACCGGCCGACGACGCCGCGCGCACATCACCCGGCATCCGGGCCCGTTCCGGTGGGTCCCAGATACGATCAGGGCGGATCGTCGGCACAGGACGTGCAGGTGGACGCGCGAGAGGGACAGGGAGGTGGCTGTGGGGATCCTCGACAGGTTCGAGAACGGCGTCGAGCGCGTCGTCAACAACGCCATCGCCAAGGCCTTCAAGAGCGAGCTCAAGCCGCTCGACCTCTCGAGCGCGCTCCGGCGCGAGGTGGACGACCGGGCGGCCGTCGTGGGCCGGGACCGGACCGTGGTGCCCAACGAGTTCACGATCGAGCTCGCCACTGCCGACTACGACCAGGTGGAGTCCTGGGGTGCGGAGGCGTTGGCGGACGAGTTCGCCAACAACGTCACCGACTACGCGGCGAGCCAGCGGTACGCGTTCGTCGGGCCGGTGACCGTGTCGTTCAGCGAGGACAGCGAGCTGGAGGCGGCCCGGTTCCGGGTGCACAGCGCGACGGTGCGCGGTGCCGTGGCGCCCGCGTCGGCCAGCTCGGCGCCCAGCGCTCGGCACCCGCTGGTGGACATCGACGGCCAGCGCTACATCCTCACCGGGCCGGTGACGGTGATCGGGCGCGGGTCGGAGGCGGACATCATCGTCGACGACCCCGGCGTCTCGCGCCGGCACCTCGAGATCCGCGTGACGCCCGACGGCGTCGTCGCGACCGACATGGGCTCGACCAACGGACTCTTCGTCGAAGGCCACCAGGTCCCCGCGGCCACGCTCCTGGACGGCAACACGCTGACCATCGGGCGCACCCGGATCCTGTTCTGGACAGGCGGCGAGCCGGACCTGGACGAGTGACGCCGGCACATGAGTGAGCTGACGATCACCCTGCTGCGGCTGGGTTACCTGGCGCTGCTGTGGGTGCTCGTGCTCTTCGCCATCGGCGTGCTCCGGCGGGACCTGTACGGGACGCGCATCACGGACCGGCGGCGCCGCAAGGCCCCGGTGGCCGCGGCGGCCGCGACCGTGGCGGCGACCCCCGAGGCACCCGAGGCGCCCCCGGCCCGGACCCCCCGCTCCGCCCGCAGCGGCAGCGGCCCGACCCGGCTCGTGGTCACCGAGGGTCCGCTGCGCGGCACGATCGTCCCGCTGGCGTCGTCGGCGGTGCTCATCGGCCGGGCGCCCAGCTGCACGCTCGTCCTGGACGACGACTACTCGTCGTCGCGGCACGCGCGGATCTTCCCGCAGGGTGGCCAGTGGTTCGTCGAGGACCTCGGATCGACGAACGGGACATTCGTGGCGGACCAGCGCGTCGAGGCTCCGACCCCCGTCCCGACGGGTACACCCGTCCGAGTGGGCCAGAGCATCCTCGAGCTGCAGAGGTAACCGGTGACCGTCGCACTCAGATATGCGGCGCGGTCCGACGTCGGACTCGTGCGCTCCAACAACCAGGACTCGGCGTACGCCGGGCCGCACCTGCTCATGGTCGCGGACGGCATGGGCGGGCACGCGGGAGGCGACGTCGCCTCGTCGGTGGCGGTCGCGTCGTTCGCACCCCTCGACGGCGAGTCGCACGGTCCCGACGACGCCCTGGACCAGCTGGAGACCGCGCTCGCCGACGCCCGCGACGAGATCATCGCCCGCAGCGACGCCGACCCCGAGCTCACGGGCATGGGCACCACCGTCCTGGCCATCCTGCGCGCCGGCAACAAGCTCGCGATGGTGCACCTGGGCGACTCGCGCGGTTACCTCATGCGCGACGGCATCCTCACGCAGGTCACCACCGACCACACGTTCGTCCAGCACCTGGTGGACATCGGCCGGATCACGCCGGAGGAGGCAGAGCACCACCCGCAACGCTCGGTCGTCATGCGCGTGCTCGGCGACTTCGACCCGGAGGTCACGCCCGACCTGTCCGTGCGCGAAGCGCGGCCCGGGGACCGGTGGCTGCTGTGCTCCGACGGCCTGTCCGGCTTCGTCAGCGCGGACACCATCGAAGAGACCATGGCGAGCATCGACGACGTCGACGCCTGCGCGGACCGCCTGATCCAGCTCGCGCTGCGGGCGGGCGGCGGCGACAACATCACCGTGGTCCTGGCCGACGTCATCGAGCTCGACGACGTCGCGGACGGCGCGGGCCCGACGACGTCCGCCACGGTCGTCGGCGCCGCGGCCCTGACGCGCAACGACCCGACGTCCGCGGCGGACGGCCCGGCAGCCCGTGCCGCGAGCCTCACGCGCACGGCGAAGGAGCCGGCGGAAGACGACGGTGCGGCGGGGACCGACGTGGCGGTCGTCCGCTCCGACGACGAGGACGACGAGCAGCCGCCGACCAGGCGGCGGTGGCGGGCGATCGTCGCGTGGGCGGTCGTCGCGGTCGTGGTCGTCGGCGGGGCGCTCATCGCGTACTCGTGGACGCAGACGCAGTACTACGTCGGTGTCGACGACGGCGAGGTCGTCATCTTCCGCGGGCTGCCGCAGACGATCGGCACCATCCCGCTGTCGTCGGTGGTCGAGCGCACGGGCACGGACGTGGAGGACCTCGCGTCCGGCTACCTGCGGGAGCGCGTGCAGCAGACGATCCACGCCGACTCCCTCGACGACGCCCGCAACCTGGTCGGCATGCTCGACGAGGACACCGCCGCCCGGTCGGCGTCACCGACCGCGACGCCCGACCCGTCCCCCTCCGGGACGGCCGCACCGTGAGCCGCGCGTGATGGCTACCGTCCAGCCGCACCGGGTGCGGGCCGGCCGGGGTGTCGAGCTCGGCCTGCTGCTGCTCGCGCTGGCCATCGGGATCTCGTCGTACGCCCTGGCCGGCATCGGCACCTCGGACGAGGTCCCGCCCGACGTCATCGGCTACGGGGCCGGCCTCGCCGCCCTCGCGATCGGCGTGCACCTCGTCCTGCGCTGGCGCGCGCCGTTCGCCGACCCGGTGATCCTGCCGATCACGGTCGCGCTGAACGGCATCGGCCTGGCGATGATCTACCGGATCGACTTCGCCTACACGGCGCGCGGGCGGGACGACACGTTCGCGCAGCGCCAGCTGGTGTGGACGGCGATCTCCGTGGTCCTCGCCGCCCTGGTGATCGTGCTCCTGCGCGACCACCGGACGCTGCGGCGCTACACGTACACGGCGATGGTCGCCGGTCTCGTGCTGGTCGCCCTGCCGCTGGTCCCGGGCCTCGGCGTGCTCATCAACGGTGCGCGGATCTGGGTGCGGGTGGGCGGCGTGGGCTTCCAGCCGGCGGAGTTCGCCAAGATCGCGTTCGCCATCTTCTTCGCCGGGTACCTGGTCACGCACCGCGACACCCTCGCGCTCGCCGGCCCCAAGTTCCTCGGCCTCCAGCTGCCCCGACCGCGGGACCTCGGGCCGATCCTCATCGTCTGGGGCGCGTCGGTCGCGGTCCTGGTGCTGGAGCGGGACCTCGGCACGTCGCTGCTGTTCTTCGGGCTGTTCGTCGCGATGCTGTACCTCGCCACCGAACGCCTGAGCTGGGTGGTCATCGGCCTGCTCCTGTTCCTCGTCGGCGCGGGCCTGGCGGCGACGGCGTTCTCCCACGTCGGAGCCCGCTTCGACGCCTGGCTGCACGCGTTCGAGCCGGCCGTGTTCGACCAGAGCCCGGGCGGGTCCGGGCAGCTGGTGCGCGGGCTGTTCGGCATGGCCAGCGGCGGGCTGTTCGGCACGGGCTGGGGTCAGGGCCGGCCGGACCTCGTGCCGTTCGCGGAGTCCGACTTCATCGTCGCGTCCCTCGGCGAGGAGCTGGGGCTGACCGGCCTGCTGGCCATCCTGCTCTTCTACGCCATCCTCGCGGAGCGCGGCATGCGCACGGCGATCGGCGTCCGCGACGGGTTCGGCAAGCTGCTCGCGGGCGGCCTCGCGTTCATCGTCGCCCTGCAGACGTTCGTCGTCGTCGGCGGCGTCACGCGCCTCATCCCGCTGACCGGCCTGACCACCCCGTTCCTGGCCTACGGCGGCTCGTCGCTGGTGGCCAACTGGGTCATCGTGGCGCTGCTGCTGCGCATCTCCGACGAGGCCCGGCGCCCGGCGCCGTCGATGAAGCCGGTGCTCACCCCCATCGCGGGCACGCCCGTGGTCGTGGGTGGCGGCGGGGACGACGACCAGCCGACCGAAGTCATCGGGGGCCTCCGGTGAACACACCCCTGCGCCGCCTCGCCACCGTCGTCCTCGTCATGTTCGTCGGGCTCATGGCCGGCGCCACCTGGATCCAGTACTTCCAGGCGGACAAGCTGAACAACGACAGCCGCAACGTGCGCACGCTGTACCGGGAGTTCGGCAACGCGCGCGGGCCGATCGTCGTGGCCGGCGAGGCGATCGCGCAGTCGACCAAGGTCGAGGACTCCTACGGCTACCAGCGGTCGTACACCAACGGCGAGCTCTACTCCGCGATGACCGGCTTCTACTCGGTGGTCAACGGCCGCACCCAGCTGGAGAACGCCGCCAACGACCAGCTCACCGGTCGCGGCGACCAGCTGTTCTTCTCGCGCATCCGCGACCTGCTGACGGGCCGTCAGCCCGAGGGTGCCGCCGTGGAGACGACGATCAACCCGGCCGCGCAGCAGGCGGCGCTCGACGGGCTGGCGGGGCAGCAGGGCGCGGTCGTCGCGCTCGAGCCGTCGACGGGTCGGATCCTCGCGCTCGTCTCGACGCCCGGCTTCGACCCCAACCTGCTGGCCTCGCACGACACGAAGGCCGCCGGCGCCGCCTACAACCTGCTGGCGTCGGCCCCCGGCAACCCGCTGCGCAGCAACGCGACCCTCGAGCGGTACCCCCCGGGGTCGACGTTCAAGCTGGTCACGGCCGCGGCGGCGCTCGAGAGCGGGCAGTACACGCCGGCGAGCACCCTGCCGGCCCCCACCCAGCTGGCGCTCCCGCAGACCACCGCGACCATCGGCAACTTCGGCGGCGGCGGCTGCGGCAGCGACCCGATCACGCTGGCCGACGCGCTGCGCGTCTCCTGCAACACCGCGTTCGCCCAGCTCGGCATGGACGTCGGCGCCGACGCGCTGCAGGCGCAGGCCGAGCGGTTCGGGTTCAACGACCCCGGGCTCACCATCCCGATGAAGGTCGTCGAGAGCGTGTTCCCCGACGACATGAACGCCCCGATCACCGCCCAGTCCGCGATCGGGCAGCGCGACGTGCAGGCCACGCCGATGCAGATGGCGATGGTCGCGTCGGCGATCGCGAACGGCGGCCGCCTGATGACGCCGTACGTCGTGCAGACGGTCCGCTCGGCCGACCTGCGCAAGGTCTCCGAGACCCCGCCGACGCTGTACTCGACGGCCATGTCGCCCGGAACGGCGACCTCGTTGACGGACATGATGGTCGGCGTCGTGCAGAGCGGCTCGGGCACCGCGGCGCAGATCCCGGGTGTCCTGGTGGCCGGCAAGACGGGCACCGCGCAGACCGCCGACGGCCAGGCGCCGCACGCCTGGTTCACCGCGTTCGCGCCCGCCGACGCCCCTCGCGTGGCGGTCGCCGTGCTGGTCGAGCACGGCGGCAACGCCGGCAACGAGGCCACGGGCGGTCGGGTCGCGGCGCCCATCGCCAAGGCCGTCATCGAGGCGGTGCTCGGCTCATGAAGACGGCACCCGGCGTCCTGCTCGGCGAGCGCTACCGGCTGGTCCGGCAGATCGCCGTCGGCGGCATGGGCGAGGTGTGGGAGGGGTACGACGACGCCCTCGCCCGGCCGGTCGCCGTCAAGGTGCTGCGCTCGGAGTTCGCGGGCGACCGCGGCTTCCTCGAGCGCTTCCGCACGGAGGCGCGCAACTCGGCGTCGCTGTCTCACCCCAACATCGCGCAGCTGTTCGACTACGGCGAGCAGGAGGGTTCCGGCTTCCTCGTCATGGAGCTCGTCGTCGGCGAGCCGCTGTCCGACCTGCTCGAGCGCGAGCCCGTGCTGCCCACCCGCCGGCTGCTGCCGATCCTCGCGCAGACCGCGCGGGCGCTGCACGCTGCGCACCTCGCCGGTGTCGTGCACCGCGACGTCAAGCCCGGCAACATCCTGCTCGGCCGCGGGGGGCGCGTGAAGATCACCGACTTCGGCGTCTCGCTCGCCCGCAACCAGGTGACCATGACCGCCACCGGCATGGTCATGGGCACGGCGCAGTACCTGTCGCCGGAGCAAGCCGTCGGCAAGCCCGCCACGCCGCTGTCCGACCTCTACTCGCTCGGGATCATCGCCTACGAGGCGCTCGTCGGGCACCGGCCCTTCACCGGTCCGACCGCCGTCGACATCGCGGTCGCGCACGTCAACAACCCCGTGCCGCCGCTGCCCGCGAGCGTGGACAAGGAGCTCGCCGCGCTCGTCGTCCGGCTGCTGTCCAAGGAGCCGAGCGCTCGGCCCGCCTCGGGCGAGGAGCTGGCCCAGCTGCTGGACAAGCTGGTGCCGCGCACCCCGCCGTCGGGCGTGCCCGTGCTGGTGTCGACGCAGGCCCGGACACCGGACACGTTCGCCACCGCGGCCGTGGCCAACGCCCCCGCGGTACCGCCGCCGTCCTACCCGCCGCGACGTACCCGGCGCGCCGACGAGCAGCCGACGGGCCGGGCGGCGACCCGCCGTGCCTCGACGACCACCGGGGTCCGGCTGGGCCGCACCGGCCGGCTCTCGTGGCCCCTGCTCGCGCTCCTGCTCCTGCTCGTCGGCCTGCTCGGCGCCGCCCTCGCGGCGCAGCTCACCAAGGCGGACGGGCCTCCGGGCGGCCAGACCCGGCTGTCGGCCACGGCCGCCCATTACCCTCGTGGCGACACCCTGGATGGGATGATCACCGAGAACGGGTCCGCAGCGCTCGCCGCGGGCTCGGCATCGACGGAAGCAAAGGACGCCTAGTGGTGGACGACGGATCCCGCATCCTCGCCGGACGGTACGAGGTCGGCGAGCTCATCGGCCGTGGTGGCATGGCCGAGGTGCACATCGGCCACGACACCCGGCTCGGTCGCACGGTGGCCATCAAGATCCTGCGCTCTGACCTCGCTCGGGACCCGAGCTTCCAGAACCGGTTCCGCCGCGAGGCCCAGTCGGCCGCGGCCCTGAACCACCCCGCGATCGTGTCGGTCTACGACACCGGCGAGGACGTGTTCACGGAGCCCAACGGCGTCGTCGCGCACGTCCCGTTCATCGTCATGGAGTACGTCGAGGGTCACACGGTCCGCGACATCCTTCGCGACGGGCACGCCGTGCCCATCGAGGAGGCCGTCGAGATCACCGCCGGCGTCCTGTCCGCGCTCGAGTACTCCCACCACGCGGGCATCGTGCACCGCGACATCAAGCCGGCGAACGTCATGCTGACGCCGACGGGCGCGGTCAAGGTCATGGACTTCGGCATCGCCCGCGCCATGGCCGACTCCGCCGCGACCATGACCCAGACGCAGGCCGTCATCGGCACGGCGCAGTACCTGTCGCCCGAGCAGGCGCGCGGCGAGACCGTCGACGCCCGCTCCGACCTGTACTCGACCGGCTGCCTGCTGTTCGAGCTGCTCACCGGCCGGCCGCCGTTCACGGGCGACTCGCCCGTCGCCGTGGCCTACCAGCACGTGCGCGAGGCCGCGCCGGTGCCCAGCACCTTCGCCTCCGACGTGCCGGACACCCTCGACCGCATCACGCTCAAGGCGCTCGCCAAGGAGCGGGACGCCCGCTACTCCAGCGCCGCCGAGTTCCGCTCCGACCTCGAGGCCGCCGTCCGCGGCGGTGCCGTCGGGGCGCCCGCCGTCGGGGCCCTCGCCGCGGCCGCGCTGGTCGCCACGCCGGCCACCGAGGCCACGCAGCTCATGGCGCCGCCGGTCGCCACCACGCAGGCCATGCCGCCGGCCAGCCCGCCGTGGGCGTCGACCGGCGCGGCAGTCGCCGCCACGAACCCTCCCTTCGACGAGGAGGACGAGGGTCGCCGCCGGCCGTGGCTGCTGCCGCTGCTCATCGCGATCGCCGTGCTCGCCGTCGCGGGCATCGTCGCGCTGCTCGTCGCCAACGCGAACAAGAACGCCGCCCCGGACACGATCGCCGTCCCGGCGACGGCCGGCATGACCGCGGCGGAGGCCGAGAAGGCGATCACCGACGCCGACCTCCTCTTCGTCCGGGCCGAGGAGCCGTCCGACACCATCCCGGCGGAGTCGGTCACCAAGACCGACCCGGCCGCCGGGACGCAGGTCGAGCCCGAGTCGAAGGTCACGGTCTACGTCTCGACCGGGCCCTCGAGCCTCGCCGTGCCTGACGTCGCGGGGAAGACCGAGCAGGAGGCCGTCGACACGCTCACGGCGGCCGGGCTCAAGGTCGCCGCCAACCGGCAGGACGACGACAACCCGGCCTTCCCGCAGGGCCAGGTGACCAAGACCGACCCGCCCGCGGGGCAGTCGGTCGCGGCCGGCGCCGAGGTGACGCTCTTCGTCTCCACCGGCAACGTCGCGATGCCCGACGTCACGGGCAAGACCACGGCCGAGGCCAAGCAGATCCTCAACGACAACAAGCTCCAGGCCAACACGTCGTCGGTGGAGTCCACGCAGACGCCGGACACGGTGGTCCAGCAGGACGTCGCCCCCGGCACGCTGGTCAAGCAGGGCCGGACCGTCAACCTGCAGATCGCCATCGCCCCGACCACGGCGACCATCCCGAACGACCTCGTCGGCAAGACCTACGACCAGGTCGTCGCGGAGCTGCAGGGCCTGGGCCTGAAGAACTTCAACAGGATCGACGACCAGTCGGACAAGCCCGTCGACGAGGTGCTCCGCACCGACCCGACCGCGGGTGACGAGGTCCCGCTGGACCAGCAGATCGACATCCACGTGTCGAAGGGTCCGAGCGGGAACCCGAACCCGGGCAAGACTCCGTAGGTAGGCACGACGAAGGGGCCGTCCCGGCGGGCGGCCCCTTCGTCGTACGTGGGTCAGAGGCGGACGAGCGGGTGCAGCCCCTCGGACCGGGCCACGGCCTGGTCGTCACCGCAGATCTCGAGCCAGTTGGCCAGCAGGCGGTGGCCGCCCTCGGTGAGCACCGACTCCGGGTGGAACTGCACGCCGTGCAGCGGGAGCGACACGTGCTGCAGGCCCATGATGATGCCGTGAGCGGTCGCGGTGACCTCGAGCTCGTCGGAGATCGTCCCGTTCACCACGGCCAACGAGTGGTAGCGCGTCGCCGTGAACGGGTCGGGGAGCCCGGCCAGCACGCCCTCGCCCTTGTGCTCCACCTGGCTGGTCTTGCCGTGCATGAGCTCGGGCGCATGCGTCACGGTCCCGCCGAACACCTCGCCGAGCGCCTGGTGGCCGAGGCACACCCCGAGCATCGGCAGGCCGGCGGCGGCGCAGTCGCGGATGACCTGCATGCTCTGGCCGGCGTCGGCGGGCGTCCCCGGGCCGGGCGAGACGAGCACACCGTCGAAGCCGGTGCGCTGCTCGACCGGGGGCACGGCGTCGTTGCGGACGACGACCGTCTCGGCGCCCAGCTGGTTGAGGTAGCCGACGATCGTGTAGACGAACGAGTCGTAGTTGTCGATCACCAGGATGCGCGTCATGTCACTCACCCACCGTCGTCTGGTTGAAGGGCATGTACGGCGAGACCGCCGGGAAGACCCAGGCGAAGCAGACCGCCAGCACGGCGAACGCGAGGATCGCCAGGAGCAGGACGCGCACGGCGACGGGTCCGGGCGTGTGCCGCCACAGCCATCCGTACATCAGCGTCCTCCGTCGAGTTCGAGGGTGCCCATCATGCGCCACCGACCAGCTCGGTCGGAATCCCGTCCGCCACCGGCGCCCAGTAGTCCAGCACGCCGTGGACGATGTACCGCTCCCGCGCCGAGAACATCGGGTGACAGGTGGTCAGGGTGATCATCCGCTCGGTCGGGACCGCGCCGGGGTCGTTGGGGACGGGCGCGATGACGCCGACGTCGGACGGGTTGACGATCTCCGTCGAGGTCACGCGGTAGACGTACCAGATGTTGTCGGTCGTCCGGATGACGAGCGGGTCGCCCACCTGCAGCTCCGCGATCCGGTTGAACGGCTTGGCGAAGGTGGTCCGGTGACCGGCGATGGCGAAGTTGCCGACGCCCCCCGGCATCGCGGTGCCCTCGTAGTGGCCGATGCCGAGCACGTCGAGCACGGTGGCACGGTCGGTGCCCTGGCTGATCGGGCGCTCCGGCTCACCGTCCCAGCGCGGCACCTGGATCGTCGCAAAGGTGGTCGCATGCGGCGGCTCGGCCATGACGGGCGGCTCGTCGCGGCGCGGCGGCGCGATGACCGGCCCCGCGGGGGCCCCGACGGTCGGCGTGGGCACGGGCTCGAACGGCAGCTCGCGGACGATCTCGGCCTGGGCGCGGTTGCCGACGACGTCGGTCCACCACAGCTGCCAGACGAGGAACGCGAACAGCAGGACGCCGAGCGTGATCAGGAGCTCGCCGATCACGCCGATGATCCCGTAGGTCACGTGACGGACCCGGCCGGTGGCGGCGCGCGTCGGGGTCGCCTCGGTGGTCGTCTCGCCGCTCACCGCGTGCTCCCGGGGTTCTGGGGGGCCTCGGTCCTGCTGGCCCGCGCCTCGTCCTCGGCGGCCTCCAGCCCGGGCAGGATCTCGACGCCGTCGGGGACGGTGGCCGCGGTGAGCTCGGTGCTGCCCGAGTAGGCGGGCAGCTCGAAGGGCTGCTGCGCGTCGGTGACCGACCAGCCGAGGCCGACGTCGGCGGCGTCGCGCAGGTACGACTGGACCGCCGGCGAGGCGTTGAGGGCCTTGCGCAGGTCGGCGGGGTTCCCGATGGCCCGCACGACGTACGGCGGCGAGTACAGCCGACCGTGCAGCCGCAGGACGTTGCCGACGCAGCGGACCGCGCTGGTGGAGATCACCCGCTGGTCCATGAGCTCCATCGCTTCCGCGCCGCCGGCCCACAGGGCGTTCATCACGGCCTGGAGATCCTGCTGGTGCACGACGAGCACGTCGGGGCTGACGTCCTCGCGCCGCGGCGAGTCCGCCGGGGCGTCGTCGAGCTCCACCGTCAGGCCCGGCCCGGTGACCGGCACGAGCCCGCCCTCGACGAGGTACCCCTCGCTGGGCGTACCCACGACGGTCCCCGCCGCCGCGTTCTCGTCCGCTGTCAGCACGTCGACGTCCGCGCGCAGCCCGTCGACCTCGGTGGACAGCCGCGTGACCCGCTCCGTCTCGACCTGCGCCAGCTCCCGCAGGTCCTGCGGGTGCCGCTCGCCGGAGGCCCGTGCGAACTTGGCGTTCGCCGCGAAGAGGGCACCCGACAGCGCCAGGACGAGTGCGACCGACAGCGTGCCGCGCGCGATGACGCGGCGGGCGCGGTGCGGGTGGTCGGTCACGAACGCTCCTCGGGTGGGATGCCCTGCGACGGCGCGGGTACGGGCGGGCACTACGCTAGGTCACGATGCGACGCGTCCGTGACGATGCGGGCCCGGCGCACCACGATCGACCGCCCTCCGACCACGACGTCACCCGCGTGGTCCCACCTGGCCCCCGGGCCGCACAGCCGCAGGACAGGAGCACCGGACGTGCCTGAGTCGAAGTCGCGCAAGAAGGCGACGTACACGCCGCCGCCCGCCAAGTCGACGGGCCCCAAGGTCAACGCGCCCTGGTTCCTGCCCGTGATGCTCGGCCTGATGATCCTCGGACTCGTGTGGATCGTCGTCACCTACCTCACGCGGTCGCAGTACCCGATCCCGGGAATCGACCAGTGGAACCTGCTCATCGGGTTCGTCCTCATCATCGCCGGCTTCGGCATGACGACCCGCTGGCGCTGACCCGCCCACCGCCGTGACCGAGGGCGCCGTCCGCAGCTGCGGGCGGCGCCTTCGTCGTCCCCACCCGGACGCCCAGCGGTCCGTCCACAGCCATCGCGTCTGACCTGCGCGAACGCGGTCGTTGTCCCCATCGGTGCACAAGTCTGTGGATAACTACACCGGTGTAGTTCCACAGGTGTGGGCAAGTGTGGGGACGGCCGCCGGGGTGCCGAAACCTCCTGTGCGCGCCCCTGAGACAGGGCTCAAGAGAAGGCGCCCACCGACGCGTAGGCGAACAGCGTGGCGCCGAGCAGGACGGCGCCCAGCGCGACGGGGGCGGCGACCGCGACGAACCGTCGACGGGGGACCGGGGCGTACGCGTACGCCCAGGCGAGCAGGCCGCCGGTGACCAGGCCTCCCACGTGCGCCTGCCACGCGATGTTGGCCATGACGAAGCCGAGGGCCAGGTTGATGCCGATGAGAACGAGGATGCCGCGGACGTCGCCGCCGAGGCGCTTGCTGATCACCAGGATCGCGCCGAACAGGCCGAAGACCGCCCCGGACGCCCCGACGCTGGCGGTCGACCAGCTGTGGGTCGCGCTCGCGAGCAGGACGGACCCGACGGACCCGCCGACGGCGGACATGAGGTAGAGGGTGATGTAGCGGGCGCGGCCGAGCGTCGTCTCGAGCGTGGGCCCGACGAACCACAGGGCCACCATGTTGAACACGATGTGCAGGTACTGCCCGGGCGAGTGCAGGAACGCCGCGGTCACGAACCGCCACGGCTCGTAGTACCCGAGCACGGGCGAGAACAGCCACCGCGCCGTCCACGACGGCATGACCAGCTGCAGGACGAAGCTGACGACGCAGAGCCCGATGAGCGTGATCGTGACGACCGGGCGCCCGGCGTGACGCACGCCGCCGAGGGCGGTCCGGGTGGTGGGCAGGGCGCGCGCGGCCTCGGCGACGCAGTCGACGCAGTGGATGCCGACCGCGGCCTGCCGCTGGCACTCGGGGCAGGTGGGCCGGCCGCACCGCTGGCACCGCACGTACGACACCCGGTCGGGGTGGCGAGGGCAGACCGGCGGCGCGACCGGCGCGCCCGACGCTCCGGGTTCGGAGTACCCGCTGATGGCGGTCTCAGTCCTCGATGGTGATCGAGTTGATGACGATGTCCTCGACCGGACGGTCACCGGGGCGGACCCGCGTGGACTCGATGGCGTCGACCACGGCACGGCTCTCGTCGTCGGCGACCTTGCCGAAGATCGTGTGCTTGCCGTTGAGCCACTCGGTGGGGGCCACCGAGATGAAGAACTGCGAGCCGTTGGTGCCGCCCACCTTGCCGGTGGCGGGGTCGAGGCGCTTGCCGGCGTTCGCCATGGCGAGCAGGTAGGGCTCGTTGAACGAGAGCTCCGGGTGGATCTCGTCGTCGAACGTGTAGCCGGGGCCGCCGCGGCCGGTGCCCAGGGGGTCACCGCCCTGGATCATGAACCCGGAGATCACGCGGTGGAACACGACGCCGGCGTACAGCGGGTCGGTCCGCTCCTCGCCCGTCGTCGGGTCGGTCCAGGGGGTGGTCCCCGTGGCCAGTCCCGCGAAGTTCTGCACCGTGCGAGGCGCGTGGTTGGGGTAGAGCTCGATCCGGATGTCTCCGGCGGTCGTGTGCAGGGTCGCAAACATGCGAGAAGTCTCGCACGCGGCCCTGGTCGACACCCGTGATCCGGCGGTTGCGCAGGCCACAGCCAGTGTCTCGACCCAAGACCATCCTGCGCTGCCGCCCCCGCGGTGGCAGAGTGGGAGGTCAGAGCAGCCGAATGAGCCGGGAGCCGAGATGCCGTTCACCAAGAGCCCCAAGATCGACGTGGATACGGAGAAGCTGAAGGACCAGGCGGCCGACCTGGGTGCCACGCTGGCAGACGCCGCCAAGAGCGCGAAGGAAAGTGCCGGCACCGCGGCCGAGTCGCTGAAGGATGCCGCGTCCAAGGCGGGCGACGCCGCGTCGACCGCGAAGGACTGGACCACCCCGAAGGTCGAGGCGTTCATCGACTGGCTGCTGCCGCGGGTGGAGCACATGTACAAGGAGAGCGTGAAGGCCGCCGCTCCCAAGGTGGAGACGGCCGCGGACAAGGTCTCGCCGGCCATCGACACCGCGCACGACAAGATCGTCGACGAGTTCCTGCCCAGGCTGGTCGCGGCGATGAACGAGGCGGCGGCCAAGGCCGGAGCGGCCGCCGAGAAGGCAGCCGACGCCGCAGCGGTCAAGGGGAAGGGCTCCGCCAAGTCCCTCGCCGCGGCGGCCGCCGAGGCCTCGGGCAAGAAGAAGCACACCGGCGCCAAGGTGTTCTGGCTGCTGGCCGCCCTCATCGGTCTGGGTGCCGCCGCAGCGGCCTGGACCCGGTCGCGCTCGAGCGTGGACCCGTGGGCGGAGCCGTGGGAGCCGACGGACGCCGGCACGACGCACGCCCGGGTCGCCGACGCCGCGGACGCCGTCGGCGAGGCGGCCGGCAGCGCCGTCGCCAAGGGCCGGGACGCCACCCGCAAGGCGGCCGAGAAGGTCTCGGCGGCCACGGAGTCGCTCACGGAGAAGGTCTCGGAGGCGAAGGACGACCTCACCGAGAAGGTCGCCGGCGCCACCGAGGCAGCCAAGGACAAGGTGAGCGAGGCGACCGAGGCCGCGAAGAAGGCGACCACGCGCCGCACCACCAAGCCGACCGAGACGACGGCGGAGACGACGACCGAGACGACGACCCCGACCGAGGGCGACACCCCCTCCATCTGAGTCGAGCGCAGCGCACCGCGACCCCCGGATCCCCACGGACCGGGGGTCGCGTGCTGTCCGAAACGTTTTGGCCGTTGACCCTCGGCAGACGGGCTCTGCACGATGCGCCAGGCGCGTCGTGCCGGGCCGCAGCGAGGCGACGTCCGGCGGTCCGCGCCGACCCCGTCGTCCCCAGTGCCGTGGAAGAGGACCCCATGCAGCGCCCCCGAACCAGCGGTCGCGTCGCGATCGCGTGCAGCACCGTGCTCACCCTGGCCGCCGGTCTGCTCGTCGCGCCCCTGGCGGGCGCCGCCACGGCCGCCGACCCGACCTACGACTACGCCGAGGCCCTGCAGAAGTCGATGTTCTTCTACGAGGCCCAGAGGTCTGGGGACCTGACGGCCGACAACCCCGTCTCGTGGCGCGGCGACTCCGCGCTCACCGACGGCGCCGACGTGGGCAAGGACCTCACGGGCGGGTGGTACGACGCCGGCGACCACGTGAAGTTCGGCCTGCCCATGGCCTTCAGCGCGACGATGCTCGCCTGGGGTGCCATCGCATCCCCGCAGGGCTACACCCGAGCGGGCCAGCTGGACGAGCTGAAGGGCAACCTGCGCTGGGTGGACGACTACTTCGTCAAGGCGCACACCGCCCCCAACGAGCTCTACGTCCAGGTGGGCGACGGCGAGGCCGACCACAAGTGGTGGGGCCCCGCCGAGGTCATGACGATGGCTCGGCCGTCGTACAAGGTCAGCGCGTCGTGCCCCGGGTCCGACGTGGCGGGTGAGACCGCGGCCGCGCTGGCGTCGTCGGCCATCGTGTTCAGGTCCGACGACCCGACGTACTCCGCGAAGCTGCTCACGCACGCGAAGCAGCTGTACGCCTTCGCGGACACCTACCGCGGCGCGTACTCCGACTGCGTCACCGCCGCGTCGGCGTACTACAAGTCGTGGTCCGGCTATCAGGACGAGCTGGTCTGGGGCGCCTACTGGCTCTACAAGGCGACCGGCGACGCCACCTACCTGGCCAAGGCGGAGGCGGAGTACTCGAAGCTGAGCGTGGAGAACCAGACGACGACGCACTCGTACAAGTGGACCGTCGCGTGGGACGACAAGACGTACGCGATGTACGCCCTGCTCGCCATGGAGACGGGCAAGCAGCAGTACGTCGACGACGCCAACCGGTGGCTCGACTACTGGACCGTCGGCGTCAACGGCCAGCGGGTGCCGTACTCGCCGGGCGGCCAGGCCGTGCTCGACTCGTGGGGCTCGCTGCGCTACGCGGCGAACACCTCGTTCGTCGCGCTCGTCTACTCCGACTGGCTGACCGACGCCACGCGCAAGGCGCGGTACCACGACTTCGGCGTCCGGCAGATCAACTACGCGCTGGGCGACAACCCCCGCAAGGCCAGCTTCGTCGTCGGCTTCGGGGCCAACCCGCCGCAGAGCCCGCACCACCGCACGGCGCACGGCTCGTGGCTCGACTCGATCACCTCGCCCGTGGCGACGAGGCACGTCCTGTACGGCGCCCTCGTCGGCGGTCCGTCGTCGGCCAACGACGCCTACACCGACAGCCGGTCGGACTACACCTCCAACGAGGTGGCCACCGACTACAACGCCGGCTTCTCCAGCGCGCTCGCCCGGCTCACGCAGGAGTACGGCGGCACCGCGCTGGCCACCTTCCCGGTGGCCGAGCAGCCCGACGGCGACGAGATCTTCGTCGAGGCGATGCTCAACCAGCCCCCCGGCGGGACGTTCACCGAGGTCAAGGCCATGATCCGCAACCAGTCGGCGTTCCCGGCCCGGTCGCTCCGGAACGGCACCCTGCGGTACTGGTTCACGCTCGACGCCGGCGACTCGGCCGCGAACCTCACGGTCTCGGCCAACTACAGCGAGTGCGGACCGCAGACCACCAAGCCCGTGAGTGCGGGCGGGTCGCTCTACTACGCGCAGATCACCTGCGTCGGCCAGAACATCTACCCGGGCGGGCAGTCCCAGCACCGGCGCGAGATCCAGTTCCGGGTGACGGGTGGTTCCACGTGGAACGCGGCCAACGACCCCTCCGTCGCCGGCCTCACCACGACGGCCCTGGCCAAGACGAAGGCGATCACGCTCTACGACGGCGGCACGCTCATCTGGGGCACCGAGCCCACGGGCACCGTCACCGACACGACCGCGCCGACCGTGCCCGGCACGCCGACGGCCTCCGGCATCACGGCGACGGGCGCGTCGCTCAGCTGGGCGGCGTCCACAGACGCGGGCAGCGGCGTTGCGGGCTACGACGTCTACCGGGTGCAGGGCACCACCTCGACGCTCGTCGCCTCCACGACCACCGCGTCGACCGTGCTGTCGGGGCTCACCCCGAGCACCGGTTACGCGTACGCCGTGCGCGCGAAGGACGCCGCAGGGAACCAGTCGGCCGCCTCCGCCACCGGGACGTTCACCACGTCGACCCCGCCCGTCGACGTGGTCGCCCCCGGCAGGCCGGGCACCCCCGTCGCGTCGGCGATCACGGCCACGGGTGCCACCCTCACGTGGACGGCCGCGACGGCGGGCACCTACGCGCTGGCCGGTTACGACGTGCTCCGGATCAGCGGCACCACGTCCACGGTGGTCGGCTCGGCCACCGGGACGACGGTCGCGCTCACCGGGCTGACGGCCGGCACGGCGTACACCTACGCCGTCCGCGCCAAGGACACGGCCGGCAACGTCTCGTCGCTGTCCACGTCCGTCGCGTTCACCACCACCGCCGCCTCGGACACCACGGCGCCGACGGTGCCCGGCCCGCCCTCGGCGTCGGCCGTCACGCAGACCGGCGCCTCGCTGACCTGGGCGGCGTCCACCGACGCGGGCGGCAGCGGCCTGACCGGCTACGACGTGCTTCGGGTCAGCGGCGCCACGAGCACCGTGGTCGGCACGGCGACCGGCTCGACGTTCGCTCTGACCGGACTCACGGCCGGGACCGCGTACACCTACGCGGTGCGGGCGAGGGACGGGGCCGGCAACGTCTCGGCCGCGAGCGCGTCGACGACCTTCACCACGCTGCCGTCGACGACCACCGGCAGCTGCGCGGTGACGTACTCCGCCTCCAGCTGGAACGTGGGCTTCACCGGCAGCCTGAAGCTCACCAACACCTCGACGGCCCCGCTCACCTGGACCCTCGCGTTCGCGTTCCCCTCGGGCCAGCAGCTGACCCAGGGCTGGAGCGCGACGTGGGCCCAGACGGGCAGCGCCGTCACCGCCGCCGGCCTCGGCTGGAACGCCACCCTGGCCCCGGGGGCCAGCACGGACATCGGGTTCAACGGGTCGCACACCGGGACCAACACCGCGCCGACGTCGTTCACGGTGAACGGCGTGGCCTGCACGGTCTCCTGACCGCGGCGAGGGCGTCGCACCGACCCGGTGCGGCGCCCTTCGTCGTGCCTGTCGATGCGCGCGGCCTCACGGGAGGTCCGATCGGCGACGCCGGTCAGTCCGCGCTGTGCACCGGGCGGACGCGCTCGCCCAGCTCGACGAGCTGCGCCTTCATCTCGCCGACCGACAGCGTGTGCTCCACGCGCGGCGAGTAGAGCATCGAGCTGACGATGGCGCCGGTGGCCCCGATGGCGAACGCGTCGCTCACGTGGCTGACCAGCCCGGCCCCGCCGGACGCGATGACGGGCAACGACACGGCCTGCGTGATCATGCCGGTGATGTCGAGGTCGTACCCCGCGCCCGTGCCGTCGCGATCGATGCTGTTGACCACGATCTCGCCGGCGCCCAGCTCCTGCCCGCGCTTCGCCCACTCGACCGCGTCCATGCCCGTGAACGTCCGCGCACCGTCGATCGCGATCTCGTACCCGCTGGGGATGGCGGCCGTGACGTCGACGCGCTTGACCTGCATGCTCAGCACGATGCACTGCCGGCCGAACTCGACCGACCCCTGCGTGATGATCTCCGGCTTGCGCACGGCCATCGAGTCGATGCTGATCTTCTCGGCGCCCGCGCGCAGCACCTCGTGCATGTCCTCGAGCGACCGGATGCCGCCGCCGACCGTCAGCGGCACGAACGTCCGGTGGGCGGCCTTGCGCACCATGGCCAGGTCGATCTGACGCTTCTGGGCGCTGGCCATGATGTCGTAGATGACGATCTCGTCGACGTCCTCGTGGTAGAGCCGGTCGGCCAGCTCGGCCGGGTCCCCCACGTCGATGTTGTCCTGGAACTGCTGGGCCTTGGTGACGCGGCCGTCCTTGACGTCGAAGCAGGCGATCAGCCGGTTAGCGAGCATCGAGATCCTTCAGGTCGTTGACGTCGAGGTCGCAGAACGACTTGAGCACCTGGAGGCCGGCGCGCGCGCTCTTCTCGGTGTGGAACTGCGTCGCCATGATGTTCTTGTGCGCGACCGCGGCGGCGAATTCCTGGCCGTAGGTGGTGACGCCCACCAGCGCGGAATCGTCCGCCGGCCGGGCGTAGAAGGAATTCACGAAATAGTAGAACCCGCCCGGCGTGAATGACCGCGAGAACGGGTGGTCGCCGCGGACCTCGACATTGTTCCAGCCCATGTGCGGCACGCGGACCTCGGAGCGGTCGAACTCGTGGACGCTGCCCGGCAGCCAGCCGAGACACTCGACATCGCCCTCCGCGGAGTGCTCGAACAGCACCTGCAGCCCGACGCAGACCCCGAGAAACCCCTGGCCATCGCCCCGGACCTTCTCGTCGAGGTGATCGATCCAGCCCTCCTGGGCCAGCGACTCCATGGTCACGCCGGCGGCGCCCACCCCGGGCAGGATGTACTTGTCGACCTCGTCGCACTCGCTCGGCTTGGCCACCAGCGCGTGCGGGACACCCAGGTGCTCGAGCGCATAAGAAATGCTCTGCGAATTACCGGTGCGGTAGTCGATGATCCCGATCACTTGCCCAATCGTACACGGGACAGGTGTCTCATATGTCGGACGTCAGTCGAGGAACAGTGCCCGCAGCCGCACGGTCGTGAACGCCAGGCCGAGCACGATCATCACGACGAAGTACGCGACGTGCACCAGCATCGAACCGTCCAGGACCCCGAGCGTCAGGCCGCGGACCAGCTCGACCGCGTGCCACAGGGGCAGCGCCTTGATGACCCCCTGCAGCCAGCCCGGGTACACGGTGATCGGGTAGAAGGTGGCCGAGAACAGGAACATCGGGAGCATCACGAAGTTGATCCAGTCCATCTGCTGGAAGGTCTTCATGTAGCTGGTCACGGCCATGCCGACGCTGGCGAAACCGAACGCCACGAGCAGCACCGCGGGGACGGCCAGTGCGGCGGACCACGCCAGGTTGAGCCCCATGACCTGCATGACCGTGAGGAACCCGATGGCGTAGACACCACCGCGCAGCAGCGCGTAGGTGATCTCGCCGAACGCGACGTCGAGCGGGCCCAACGACGTGGCCAGCATCGCGTCGTAGAGCTTGCCGAAGTGCATCTTGAAGAACACGTTCCACGTGGAGTCGTAGACCGCGCCGTTCATGGCCGACACCGCGAGCAGCGCGGGCGCGATGAAGGCCGCGTACGACACCGAGCCGCCGGAGGGCAGCTCCACGTCGCCGATGTACGACCCGAGCCCGACACCCATGGCGAACAGGAAGAACACCGGCTCGAAGAAGCCCGAGAGGACGACGACCCCGCTCGAGCTCTTGGTCGCCCGCAGGCCCCGCGCGACGACCGAGCGCGCGTTGCGTGCGTACAGGGCGCTGATCGCGGTGCCGCTGGTCGGGGCGGTCGTGGTGGCGGTCATCCGCGGAGCCTCCTCACGAAGACGCGGCGCGCCAGCACCCACCCGACGGCGGCCATGACCAGCAGCACGGCGAGGTGCCAGCCGACCGGCCATGCCCCCGGAGGCGACCCGTAGGACAGCGCCCGGCCGATCTCGCTCGCGTGCCACAGCGGGGAGATCCACCCGACCCAGTGCAGCCACACCGGCAGCGTGGCCAGCGGGTAGAACGTGCCCGAGAACAGGAACAGCGGCGTGAAGACGAACCGCTGCACCAGCGCGAACTGACCCTTGTCCTCGGTGAGGCTCGCGGAGAACGCCATCAGCGGCAGCCCGAACGCGAGGCCGGCCAGGACCCCGACCAGCGGCATCAGGGCGCCCCTCAGGGGATCTCCGACCGCCCCGAACGCGACGATCAGCAGGTAGTAGATCGTCGTCGTGAAGAGCATGCGGAGCACCACGGACAGGACGAGCCCGGCCATGATCTGCGGCGGTGCGATGGGGGACGCGTTCATGCCCCAGAAGATCCGGCGCCACTTGAACCCGGCCATGATGACGAACGTGAACTCGTCGGTCGCCACCGTCACCCCGGCGGTCGCCAGGAGCGCGGGCGCGACGAACCACACGTAGCTGACCGGGCCGTCGGCGCCGGACGCGACCGACTGGTCGAGGAAGGTCGCCAGGCCCAGGCCGATGCCGAGCAGGTACAGCAGCGGGTTGCCGACGGAGCCGACGACGATCGTCCAGCCGTACGCCTTCATCCCGCGCAGCTGGTGCTCGGCGATGTACCACGCGCCGAACCGCCGGGGCCGGACGGCGGCCGCGACGGCGGCCTCGGAGACTGTGGTCGTCATTCGATCAGGCTCCGCCCCGTGAGCCGCAGGAAGACGTCCTCCAGGCTGGACCGGCGGACCAGCGACGTCGTGGGGTGCAGCCCGAGGTCCACGACGCGCTCGAGCACCGCCTCTCCGTCGTCGGCGTACAGGAGCACCCGGTCCGGCAGCACCTCGATCCGCTCGACCAGCCCGGCCATGCGCGTGGCGGCCTCGGCGTTCCGGTCCGACCCGAACCGCAGCTCCACCACCTCGCGCGTCGAGTACTGCCGGATCAGGCTGGACGGGCTGCCCTCGGCCATGATCCGGCCTTTGTCGACGACCACGAGGCGGTCGCACAGCTGCTCGGCCTCGTCCATGTAGTGCGTGGTGAGCACCAGGGTGGTGCCGCGTTCCTTGAGCCGGAACAGCCGATCCCACAGCACGTGGCGCGCCTGGGGGTCGAGGCCGGTGGTCGGCTCGTCGAGCATGAGGATGCGCGGCTCGTTGATGAGCGCGCGGGCGATGGTGAGCCGGCGCTTCATGCCGCCCGACAGGTCGTCGACCTTCGCGTTGCGCTTCTCCTCGAGCTGCGCGAACCCCAGCAGCTCGTCCGCGCGCGACGCGCACACCGAGCGGGGGATGCCGAAGTACCGGCCGTACACGATGAGGTTGTCCCGCACGCGCAGCTCGGTGTCGAGGTTGTCCTCCTGCGGCACCACGCCGAGCAGCGACCGGATCTCGGGCCCGTGCGTGTCCGGGTCGAGGCCGAGGACCCGCAGATCACCGGCCGACCGCGAGGAGACCGCGCCGATCATCCGCATCGTGGTCGACTTGCCTGCGCCGTTGGGACCGAGCAGCCCGAACGACTCGCCGGGAGGCACCTCGAAGTCGATGCCGTCGACGGCGGTGAAGTCGCCGAAGCGCTTGGTGAGGCCGTGGGCGGCGATGACGGGTGCGGTCACAGCGGACCAACCTAGACGACGGCGCCGACACGCGTGGAGATCATTGATGTTGACCGGGGACTCCCGCGACGGCAGCCTGCAGCGATGACCGACCTCACCGAGCTGTGGCCGCTGGCCGGGCTGCGCGTCCGCAGCGGCGACCTGGAGCTGCGGTTCCTCGACGACGAGCACCTGCTGGCCCTCGCGCGACTCGCCGGCGACGGGGTGCACGCTCCCGACGCGATGCCGTTCACAGTCCCGTGGACGCGCGGAACGCCCACCGAGGTGGCGCGCAGCGTGCTGGCGTACCAGTGGGGCCGGCGCGGTTCCGCCTCACCGGAGGCCTGGACCCTCGAGCTCGCGGTCGTGCGCGGGGGCGAGGTCGTCGGGACGCAGGCGCTCATGTCGAAGGACTTCCTCGTCACCCGCGAGGCCGAGACGGGGTCGTGGCTCGGCCTGCGCCACCACGGCCAGGGCATCGGCCGTCGGATGCGCCTCATGGTCCTGCACCTGCTGTTCGAGGGCTTCGACGGCCTGCGTGCGACGACGTCCGCGTTCGAGGACAACAGCGCGTCGAACGGTGTCACGCGGCGCCTCGGGTACGTGCCCAACGGCGTCGACGTCCTCACCCGGGAGGGCCGGCCGGCGCGGAGCAACCGCTACGTGCTCGACCGGGCCGCCTGGGACGCGCGGCCGGACGAGCTGCGCCTGGACGTGACCCTGGTCGGCGTCGAGGCCGCGCGGGAGCAGCTCGGCCTGGGCGCCTAAGCCGCGACGACCGGCTGCCGCAGGATCGTGCGGCGCTTCTCGGGCACCACGCGGCGCGCGTCGCTGAGGTAGATCTCGTGGTGCCGACCGGTCGGTCGCAGCCCGTACGCGGGGAGGAACTCGTCGTGCAGCTGCGCGAGCACCGGACCCTCGTCGTCGAACGAGCCGACGTGCAGCGTCTGCACGCACCGCCCCTCGGACAGGGTCTCCAGGCGCACCTCGTCGAGCCGGGCCGGGCGCTTCGACGCCCTGGTCCGCTCCACAGCCCCGGCGTACCCGGCCCCGTCGATCCAGTCGGGCACCAGGAGCATCAGTGTCCAGTCCCACCGGGTCTTGTCCCGCGCGGCCGTGAAGGCGTCCAGGTCGTCGGCCCACCACAGCCCCTCGAGGGGCGGGACCACGTAGTCGCGACCGAGCTCGCGCTTGCTCGCGAACTTCAGCGTGTACGCGAGGGGGTAGAGCGTACCGACCGCCTCGGAGAACGCCGCCGAGTCGTTGGGGTCGCCGTGGCCATCGATCATCAGGTACCGCAGGTCGGGCACGTCGACGACCCGGAAGGTGCCCCTCGGTGCGGCGTAGGCGTCGAGGGACGCGGTGAAGCGGATCTTCGTCGGCACGGGTCACCTCCGCTCGGAGCAGGAGGATGCCGCGCGGTCGGCGGGCATCGCCGCCGTACGTGTCAGGGTGGAGCCAAGGGGACTCGAACCCCTAACCCCCTGCTTGCAAAGCAGGTGCGCTACCAATTGCGCCATGGCCCCGTGAGCGAGGGCGTGGGCCTCACTCGAAGGTGTCGGTGACCTCTGCCCACAGGTCTCGCTCGTCGCGATCCTGTGCGTACTTCTGCCACACGACGAATCCGAGGGCGGCAAGCGCCACCAGGAGCAGGAGCTTCTTCATCGGTTCCCCCACGGGTCGGGAGTGGGCCTAACAGGACTTGAACCTGTGACCTCTTCCTTATCAGGGAAGCGCTCTAACCGTCTGAGCTATAGGCCCGTGCACTGCATGCGCCGCAGTGGCGCCGGACGAGACTACCCCAGGCCAGGGGCGGCGCCCAAACCGGCTACCGAGTGGCCGTCGTCACTCGTCCGTCATGGTCACGTGCACGCCGCCGACGAGCGCCGCCACGATGTTGTAGAGGAACGCGCCGATGGTCGCGAGGGCCGTGATCAGGAAGACGTCGATGACGGCGATCAGCGTCGCACCGGAGATGATCCGGGAGAACTCGACGTACTGCAGGATGTCGATCCCGCTCTCCGTGCCGGTGATCTGGGTGACCAGGTTGTCGGCCTTCGTGAACACCTGCAGGCCGTTGAGCGTGAACCAGATCACCGCGGCGGCGACCACGATCATGATGCCGATCGCGACCGACAGCAGGAACGACAGCTTCATGACGGACCAGGGGTCCACGCGCGAGATCGCGAGGCGGACCCGGCGAGGTGCACCGTGCTGGCCGATCGTCGGGATGCGTCCCGTGGTCGGACGCGCGCCCGTGAGGTTCTCGGTCGACGTGGCCGTCCGGGGGGCGCTCGGGTTGGCCGCCGGGGCTTGAGCCGGGGTGGTCGTCATGGTCGGTTCCTTGGGACGGGGTCGAGTTGCCGCAGCGAACGCGGCGGACGTGGCGACGCCGGCCTTCTTGAGCCAGACCGTGGCGGTGTCCACCGCCACCATCATCGGGGACGGCGGGTCGTGCTCGTCGCCGACCACCGCGGCGGCGGTGTCACGATCCTGTGGAGATATCGAGGTGGTGGCCGCCGCCTCGGCGTGTCCGTTGCTGCTCGAGCGCGACGACGAGGGTGTCGACGACGTCGACGACGCGGTCGGACGCTCCGGTGCCTCGGTCCGCGTCGACGTGCGGGTCGGGGCGACCGTCGGAGGCATCACGGTGGCCGGCACGGTGAACGCCGTGGTCCCGTTGCTGCCGTTGAGGCTGGGCACGTGCGTCGCGGCGTCGTCGGCGGCCGGCTCGTTCCACGCCGAGGACGATCCCGTGCGTGGCGCCGACGTCGTCGTGCGACCTGCGGTCGTCGGCGTCGTCGGGCGTTTGCGTGGCGGGATCGAGGGGGGCGTGGAATCGGTCATGCGTCCTCCGCTGACTCGTCGGTCACGGCCTCGTCGGCGGGCGTCCCGACGTCGTCGGGTGCGTCCGTGGCGTCCGTTCCGTCGGAAACCGGGCCATTCTCAGCGCCCACGGTACCTGCCTCGTCCGCCAGGTGTCGCTCAGTGTTGCGTGCGACCGCGATGATCCTGTCCCCGTTGTCGGGCTTGGCGAAGATGACTCCCTGCGTCGTGCGACCCGTCGCGTTGACCTCCGACGTGGCCGAACGCACGATCTTGCCGCGCTCCATGATGACCAGGACCTCGTCGTCGGGGTCGACCACGAGCGCACCCACCAGGTCGCCGTTCGCCTCGGGCAGGTTGGCCACCTTGATGCCCAGACCGCCGCGGCCCTGCTGCCGGTAGTTCTCCACCGTCAGCGCCGTGCGCTTCGCGATGCCGCCCTCGGTCACCGTGAACAGGAACGCGTCCTCGCGCACGACGTCCATGGCCAGCAGCTCGTCGTCGTCGCGGAACTTCATGCCCGTGACGCCGGAGGTGGCCCGGCCCATCGGCCGCAGCGACTCGTCGGATGCGGTGAACCGCACCGACTGGCCCTTGCGCGACACGAGGATGAGGTCCTGGTCGGAGTCGACGAGCCGCGCGGAGACCAGCTCGTCGGGGAGCCCGTCCTCGTCCTCGCGCAGGTTGATCGCGATGACGCCGCCCGAGCGGTTGGAGTCGTAGTCGATGAGGCGGGTCTTCTTCACCAGGCCGCGCTGCGTGGCCAGGACCAGGTACTCGGCCTTGGTGTAGTCGCGGATGTCGAGCACCTGCGCGATCTTCTCGCCCGGCTGGAACGCGAGCAGGTTGGCCACGTGCTGCCCCTTGGCGTCACGACCGCCCTCGGGCAGCTCGTACGCCTTGGCGCGGTAGACCCGGCCGAGGTTGGTGAAGAACAGCAGCCAGTGGTGCGTCGTGGTGACGAAGAAGTGGTCGACCAGGTCGTCCTCGCGCAGCTGCGCGCCGCGCACTCCCTTGCCGCCGCGGCGCTGGGCGCGGTAGTTGTCGGACCGGGTGCGCTTGGCGTACCCGCCGCGGGTGATGGTGACGACCATCTCCTCCTCGGCGATGAGGTCCTCGACGCTGACCTCGCCGTCGAACGGCAGGATCGTCGTGCGGCGCTCGTCGCCGTACTTGGCGACGATCTCGCCCAGCTCGTCGGAGACGATGTCGCGCTGGCGCTGCTCGGAGTCGAGGATCGCCTGGTACTCGCGGATCTCCGCCTCGAGCTTGGCGTAGCGCTCGAGGATCTCCTGGCGCTGCAGCGCGGCCAGCCGGCGCAGCTGCAGGTTGAGGATCGCGTTGGCCTGGAGCTCGTCGATGTCGAGCATCGCCATCAGGCCTGCGCGTGCGTCGTCCGCGTCGGGGGACCGGCGGATGAGTGCGATGACCTCGTCGAGAGCGTCGAGCGCCTTGAGGTACCCGCGGTAGATGTGGATGTCCGCCTCGGCCTCGCGCAGCTTGAACGCGGTGCGCCGGACGACGACCTCGAGCTGGTGGGTGACCCAGTGGCGCACGAAGGCGTCGATGCTCAGCGTGCGGGGGACGTCGTCGACGAGCGCGAGCATGTTCGCGCCGAACGTGTCCTGCAGCTGCGTGTGCTTGTAGAGGTTGTTGAGCACGACCTTGGCGACGGCGTCGCGCTTGAGCACGATCACCAGGCGCTGGCCCGCGCGGCCGCTGGTCTCGTCGCGGATGTCCGCGATGCCGGTGACCTTGTTGTCCTTGACCAGGTCCGCGATCTTCTTCGCCAGCGTGTCGGGGTTCACCTGGTACGGCAGCTCGGTGACCACGAGGCAGATGCGGCCCTGGATCTCCTCGACCTGCACGATCGCGCGCATGGTGATCGAGCCGCGGCCCGTCCGGTACGCCTCCTCGATGCCCTTGTGGCCCAGGATCGTCGCGCCGGTGGGGAAGTCGGGGCCCTTGATCCGGACGAGCAGGGCCGCGAGCAGCTCCTCGCGCGTCGCGTCGGGGTGGTCGAGGTGCCACTGGACACCCTCGGCCACCTCGCGCAGGTTGTGCGGCGGGATGTTGGTGGCCATGCCGACGGCGATGCCGGCCGAGCCGTTGACCAGCAGGTTCGGGAAGCGCGACGGCAGGACCGTGGGCTCCTGGGTGCGGCCGTCGTAGTTGTCCTGGAAGTCGACGGTGTCCTTGTCGATGTCCCGGACCATCTCCATGGACAGCGGCGCCATCTTGCACTCGGTGTACCGCGGGGCGGCGGCGGGGTCGTCGCCCGGAGAGCCGAAGTTCCCCTGGCCGGCCACCAGCGGGTAGCGCAGCGACCAGTCCTGCACCAGCCGGACGAGGGCGTCGTAGATCGCCGTGTCGCCGTGCGGGTGGTACTTGCCCATGACGTCGCCGACGACGCGCGAGCACTTCGAGAACTGGCGGTCCGGGCGGTAGCCGCCGTCGTACATCGCGTAGAGCACCCGGCGGTGCACCGGCTTCAGGCCGTCGCGGACGTCCGGGAGGGCGCGGCCGACGATGACGGACATGGCGTAGTCGAGGTACGAGCGCTGCATCTCGAGCTGCAGGTCGACCTGGTCGATGCGGCCGTGCTCGATCTCGTTGCCGGTGGTCTCGCTCAACGTGTTTCCTTACGTTCGGTGCGTGCTGGTGGCCCGTGCGGTCTCCTGATCAGATGTCGAGGAACCGCACGTCCTTCGCGTTGCGCTGGATGAACGAGCGACGGGACTCGACGTCCTCACCCATGAGGACCGAGAAGATCTCGTCCGCGGCCGCGGCCTCGTCGAGCGTGACCTGCAGCAGGGTGCGGTGCTCGGGCGACATCGTGGTCTCCCAGAGCTCCTGGTAGTCCATCTCGCCCAGGCCCTTGTAGCGCTGGACCGAGTTCTCCTTGGGCAGCCGCTTGCCGTTGGCCTGCCCGTCGGCGATGACGGCGTCCCGCTCGCGGTCCGTGTAGACGTAGTCGTGCTCGGCGTTCGACCACTTGATCCGGTACAGCGGCGGCTGCGCGAGGTACACGTGGCCGTGCGTGATGAGGTTCGGCATGTAGCGGAACAGGAGGGTGAGCAGCAGGGTCCGGATGTGCTGACCGTCGACGTCGGCGTCGGCCATGATCACGATCTTGTGGTACCTCAGCTTGGACAGGTCGAAGTCCTCGCCGATGCCGGTGCCGAAGGCCGTGATCAGCGCCTGGACCTCCTGGTTGCCCAGCGCCCGGTCGAGCCGCGCGCGCTCGACGTTGAGGATCTTCCCGCGGATCGGCAGGATCGCCTGCGTGCGCGGGTTGCGACCGCGGACCGCGGAACCGCCGGCCGAGTCGCCCTCGACGATGAAGACCTCGCACTCCTCCGCCCGGTTCGACTGGCAGTCGCGCAGCTTGCCCGGCATGCCGCCCGACTCGAGCAGCCCCTTGCGCCGCGTCGCCTCGCGGGCCTTGCGGGCAGCCATGCGCGCGGCCGCGGCCTGGATCGACTTGCGGATCACGTCGCGCGCCTCGGTCGGGTGCGACTCCAGCCAGTCCCCGAGCTGGTCGTTGACCACCCGCTGCACGAACGTCTTGGCCTCGGTGTTGCCCAGCTTGGTCTTGGTCTGACCCTCGAACTGCGGCTCGCCCAGCTTGATCGAGATGACGGCGGTGAGCCCCTCGCGGATGTCGTCGCCCGTGAGGTTCTCGTCCTTCTCCTTGAGGATGCCCTTGTCGCGCGCGTACCGGTTGATCAGCGAGGTCATCGCCGCACGGAAGCCCTCCTCGTGCGTGCCACCCTCGGTGGTCGAGATGGTGTTCGCGTAGGTGTGGACCGACTCGGAGTACGCGTTGGTCCACTGCAGGGCGATCTCGACGGCGATCCGGCGCTCGGTGTCCTCCGACTCGAAGTCGATGATCTCCGGGTGGACGACCTCCACCTTCTTCGCGCTGTTGAGGTGCTTGACGTAGTCGACGAGGCCGCCGTCGTACTTGTAGGTGACGGTCCGGAACGGCGCGGGGTCGCCCTCCGCCTGCTCGTCCTCGCCGGCGACCTCGTCGCCCGTGCCCAGGTGCGCCGGCCGCTCGTCGGTGAGCGAGATCTGCAGGCCCTTGTTGAGGAACGCGTACTGCTGGAAGCGCGCGCGCAGCGTCTCGAAGTCGTAGTCGGTGGTCTCGAAGATGGCCGGGTCCGCCCAGAACGTCTGGGAGGTGCCGCTCTCGTCGGTCGGCGCGCCCTTCTGCAGCTCGCCCAGCGGCTTGCCGCCGTCGGAGAAGTCCTGCTGCCACGTGAACCCGTCGCGCTTGACCACCGTCTCGACGCGCGTGGAGAGCGCGTTCACGACCGAGATGCCGACGCCGTGCAGACCGCCCGAGACCGCGTAGCCCGCGCCGCCGAACTTGCCGCCCGCGTGCAGGATCGTCATGACGACCTCGACGGTCGGACGACCCTCGGTCGGGTGGATGGCGACGGGGATGCCGCGGCCGTTGTCGACGACGCGCACGCCGCCGTCGGGCAGCAGGGTCACCTCGATGTGGTCGCAGTAGCCCGCGAGGGCCTCGTCGACCGAGTTGTCGACGACTTCGTACACCAGGTGGTGCAGACCGCGCTCGCCCGTGGAGCCGATGTACATGCCGGGGCGCTTGCGGACCGCCTCGAGCCCCTCGAGCACCGTGATCGCGCTGGCGTCGTACCCGCCGTTGCCGTCCTTGGTGGTCTTCGTCGTGCTGGACGGGGGGGTGCTCTGCTCGGCCACGGGCGGTGGTGCTCCTCAAGCTCTCACACGCGACGGAGGGCGCCGACCGAACTTCACCGGGTCGGATCACTCCATGACGCTGGAGTTCCAGGCACAGATGCGCCAGGAATGACCTTCACAGTCTACCTGGTGGACGGGCCTGGACCCTCTTTTCCCACAGGTGTCCGTGCGGGACTCGTCGCTCGGCGGACGATCAGCGGAACGTGTCGCGCTCGCCCCGGCCGGCCACCCGCTTCGGGCCGGTCTTGAACCGCGGCCCGCCGGGGTTCAGCACGGTGATCTCCAGGACGATGCCGTCACCCAGGTCCGCGGCGAAGCGGCCGAGCATCGCGGGCGCCAGGAACTTCAGCTGCGTCGCCCACGACGTCGAGTGCGCGCGGAGCGTGAGCGCACCGCCCTCGAACGACACGTACTCGCAGTGCTCGGCGACCTGGGGTCCGACGAGCTCCGACCACCGGTGCTTGAGCACGCCGGCCACCTGGTCCGAGGTCCCGCCCAGCTGGTCGAGCAGTCCGCTCACCGTCGAGCCGATCAGCTGCGGGTCACGGGCACCCGGACCCGCCGTGCCGACCGCCACCGGGACGAGCGGTCGGCGCCGCGCCGGGTCGCCGGGTCGGTAGCCCCGCTGGGCGGCCGCGGCCTTCGCGCGGCCGAGCGCGCCGAGCGCGACCTGGCGCGGGGGCGTGAGGTCGACGAGCTCGCGCAGCGGAGTGCCGTCCACCGGCTTGTTCTTCGGCGCGACGAACAGGCCGTCGCCGTCGTCAGAGGACACGGGCGACCTCCCCGCCCATCACGTCGACCCGGGCGCCGGCGAGGGGCGCCGGGACGTCGTCGGCCACCGCCGCCGTGATGAGCACCTGCCGCGCCGGGGCGACCAGCTCGGCCAGGCGGTCGCGGCGGCGCGCATCGAGCTCCGCGAACACGTCGTCGAGGATCAGCACCGGCTCGCCGTCCGGTCCCCAGTCGCCGCCGGCCCACCCGTCGATCTCGTCGCCGTTGGTCAGCAGCTCGTACGACGCGAGCCGCAGGGCGAGCGCGAACGACCAGGACTCCCCGTGGCTCGCGTAGCCCTTGGCCGGCAGCCCGCCGAGCGTCAGCACCAGGTCGTCCCGGTGCGGACCGAGGAGGCTGACCCCGCGCTCGATCTCCTTGGTGCGCAACCGTCCCATCGCCTCGAGCAGCTGCGCCTCGACGAGGTCGGCCGTCGCCGCGTCGTCGTCGGTCTCGAGGACGGCGTCGAGCGACGCCTTGTAGGTGATGATCGCGTCGCCCTGACCCGCACTGACCTGCGCATACGCCCGCTCGATGTGCGGGGCCAGCGACCGGACCAGGCTCCGCCTCGCGACGATGATCTGCGCGCCCGTCTGCGCGAGCTTGGCGTCCCAGACGTCCAGCGTCCGCAGGTCGGCACCCCCACCCCGACGGGCCGCGCCCGCTGACTTGAGCAGCGCCGAGCGCTGCCTCAGGACGCGCTCGTAGTCGGCGATCACGCTCGACACCCGCGGGGTGAGCTGGACCAGCAGGTCGTCGAGGAAGCGGCGGCGGCCGTCGGGATCGCCCTTGACCAGGGACAGGTCCTCGGGCGCGAACAGCACGGTGCGCAGGATCCCGAGCACGTCCCGCGCCCTCGTCGGCGACCCCCCGTTCACCCGGGCACGGTTCGCCTTGCCGGGCGTCACCTCGATCTCGACGAGCGACGCACGCGGGTGGCCCGGCTCGAGCTCGCGCACGACCTTGGCCCGCACCACGGCCCTGGTCGTACCCGCACGCACCAGCGCGGCATCGGTCGGCACCCGGTGGCTGCCGAGGGTCGCGATGTAGCCGAGCGCCTCGACGAGGTTGGTCTTGCCCTGCCCGTTGGGTCCGACGAGCGCGGTGATGCCGGGCTCCAGCGGGAGCTCGACCTGCGCGTACGAGCGGAAGTCGGTGAGGGAGAGGTGCGCGACGTACATCGGGTCCCGGCTAGACCGACCGTGCTGGGGGCGTACCCGTGACGGGCCCCGTGGTCCCGGCGGGCTTCACGGCGTGACCGCCGAACTGCTGCCGCAGGGCCGCGACCGCCTTCATGGCGGGCGACTCCTCCTGGCGGGAGGCGAACCGGGCGAACAGGGACGCCGAGATGACCGGCGCCGGCACCGCCAGGTCGATCGCCTCGTCGACGGTCCACCGACCCTCGCCCGAGTCCTCGACCCAGTCGTCGATCTCGCCCAGGCCGGGGTCCTGCTCGAGCGCCTTGACCAGCAGCTCGAGCAGCCACGAGCGCACGACCGTGCCACGCTGCCACGCGCGCATGGTGCCGTGCACGTCCGTGACCAGGTCTTTCGCAGCGAGGAGCTCGTAACCCTCGGCGTACGCCTGCATGAGGCCGTACTCGATCCCGTTGTGCACCATCTTCGAGAAGTGGCCCGCCCCGACCGTGCCGGCGTGGACGAAGCCCTCCTCGCGGGGACCCTCCGGCCGGAGGGCGTCGAACACCGGCATCGCCTTCGCGACGAGCTCCGGGTCGCCGCCGACCATGAGCCCGTAGCCGTTGGCGAGGCCCCAGACGCCACCCGAGACGCCCGCGTCGATGAACCCGATGCCCTTCGCCGCCAGCAGCTCCGCGTGCGGCAGGTCGTCCTGGTAGTAGGAGTTCCCGCCGTCGATGACGATGTCGCCTGCGGTCAGGAGGCCGGCGAGGTCGTTCACGACCGCGTCGGTGATCTCGCCCGACGGCACCATCACCCAGACGATGCGCTCACCCGCGGGGAGCGCCTCGACCAGCGCCTCGAGCGACGGCACGTCCGTGACGTCCGGGTTGCGGTCGTACCCCGTGACGTCGATACCGGCGGCGCGGATGCGCTGCCGCATGTTCGCGCCCATCTTGCCCAGACCCACCAGACCGACGTGCATTCCGCGCCTCTTTCGGTTCCCCGTGCTGCTTTCGGCTGTCGCGGCTCACTCTGCCGCAGGGAGCGGCGGTGCGCCGATCAACTGTGCGCTGGTTCGACGGTGAGCCGGTTCGACTGTCGGCCGGCCCGACGTGTCAGCTGGCGAAGCGGATGGGCACCAGCAGGTAGCGGTACTCGGGGTTGTCCTCGCCGTCGAGCGTCTCCTGGCCGGTGAACTCGACCGGCTTGTTGGGGTGCGTGAACGACAGCCGCACGAACGTGGTGCTCAGTGCACCCAGACCGTCCAGCAGGAACTGCGGGTTGAACGCCACCGAGATGTCGTCGCCGACCAGCGTGGCCTCGAGCGCCTCGGAGGCCTGGGCGTCGTCGCCCTGACCGGCATCGAGGACGACCTGGCCCTCGCTGAACGACAGGCGGATCGGGGTGTTCCGCTCGGCGACGAGCGCCACGCGCTTGGCCGCGTCCGCGAGAGCGTGCGTGCCGACGACGGCGTGGATGGGTGTCTCGTCGGGGAACAGCCGGCGGACCGCGGGGTAGTCGCCGTCCACGAGGAGGCTGGTGGTCTGACGGCCGGCGGCCTCGAAGCCGATCATGTCCACGCCCGAGCCGGTCGACAGCGCGACCGTCACCGAGCCGGCGCTGCCGAGCGACTTCGCGGCGTCCGAGAGCGTGCGAGCCCGGACCAGTGCGACGGTCGAGATGTCCGGCGACGACGGCTTCCACGTGAGCTCGCGCAGCGCGAGCCGGTAGCGGTCGGTGGCCAGCAGCGTGACCTTCTCGCCCTCGATCTCGACGCGCACGCCCGTGAGCAGCGGCAACGTGTCGTCCCGGCTCGCGGCGACGGACACCTGGGCGACCGCGTGGGTCAGCTCGTCGCCGTCGACCGTGCCCGTGGTCGGCGGCATCACCGGGAGGTTCGGGTAGTCCTCGACCGGCATCGTCAGGAGCGTGAACCGGCTCGCGCCGCAGGTCACGACGACCTTGGTGCCCTCGAGCACCACATCGACCGGCTTGTCCGGCAACGAGCGGGAGATCTCGGCCAGCAGACGGCCCGAGACGAGCACCGAGCCGGCCTCGCTCACGTCCGCAGGGATCTGCGACCGCGCCGAGACCTCGTAGTCGAAGCTCGAGAGCTGCACCGTGCCGGTGGTGTCGGCCTCGAGGCGCACACCCGCCAGGACGGGGACCGGCGGCCGTGTGGGCAGGCTGCGTGCCGTCCATGTGACTGCGTCCGCGAGAACGTCACGGTCGACCCGGAACCTCATGCCTCACCTCTCGTCGTGCGGGCCTGCCGGCGTGCCGTCACAGGTTGTGAGGAGGTCCGGTCGGAAGGCGTCAGGCGAACACTACGCGAGAGGTCCGACGCTCGGTACGGGCATGAGGATGACAACGACACCGGTGTCGTTCGTCGTTCGTCCCGGGAGCCGCTCGGCCCTCTGGCGGTGTGTGGATCCATCAGACAGAGAAGTGTCGTCATCGTCATCGGTGCTGTGCACTGTGTGGATCGTCGACGTCCGCGCAGGTCAGCCCCGCTTATGGCTGTGCACGCCGCTTGTGGGCCAGATCGGACACCCCGTGGACGGTCGTGGAGAGCTGTGATCCGACCGTTCCACGTCCACCGGCAGAGGTGTCTCCGTCCACACGACACCCTGGGGTCATCCACCGTCGTCCACAGGTGTACCCACAGGTGTGGAGATTCGTCCCATGCATGTCTCATCCGGAGGGTGAAGGTTGGGGTCAAGCCCGTCGGATCGTTTCGACGGTGAGAGTTGTCTCATGGCTGGACACCCGGAATGCCTGTTTGTGAACGTGCACATTGACCGGAAATGTCCAAGTTGAGACATCCGTGCAGGTCAGAGCGTTGTCCCGTGGCTCGACGGACCCAGTTGCGCCGAACGGGTGAATCCCGTCACAAGCATCCCCAGGTCCCTGTGGATGCCTGTGGATAACTATGGGGAAGTGGTCGGTCAGAACGGTCCGAACCGGACGCGCTCGCGCGCGTCTCAGCCGCGATTCTGCTGCTTGATCCTGTTGGTCAGCTCGGTGACCTGGTTGTAGATAGAGCGACGCTCGGCCATGAGCTCACGGATCTTGCGGTTGGCGTGCATCACGGTCGTGTGGTCCCGGCCGCCGAACGCCTGGCCGATCTTCGGCAGCGACAGGTCGGTGAGCTCCCGACACAGGTACATGGCGATCTGTCGCGCCGTCACCAGGACCCGGGAGCGGCTGGACCCGCAGAGGTCGTCGATGCTCAGGCCGAAGTACGCGGCGGTCTGGCCGATGACCTGCGTCGCCGTGATCTCGGTGGTCTGGTCGTCCGTGATGAGGTCCTTGAGGACGATCTCGGCGAGCGACAGGTCCACCTGTTGGCGGTTGAGGTTGGCGAACGCCGTCACGCGGATCAGCGCACCCTCGAGCTCCCGGATGTTCGTGGAGATCTTGGAGGCGATGTACTCGAGCACGTCCGGCGGCGCCTGCAGCCGCTCGCTGCCGGCCTTCTTGCGCAGGATCGCGATGCGCGTCTCGAGGTCGGGCGGCTGGACGTCGGTGATCAGACCCCACTCGAAGCGCGACCGCATCCGGTCCTCGAAGCCGTTCAGCTGCTTGGGCGGCAGGTCGGAGGTGATCACGACCTGCTTGTTCGCGTTGTGCAGCGTGTTGAACGTGTGGAAGAACTCCTCCATCGTCTGTTCCTTGCCCTGCAGGAACTGGATGTCGTCGATGAGCAGGACGTCAACCTCGCGGTACCGACGCTGGAACGCGCCCGCCTTGCCCTCGCTGATGGAGTTGATGAAGTCGTTGGTGAACTCCTCGGAGTTCACGTAGCGGACGCGCACGCTGGGGTAGAGGTTCTGCGCGTAGTGCCCGATGGCGTGGAGCAGGTGCGTCTTGCCCAGCCCCGAGTCGCCGTAGATGAACAACGGGTTGTAGGCCTTCGCCGGTGCCTCGGCGACGGCGACGGCTGCCGCGTGCGCGAAGCGGTTCGAGCTGCCGATGACGAACGTCTCGAAGAGGTACTTGGGGTTCAGCCGGGCGGGCTCGGCCGGCTGGCGGCGGTTGGCCGGCGGGGGTCTGTCGTCGTCACGACCTCCGTACCGGCGGGTGTTCCGGGGCTCGTGGTCGGACGCCTCGTCGTCGGCGACGAGCGACAGGTCGGGGCGAGCCTCCCGACGCGCGTCGGCCTCGTCGGCCTCGCGCTCGTCCCGGGACGGGCTGTAGGGCTCGTGCCGCTGCTCGGTCCCGACGACGCGGAGCGCGGGCGGCGCGTCCTCGGCGAGGTCGGGGTCCACGGTGATGGCGAAGCGGGCCTCGCGTCCGAGGGCCGCGCTGAGGGCCACCGTGACCTCGCCGCGCACGCGCGACTCGAGATAGTCCTTGGTGAGGTCGTTGCCGACGGCGAGCAGGAGCGTGCCGTCGAGGAGACCCAGCGGACGCGCCAGCCGCACGAAGGCGATCTGGCGCGGAGTGATGTCCGGACTCTGCTCGAGGGTCGACACCACGTGCCCCCAGACCCTGGAGAGCTCTTCGTCCTGTGACACGTGCTACCTCGGCTGTTCGTTCGCGTGGGTGGTCGAGTCTGGCACGACCCCGGGTTGTCCACACAGTTGTCCACACCTGTGAGCAGATGATCCAGCCGAAGTCAGAGGCTCCTCGAACTGGTCAGGACGGCGTCTGGAGCGCAGCTGTCGTCGTGGATCTCGCCGCGACCCGGTCCTGTCCACCACGTCGTGGTCCACAGGCCGCCACCCCCGGGCGGCGATGATCGATGGTAGTGGCCACCCCGTGCGGCGGGCAGTGCTCGACCGGGTGACGTCCGCCCTGTGTGCGACGCGTCTCCCCGGGCCCGCAACGCGCTGCTCGGGCCGACTGTGGGAGGATCGATCCGGCGAGTCGCGCGCATTTGACCGGCCACTACGGCGGGAAGTACGGTATTGCAGCCTTATCGATGGCTCCTCCTGGCGCGCCCTGACGCCGCACGCATGCATGTGTGACTGCCTGTGTGTCCCGGAGCTTTCATCTCGGCAGCCTGAACCTGGTCGCGCGGCACATGCGAGACCCACCCGATGTAGTTGGAGACTCTCGTGACCAAGCGCACCTTCCAGCCGAACAACCGGCGCCGGGCCAAGACCCACGGCTTCCGCCTGCGCATGCGCACGCGTGCCGGCCGCGCGATCCTGGCGGCCCGTCGCCGCAAGGGCCGCGCGGAGCTCTCGGCCTGACACCACCGTCGGTGCTGTCCGCCGCGCACCGCATGCGCCGCGCTGCCGACTTCGAGCAGGCGGTGCGCCGAGGTGCGCGCGGCGGACGGGACACCCTCGTGGTGCATCTGACGACACGGACCGATCACTCGCCCACCGGGCCGGTGGTCGGTCTTGTCGTGTCCAAGGCTGTGGGAACCGCTGTCACGCGCAACCTCGTGAAGCGTCGCTTGCGTGAGCTCGTCCGGGCACGGCTGTCGGACCTGCCCGCTGATGCCGGCATCGTCATCCGGGCGCTGCCCGCGTCGGCCGACCGGCCGTTCGCCCAGCTCGGCATAGATCTCGACGCCGCTCTGAAGACCGCGACCCGTCGGGCTCGTCGACGGACCGAGGCGTAGTCATCCCATGACTCTTCATACGGTCGTCCGCGCGGTGGTGCGTGCTCCGGCACAGCTGCTCGTTCTCCTGATCCGCGGGTATCAGCGTTTCATCTCCCCGATGACGCCTCCCACCTGCAAGTTCTACCCGTCCTGCTCGCAGTACGCCGTGCTCGCGGTGCAGCGCCACGGCGCGATCCGCGGGACCCGGCTGGCGATCTGGCGGCTGCTCCGCTGCAACCCGTGGAACCTGGGTGGCGTGGACGACGTTCCACCAGCACGGTCCGCTCACCGTCATTCCCACGTGGCTGCTGCCACGCACTGACCCAACGAGGAGTTCTGCCACATGTCGTGGTTCGACGGTCTGCTGAAACCGATCATGGTCGTCGTGGCCTGGATCATGGTCCAGTTCCACGCGCTCTTCTCCGCGATCGGGCTCGACCCCGCCGGCGGCGCTGCCTGGGCTCTGTCCATCGTGGGCCTGGTGATCGTCATCCGGATCGCGCTGATCCCTCTCTTCTTCCGCCAGATCAAGGCGTCGCGCGGCATGCAGCTCATCGCGCCGCAGATGCAGGCGATCCAGAAGAAGTACAAGGGCAAGACGGACCCCGCGTCCCGCGAGGCCCTGCAGCGCGAGACGATGGCGCTGTACCGGGAGAACGGCACCAACCCGTTCGCGTCGTGCCTCCCCATCCTGCTGCAGTCCCCCATCTTCTTCGCGCTGTTCCGCGTGCTCATCGAGCTCCCGCAGGTCGCGTCCGGCGCCTACCCGCCCATCGGCCCGATGTCCCCCGAGCTCGCGGCTCAGGCCGAGGCGGCCACGATCTTCGGCGCCCCGCTGTCCGGCACGTTCATGCAGGCCGGCGACAACTGGCACATCCGGGTGGTCAGCGCCGTCCTGATCGTCGCGATGTCGGCGACGACATTCCTCACGCAGCGTCAGCTGACCATGAAGAACATGCCGCCCGCCGCGCTGCAGGGCCCCATGGCGCAGCAGCAGAAGGTGCTCCTCTACGTCCTGCCGCTGATCTTCGCCTTCTCCGGCGTGAACTTCCCCATCGGTGTCCTCATCTACTGGACCACCACCAACCTCTGGTCGATGGGCCAGCAGTTCTACACGATCCGGCGCATGCCGGCACCGGGCTCGCAGGCCGAGCTCGCCATGAAGGAGCGCAAGGCTCGCAAGGCCGCGTCGCACGGCACGCTCATCGAGGACACGCCGACGTCGACCGTCCTCATCGAGGAGAAGCCGCGCGGCCAGCGGCAGCAGCCGAAGCGCAAGGACCGCAACAAGCCGCCGCGTGTCGTCACCGACGACGTCACCGACAGGCCTGTCCCGCCGAGCGACGGCGAACCCGACGGGCCCAGCTCCTCGGCGCCTGCCGCCCCCACCAAGCCAAAGAAGTAGCGCACCCGCGCGACGTTGATCGGGAGAGACTCCATGACTTCGACCCAGCCTGACGCCCCCGTCGAGACGGTCAGCACCAAGCGCCTCGAGGAAGAGGGCGAGATCGCCGCCGACTACCTCGAGGAGCTGCTGGACATCGCCGACCTCGACGGCGACATCGACATCGACATCGACCACGGTCGCGCCGCCGTCGAGATCGTCTCCGAGGACCCCGCTGACCGCTCCCTCACCCGTCTCGCCGGGCCCGACGGCGAGGTGCTCGACGCGCTCCAGGAGCTGACCCGTCTCGCGGTTCAGGCCAAGACCGGCGAGCGCAGCCGTCTGATGCTCGATGTGGCCGGCTACCGGGCCGGTCGTCGTGCCGAGCTCGTGGCCGTCGCGAACGAGGCGATCGCCCGTGTGCGGGAGTCCGGGGTTGCCGTGGCCCTGGACGCGATGAACCCGTTCGAGCGCAAGGTCGTCCACGACGCCGTGGCGAGCGCCGGCATGACGAGCGACTCGGACGGCGTCGAGCCCAACCGCCACGTGGTGATCCGTCCGGCGTGATGGTCTGAAACCGACCCGCTCAACGCGGACTGTCGAAGGGGTGGGCTCTGAGAGCCCGCCCCTTCGTCGTCCCGCCACCCGTCCCCGTGGACGCTCCATGACGCGCGAGCGATGCATGTTCCACGTGAAACAGTGATCGCGTCGAGTCGGGGCGCCAGGTCGTCGCCACGTAGCCGAAGCCGCTCATGCCCTGTGGGCCCTGGGCCCGCAGCTCGGTCTGTGCTTTGCTCGCCAGAGCTTGTGCGGCGGGAGCGCGCCCCGCCTCGGCGGCGTAGGTCGGTTCGTCGTGCGCCCTAAGTATGCCGTGGCCCGCGGTGGGCATCGTGACCGACGCAGCCCCGAACTGCGGCATGAATGTCGAGCTCGCGGCATTGCCGGGGTGCGGCACAGTCACGGCCATACCGGGGTCGCCCTGCGAGCAGGCGGCTGGCGTACGCGAGATCGGCTCGTCTGTTTCACGTGAAACTTGCCGGGCAGTGAGGCGCTGCTGCGGAAGGCGACCACCGCGCGTGGCGCTCGAAGGCACTCGGTCTCTACCGACGAGTGCTCGCGGGCCGATCTCGCGTTGGCGGTTGCAATAGGCGGTCGCGAGATGAGGTTCGCACCCACCCCAGGGAAGCGAGCGCGCCGCGGTCACCACACCTCGAGGGGCGCCGGCAATTCAGCAACGCGGGGCGCAGACGACCGTTCCGTCTGTGCTGCATTCGGTGGACCATTCCGGGCCCCGGACTCGCTCGGGGTCAAGGGCCCCAGAGACTGGACTCGACGGCCGACCCCGCCTACTTCCGGTCAGATGCTGCGCCACGAGGGGAGCCTGTGATCGCTGTGCGGTCCGGTGCGCCCGGTGCCCGAGCCGGCCAGTGGCGGCTCGCGTTTCACGTGAAACGAGCCGCTTCCCTAGAAGTTTGGGCCCGCGCGTCTGCCCGCAATACGTCGGGCCCGTACACGAGTCCGGTGGTCGGTCAGCAAGTTGATCTGGTCTGGGGGCGCCGCGTATACGGTGCCGGAGCGGTTCGCTCCAGGCGAGCCGTTGCTGCGGGCTGTTTCGACGTGGCTGGCCCCCCTCGGGGTCGACAGGGCCGTGGTCGGCCGGTCCGTGTGAGGCATCTTCGCTGTTTCACGTGAAACTGCGTCGGCTAGCGAAGTCGGAACACGAATGAAGCCGGCACACGAATGGAGGCGTCCTGTCCTCGCACAAAGCGGTAGGGAGGTCGACCTCGAACGGTCTCGCCTCGCGCGAGGTGCCGCTGGTTTGCAGTGGCACAGGACTCGGCAACCCGGCAGGTCGCCATGGGACGTGTGGCGGGTCTTCCAGAGGCGCCGCCATGGACAACCTCACCTTCCAGGGCTGGCCCCCTCACGGCACCGTCGACTCAGGGCTACGGGTGAAGCGCGCAAGAAACGTGGTGCGCTGAAGAAGATGCACAAGACCTGCCGCATCGTGGGCGCGCTTCGGTGCGCATTGGCCGCGACGGGGGGTGTCGGGCGCGTCGACGCGTGGGCGGCGTTTCACGTGAAACATGAAGCGGCCTCAGTGGGAGCCATAACGCGACCACGACCGCGCTCGTGGCAGCCCGATGTTGGCGGCTGCGGTGTTGAGCGGCCGCAGAAGGACGTGTCGACCATGTACGGAGAGGCTCCGTTCTTCCGCGCTTCGGCGCCGCAGTCCGGCAGTGGTGCCTGCGGGAGCTGGGCCTACGGCGGTGCGTCGTTGCCCGCGGGCCACAGGTTCGGTTCCTTCGCGACCGGAGAGAGCCGCAGGCCAAACGCGGTGCTGGGTGCGCGTGGCTTTGGTTCGCGTCCCTCAGTGCCCGGAGGGAGCTGGGCGCCGCGGCGGTGTCGTGGTGCACGTGGCTTCCGGTTCGGTCCCTTGAGGGCCGGTGACAGCTCCAACCTGTGGCGGTGCGCGTGGCGCACGTGCCTGCCGACTCGGGGCCCTTGGGGTGCGCTGCGGGAGATGGGGCGACGGCGGTGCATTGCGGTGTATGTGCTCGCCGATGCGAGGCCCCACGGCCCTTTCAACGCGTGCCCCCAGGTGACGTGCGTCGAAGTGCACAGTTCTCCGTGGCGGGCGGGAACTGGGGTGGTCGGGCACGGTACGGTAGGTCGGCGCCGGGCGCCTCGGGCGTCCGAGTCGGGCTCGCCGAGCGACGCGGCAAGCCGTGCAGCAGCTCGTTTCACGTGAAACCAAGGGGACCAGACGGTGACGGAAGCTCGGTCGACGGACGTCGACGGAGCCGACCCTCTGGACGGCGACGCACGGTTGGAACCATTCTTCGGCGACGCGTGGCCCCGGGTGCTCGGCTTCCACGATCTGCTGGTGCGGGAGGGTGAACTGCGCGGGCTGGTCGGACCTCGGGAGTTCTCAAGGCTCTGGGAGCGACACCTTCTGAACTCGGCGGCGGTGGTGCCGTTCCTGCCGACCTCCGGGCGGATCATCGACCTCGGCAGCGGGGCCGGCCTGCCGGGGATCGTCGTCGCGTCGATGCTCCCCGATGTAGAGGTCGTGCTCCTGGAGCCGATGGAGCGGCGAACCGACTGGCTCAGCGAGGTGGCGGGAGAGCTCGGACTCGGGAACGTCGTCGTCCGCCGCGGGCGTGCGCAGGATGAGCACGGGCAGCTCACCGCTGACGCCGTGACGGTTCGGGCGGTGGCGTCGCTGGAGAAGCTGTATCGCTGGGCGCTCCCGTTGTTGCGTCGCGGGGGATCGCTGGTCGCGCTCAAGGGTGGCCGGGCGGAAGAGGAGATCGAGGCGGCCAAGCATGTGGGCCGGAAGCTCGGTGGTGGCCCGGCGTCCGTGGTGGAGGCACCCACGATCGAGGGGGTCGAAGTGACGAGAGTTGTCCGAGTCGTTCGAGAGGCTGTTCCTGGTGTTCGGTAGGAAGAAGCGTCGGCACGACGAGCTGGTCGGCGACGAGAACGTCGCGGCCGACGGAGGCGCGACGGCGAATGACCCGAGCGCATCCCCGAGCGCTCTGGCGGAGGGTGGACAGCCCACGCAGGCGTGGGCGCCTGGGATCGTTGGTCCCGCGACCGCGGACCCTGTGACGGCGGACGGGCCCGGGGCAGTGTCAGCCCCACCAGCCCCTGTGACGAGGGATGAGCACGAGGCAGGGGCTTCACCTCTCGACACCGCCGGTGCCGGCTACCCGGGCGGCCCGCGCGTGTTCCAGCCTCCGCACGAGTCGACGACCGACACCCCGGATCTGCCGCTTGCGCCCGCCGTGCCCGCGGAGGGCCGGCGACCGTATGACGCTGCGAGCGTCGAAGCCCCCGTGACCTCAACTGGAGTTCCTCAGGCTGCACAGTCCGACCTCGGAGGCAGCGGCGAGGTCTCGTCGTCCGTCATGAGCGTGGAGGCCGGGAGCGTTGTTTCACGTGAAACGAACAGTGAGCAGCGCCCCTCAGCGATCGCGACGGCTTCGGACGACCACGACGGATCATGGGATGACCGAGTGTCAGGGCCAGAAGACGACACCGTAGTCGTGGACCCTCCCCGCTCCGGCGAGCGCGCACCCACCGCCAGCGCCGATGGCCCACGTGATGGTGAGGGAGGCGCCCACGACGATGGCACGGCCACAGAAGTGGTCGTCGCCGGATCGTCACTTGGGACACCCACCGAGGATGCAACGGCGAGGGTCGAGAGCGTCGACCCTCCTGCTCACGAACCGGCAGGTAACGCGCGTGTTCACGACGGCGAGGTTCGCGGCGAAGACGGGCTCGACCGTGACACCATCGCGCCCATGACGCCGCGCCACGAGCTGGACCCGGAAGAGAGTCGCCGCGCGGCGCTCGTCGAGAGCCTGCCCGCGGTGTCCGACGACACCCCGTTGATGGCGGAGCTCAAGCAGGACGCCCGCCGGCGGATCGAGCTCCGCGGGCGTCGGTTCCCACGGCCTCCGCAGACGCGAGTCATCACGGTCGCGAACCAGAAGGGTGGCGTCGGCAAGACAACGACGACCGTCAACCTCGCCGCGGCCCTGGCGCAGTCCGGTCTGAACGTCCTGGTGCTGGACAACGACCCGCAGGGGAACGCGTCCACCGCACTCGGCGTCGAGCACCGAGCGGGTACGCCGTCGATCTACGAGGTGCTGGTGGACGGCGCGCCGATCGCGGAGGCCGTGCAGGAGAGCCCGGACGTGCCGAACCTGTGGTGCCTGCCGGCGACGATCGACCTGTCCGGTGCGGAGATCGAGCTGGTCTCGATGGTCGCCCGCGAGACCCGGCTGCGGAACGCGCTCGACACCTACCTCGAGTGGCGGCTGGCGAACGGTCAGGAGCGGATCGACTACGTGTTCGTCGACTGCCCGCCCAGCCTCGGCCTGCTGACGGTCAACGCCTTCGTCGTCGCGCGCGAGGTGCTCATCCCCATCCAGTGCGAGTACTACGCGCTCGAGGGGCTGAGCCAGCTGCTGAAGACGATCCAGCTGATCCAGGCGCACCTGAACCCGCGCCTCCACGTCTCGACCATCCTGCTGACCATGTACGACGCGCGCACGAACCTCGCGCAGCAGGTGGCCAACGAGGTCAGGACCCATTTCCCGGAGCGGACGCTGCGGACGACCGTCCCCCGGTCCGTGCGCATCTCGGAGGCCCCGAGCTACGGACAGACCGTGATGACCTACGACGCCGGCTCGTCCGGCGCGCTCGCCTACCTCGAGGCCGCGCGCGAGGTTGCCGAGAGAGGCGCGAGCGGCGACGCGGACGTGCACGACGAGTCGACCCGCACGAACGGGCAGCGGCCCGGCCGCGATGCCCAGCAGACCACCCACGAACACCAGGCGGCCACGGCCGTGCTTCAGGAGGAACAGTGAGCGAGAAGCGACGCGGTCTGGGCCGGGGCCTCGGAGCCCTCATCCCGACCGGTCTCGACGGCCAGCGCCCCACGGGGGCGGAGCGACCGGTCGACGTGTTCTTCCCGGACCCGAAGCGCGAGAACGCCGAGCCCGCCACAGCCGAGAGCGGGGCTGCCACCGCAGTCCTGACCGAGCAGCGGCCCGTGGACGTGGAAGCGCCCGTGGTCGACGCGACGGCGGACGCACCGGCCGTCGATGGTGTGGAGCCCGAGCTGGCCACCGGATCGGCCGACGTGGACTCCGACACGGGCAGCGTCACGGAATCGCCCGACAGCGACGGCGACGGGCTCGTGCCCGTGCCCGGTGCGCGCTTCGCCGAGCTCCCGGTCGGCCAGATCCGGCCGAACCCCAAGCAGCCGCGCACGGTGTTCGACGAGGACGCACTCGACGAGCTGGTCGGGTCGATCCGCGAGGTCGGCGTCCTCCAGCCGATCGTCGTGCGGGACGCCGGCGACGGGTACGAGCTGATCATGGGCGAGCGCCGGTGGCGCGCGACCCAGGCGGCAGGCCTGGCGACGATCCCGGCCATCATCCGGGACACCGAGGACGCGGACCTGCTGCGCGACGCGCTGCTGGAGAACCTGCACCGATCGGAGCTCAACCCGCTCGAGGAGGCCGCGGCCTACCAGCAGCTGCTCGACGACTTCGGCTGCACCCACGAGCAGCTCGCCACCCGGATCCAGCGGTCTCGCCCGCAGATCTCCAACACGCTGCGCCTGCTCAAGCTGCCGCCGCTGGTCCAGCGCCGGGTCGCCGCGGGCGTCCTCTCCGCCGGCCATGCCCGGGCGCTGCTCGGGCTCAACGACGGAGCGGCGATCGAGCGGCTCGCCCAGCGGATCGTCGCCGAAGGGCTGTCGGTGCGGGCCGTCGAGGAGATCGTCTCGCTCGGGGGAGACGCGGAGCCGGCCGCCCGGCGGGCAGCGCCGCGGGCGGGAGTGAAGAACGAGGCTCTCGATCACCTCGCGGCACGGCTGTCGGATCGGTTCGACACCCGGGTCAAGGTGAGTCTGGGCAAGTCGCGCGGGCGCCTGACCGTCGAGTTCGCGTCCGTCCAGGACCTCAACCGGATCCTCGCCAGCCTTGCACCGGAGGACCCGGGCCTGCTCAAGGGCTGACCCCTGCGGCAGGGTCCCTTGTGAGTCCGCGCGGGCCGGCCGTCGGGCGCCGCAGGGTCGCCCCTGCCGGCTCAGTTCGTCGTCCAGCGGGGTTCGATGAGCAGGTCGCCGCACACGGAGCCTACGAGGAGCGGTCGGTGACCCGGCCGATCACAATTCGTACATGTGGCGTCGGCAGGCATGTACAGATCCGGGACTCTGCGACCGAAGCGGCCGGGACTCATGGCGTCCGCCGCCAGTCACTGGCGGGCGAAGCCGCAGGTCAGCGGGCCAATGCCGCCTCAACCAGAGCCCGGTACAGCTGGCCGAGAGACAGGCCGGCTGCCTCGGCGGCCTGGGGCAGCAGAGACGTCTCCGTCATGCCCGGCGCGACGTTGACCTCGAGGAACCAGACGATGCCGGCGTCGTCGACGATCAGATCGGTGCGGGAGAGGCCGTCGAGTCCGAGTGCTCGGTGGGCCGCCACGGCGACGTCGGCGACCGACGAGGCGAGGGTCGGTGAGAGCCGGGCGGGCGCGAAGTACTCGGTGCGCCCGGGGTTGTAGCGGGCGTCGAAGTCGTACGGACCCTCGGTGACGATCTCGACGGCGGGGAGCGCGACGGGGCCGCTGCCGGTGTCGACCACGCTCACCGCCACCTCGGTGCCGATCACGGCCCGCTCGACGAGGGCGGTGTCGCTGTAGGCGAAGCAGTCGACCATCGCCTGCGGGAGGGCCTCGGCGCTGGTCACCAGGGTCACGCCGAGCGCGGACCCTCCGCGGGACGGCTTGACGACGACGGGGAGCCCGAGCCGACCGACGATCGCGTCGAGCACCTGCCGGGCTCCCAGCTCACGGAACAGCGACTGCGGGAGCGTCACGAAGTCGGGCGTGGCCAGCCCGGCGCGTGCGGCGACGGTCTTGGCGATCGGCTTGCTCCAGGCGATGCGGCTCTCGCGGGGTCCGGTGCCCAGGAGTCGGAGGCCGAGCATCTGCACGACGTCGCGCACGGAGCCGTCCTCGCCGCTCGTCCCGTGCAGCAGCGGCCAGACGACGTCGGGCTGCAGCTGCACGAGCGCGGGGACCAGGTCGGCGTCCACGTCGTGCACGGAGACGTCGACGCCGACGGAGCGCAAGGCGTCGGCCACCCGGCGACCGGAACGCAGCGACACGTCGCGCTCGTGCGACAGGCCCCCGGCGAGGACGACGACGCGGGGCGACGATGCGGTGGTCACGGCAGGACGACTCCGATGGCGGGGTACGAGAAGCGAAGGTGCAGGTCAGGCTACGTCGGGTGCCGGCGACTGGACGTCGCGCTGCCCGACGGACCCGGTGGTGCCGAACAGCTCGACGAGCTCGCGCTCACCGGCGACGACGCCCGCGAGGCGGCGGACGCCCTCGCGGATGCGGTCGGGCGTCGGGTAGCAGAAGGACAGGCGCATGTGGTCGGCGCCGGAGCCGTCGAAGTAGAACGCGGTGCCGGGGACGTAGGCGACGCGGGCGGTGACGGCGCGCGGCAGCATGTCCTTGGCGTCGAGCCCCTCGGGGAGCCGTACCCAGGTGTAGAACCCGCCGTCGGGAACGTTCCAGGACGCGTCGGGGAGGTGCTCGGCGAGGGCGGCGATCATGGCGTCCCGCCGTTCGCGGTACTGCTCGCGGTACGACTTGATCTGCCCCTGCCAGTCGCAGGTGGCCAGGTACGTCGAGATCGCGATCTGTGAGGCGTTGGACGGGCAGAGGATCGCGGACTCGCTGGCCAGGACCAGCTTCTCGCGCACGGCGTGGGGGGCGACCACCCAGCCGACGCGGTAGCCGGGGGCGAAGGTCTTGGAGAACGAGCCGAGGTAGAGGACGCCGTCGTCGTCGAGCGACCGCATCGCCGCCTTGGGCTCGCCGGAGAACCCGAGCAGGCCGTAGGGGTTGTCCTCGAGCACGAGCACGCCGTAGCGCTGCGCGATCGCCAGCACCTCGGGTCGTCGCGACACGGACAGCGAGACGCCGGCCGGGTTGTGGAAGTTGGGCACGGTGTACAGGAACTTGACCCGGCGACCCTCGCGGGCGAGCGAGGCGAGCGTCGACTCGAGTGCCGCCGGGATGAGGCCGTCGGCGTCGATGGGCACGTGGACCACGTCGGCCTGGTACGCCCGGAAGACGCCGAGCGCTCCGACGTAGGACGGTGCCTCCGCCACGACGACGTCGCCCGGGTCGATGAAGATGCGCGTGACCAGGTCGAGGGCCTGCTGCGAGCCGGTGGTGACCACGACGTCGTCCGGGTGCGCGTCGATGCCCTCGAGCGCCATGACGTCGAGGATCTGCTCGCGCAGGGTCTCGTCGCCCTGGCCGGACCCGTACTGGAGCGCCTGCAGACCGCGGGTGGCCACGACGCGCTGGGCGAGGTCGCCGAGGATGTCCAGCGGGAGGCCCTCGAGGAACGGCATGCCCCCGGCGAGCGACACGACCTCGGGACGGTTGGCGACGGCGAACAGCGCGCGGATCTCGCTGGACCGCATGCCGTGCGTGCGCTCGGCGTAGGCACCGAGCCAGCGGTCGAGGCGCGTTCCGGTGCCGGCGGCGGAGGACGTGGGGGGGCCCGACGTCTCGCCGTCGGGAACCGGGTGCTCAGTCATGCACCCGAGTTTCGCACGCGACCGTCGATGGTCCGTGCACCGTCCCAGCGACACGAGAGCCCCCTGCCGCGCGGCGGGGGGCTCTCGAGCGAGGGGTCAGACGCTGGCGAGGACGCTCTCGATGTCCTCGGCGATCATCGACTTGGGGCGCGCGCCGATCACCGACTTCACCAGCTCACCGCCCGCGTAGAAGTTGAGCGTCGGGATGGACACGATGCCGTAGTCGCCCGTGACCTGCGGGTTCTCGTCCGAGTTGAGCTTGACGATCTTCACGCGCCCGTCGTACTGGGCCGCGAGCTCCTCCAGCACGGGCGCCACCATCCGGCACGGACCGCACCAGGGCGCCCAGAAGTCGACGATCACAGGGATCGTCGAATCGAGCACCTCGGCCTGGAAGGTGGCGTCGGTGACGGGGGCGGTGGCGCTCATCGGATCTCCTGTACGTACGACTCGATGGGGGGGACCGGCGCCACGAGGTCGCCGAGCGACGCCAGGAAGTGCTGGGCGTCGAGCGCGGCGGCGCAGCCGGAGCCGGCGGCCGTGATGGCCTGGCGGTAGGTGTGGTCGACCAGGTCGCCGCACGCGAACACGCCGGTGAGGTTGGTCGCGGTGGAGCGGCCGACGACCTGCACGTAGCCGTCGTCGTCCAGGTCGACCTGCCCGCGCACCAGCTCGGAGCGCGGCACGTGACCGATGGCGACGAACACACCGGTCGCCGGGTGCTCGCGCGTCTCGCCGGTCACCGTGTCACGCAGGGTCACGCCGGTGACCTTGTTCTCGCCGTGGATGGCGACGACCTCGGTGTTCCACGCGAACTCGATCTTCGGGTCGTTCAGGGCGCGGTCGGCCATGATCTTCGACGCGCGCAGGTGGTCCCGGCGGTGCACCAGGGTGACGCGCTTGCCGAACCGGGTGAGGAACGTGGCCTCCTCGACGGCCGAGTCGCCGCCGCCCACCACGATGATCTCCTGGTCGCGGAAGAAGAACCCGTCGCAGGTGGCGCACCACGAGACGCCGCGGCCCGACATGCGCTTCTCGTCGTCGAGACCCAGCTCGCGGTAGGCGGAGCCGGTGGCCAGGATGACGGCGCGCGCCTGGAAGGTCTCGCCGCCGAGGGTCTCGATGGTCTTGATCTCACCGGTCAGGTCGAGGGACGAGGCGTCGTCCCACAGGACCTCGGCACCGAACTTCTCCGCCTGCTTCTGGAGGCCCTCCATGAGCTCGGGGCCCTGGACGCCGTCGGGGAAGCCGGGGAAGTTCTCCACCTCGGTGGTGTTCATCAGGGCGCCGCCGGCGGTGACGGAACCCGCGATGACGAGCGGCGCCAGGCCCGCGCGGGCCGCGTAGATCGCGGCGGTGTAGCCGGCCGGGCCCGAGCCGACGATGACGAGATCGCGGATGGTGGTGGACTGCTCGGTCACGGGGACTTCCTTGCGGTTCGGCGTGCCGGAGACGTTCCGGCTGGGCTGACGGGATCAACCGATCCTAGGCGGGATCTGTTCCAGAACCCGCCCGGTGACGCCTCAGGAGAGGGCGATCTCCGTCAGCTCGAGCCGGAACGAGCCGTCGGGCATCGTCGGGAGCTGGGTGATCCACAGGACCAAGGACTGCGTCTCGGTGGCCGGGTTCAGCGTGAAGACGGAGTCCGGACCGAACGGGCCTGACGCCAGCACGGGTCCCGTGGTCGGGTTCGCCGCGTCGGTCGCACGGATCTCGACGTTGCCGCCCGTGCTGTTCGAGTGCAGCGTGACCGTGGTGACCGTGGTCTTGGCGGTCAGGGTGATCGCGTACCCGACGGCCGGCTTGAAGCCCGCGAAGTCGTCCCGCTTGTAGGTCTGGGTGTACCAGAACGTCGACGGGTCGCTGTCGAACGCCTTGGCGACGTCCTCCTGGTGCTCCCCGTCGTCGTCGGACGGGTCGATCGTCGTCGCCGACGCGATGACCGGGGCGCCGCCGACCGGGGCCGCGGGCTCCGCCGGGGGGGCCGCAGCGTCGGCAGGCGGGGCCGAGGCTGCCGGGGCCGAGGCGCTCGGCGACGACTCGTCGCTCGGGGTACCGGACGGGTCGAGGGAGGAGAAGAGCGCCTTGAACGCGAGGACGACCCCGACGATGACGGCGATCACGACGATGATCAGGACCAGCGCGGTCGGGTCGAAGCGGAGCCGGGTCGGCCGGGTCGAGGCCTCTTCGGCGCCGATGACGTCGCCGAAGTCGAAGGCGGACGGCTCGGGCGACCGCGCCGGCGGGACCGGTGGCGGCGTGGACGGCGGCGGGCCGGCCTGCGGGGGTGTGGCCGGAGGCACCGAGGGCGGCGTGTTCGACCCGGTCGACTGGGAGACGGGCCGGCGGATCACTGTGGGCAGCACCGGCGGCTCAGGGGCGGGCGGCGGCGCCTCGGGGGTCGGCGGCGCGGCGGCAGCTGCTGCGG